>NZ_LJHP01000001.1:0-363849 GCF_001295965.1 Blastomonas sp. AAP25
AAAATGGCCCGCCGGTCTGGGGGGACCGGCGGGCCTGTGATGTGCCTGGGGCTAAGGGGTTAACCCGGCATCACCACGGTGTCGATCACATGCACCACACCGTTGCTCTGCATGACATCGGTCTGGGTCACGATCGACTTACCGCCCTTGGCGTCGGTCAGGACGACATTCTTGCCCTGCAGCGAGGCGGTGAGCGTTCCGCCCTGCACGGTCTTGATCATGGCCTTGCCACCGCCCTGCTTGATGAGCGCGACGACATCTGCCGCGGTCACCTTGCCGGCGACGACATGATAGGTGAGGATCGTGGTCAGCAGACCCTTGTTCTCGGGCTTCACCAGCGTTTCCACGGTGCCGGCGGGCAGCTTGGCGAACGCATCATCAGTCGGGGCGAAGACGGTGAACGGGCCGGGCGAGGCCAGCGTGTCGACCAGGCCTGCCGCCTTGACGGCAGCGACCAGAGTGGTGAGGTTGGGGGCTGCACTGGCGTTCTCGACGATCGTCTTGGCCGGGTACATGGCCGCGCCACCAACCATCGCGTGATCGGCGCCCTTGTGGTGATTGGCGAGGGCGGGTCCGGCAAACGCAAGGGTCGCAGCAGCGGTTGCGGCAAGAAGGCTGGGGGCAAGAATTTTCAGCATAGGGGAAGTCTCCGTGGGTTGTCCGTATCCGCCGGGGAAGCGGGATACGGGGGCAGCTACGCAGCGAAGCGAAGGCCGGATGCGCACGGATTAACAATTGTGAAATGGGGCGGGTTTGCAGGACCCAAGGTGTCGCAAATCGCCCTGTCGCGGGCGTTATATCCCGGTCATTCCCGCGAAGGCGGGGATCCCGCTATGCGACGGTGGCGCAAAAGCGGGACCCCCGCGTGCGCGTGGATGACGATATGGCAGCCATTTTGCGGCGATATGAGGGCTGGATCAAATCCGCTGCAACCGGCCCTGGGCGACCGTGGGCGCGCTGGGCTTGTCGGGATCGGGAAGCACCTTGGGCTCCATCGTGAGAATCAGTTCGCTCACCGGGTCGATGAACTTGCGATGCCCTTCGGGGATAGCGATGCGGGTGACCCCTCCCCGCAGCAGACGGCCCAGACGGCGCGGCTGGCCATCGGCGGGGACGATCCACAATTCGGGCTCGGTCTCGGTGACCGGCATGCCTTCCACCCGCACCAGCATTTCGGACGTGCTGCTGTCATAGCGCGCGGTCAGCAGCAAGCCGTCGATCGGCCCGGTGAGCTGGGCAACGGCGACATCGGCCTTGTCCTGCGGCGCCGGACCCGGGGATTGCGGGCTGGGCCACACCAATGCCAGCGCAAGCATGGCTGCCACCGCCGATGCGGCGAAGGTCGCGATCTTCCACCCGCCCTGCGCACGGGGTGCGGGCATCAGGGTCGTCACCTGATCTGCGGCCGCTTCGGCATCGATCGCCTGATCGATCCGCGCCATCAGCCCGCTGGGTGGAGCGACATCGGCAAAGCCGTCATACAGCGGCGCCAGCCGCGCGCGCCAGCCATCGACCTCGGCAGCAAAGCCGGGGTCGGACAGCACCAGCCGAAGCGCGGAGGCGCGATCTGCGCCGTCCAACAGGCCCAGAGCCAATTCAGCCGCCAAGGCGGACCGTTCGGGCATGGCATCACTGCTCACGCGACAGGCACTCCTTCAACTGCATCAGACCGCGGCGGATCCAGCTTTTCACCGTACCCACCGGCTTGTCCATGGCCTCGGCGATCTCGGGATAGCTGAGGCCCTGATAGAAGCCCGCCTTGATCGCAGTGGCGCGCACCGGTTCCAGCTCTTCAAGACAGGAGAAGATTTGCGCGCGCTCGCCCGCCTGGGCGAGATCCGCCGCAGGGTCTGCGGTCTCGTCGACAAGGGTTTCGCCCAGATCGGCAGGCAGCGGGTCTTCATAACGCTGGCTTCTACGCCAATCGATCGCCGCGTTGCGTGCAATGGCGCACAGCCAGGCGATAGCACTCGCCTTGGCCGGATCGAACGATCCGGCACGCTGCCACACCTTGAGATACACGTTCTGCAATACGTCCTCCGCCGCGCCCCTGTCGGTGCAGATACGCAAGCAAACGCCGTGCAGTTTCGCGGACGTCATCGCATAGACAGTCCGCAGTGCTTCGCGGTCCTGCTGGGCGACGCGGATCAGTGCCGATTGCAGGTCTGCCCTGCGGCTTTCGCTGGCTGGTGTCACCGGTCGCTCACGAGGCAAGCGCCTTGGAAAACAGCGCCGGATCGACATTTCCGCCCGACAGAATGATCAACGTGCGATCATCGACCTCGACCTTGCCTTCGAGCACGGCGGCGAGTGCGGCTGCCCCGCCCGGCTCCAGCACCAGCCGCAACCGCTCATGCGCATGCCGCATCGCGCGGAACACCTGCGCATCCGAAACGCTGACAGCGTCGGCCTTGCGCTCCTTGAGGATTTCGAACGTCAGCGGCGAGACGCGCGGGGTCAGCAGCGCGTCGCACACCGTATCGGGCGCGTCGGGCGCCACCGGCACGATCTTCTTGGCGCGCAGCGAATTGCCCATGTCGTCCCAGCCATCGGGTTCGACAACGGTGATCCGGGCGCCGGGCATGGCAAGCGCAATGCCTGCGGCAAGCCCGCCCCCGCCGCAGCAGGTCACCACCCGGTGCGGATGGATCCCGGCCTGCGCGATGATCTGCACCATCGCCTCGAGCCCGGTGCTGCCCTGCCCTTCGATGATCCAGGGATCATCAAAGCTGGGCACCACAACCGCGCCGGTTTCCGCCGCGATCCTGCTGGCGATGGCAATGCGATCTTCGCTGCGACGATCGTACAGGATAATTTCCGCGCCATAGCCGCGGGTCGATTCGATTTTGCGCTTCGGCGCATCGGCGGGCATAACGATGGTCGCCTTGATCCCCAGCCTTTTCGCCGCCCAGGCGACGCCCTGTGCATGGTTGCCGCTTGAAAAGGCGACGACACCGCGCGCGCGCTCTTCCTCGGTCAGGTCGGACAATCGGTGCCATGCTCCGCGGATCTTGAACGCGCCGATCGGCTGCAGGCACTCTGCCTTGCACCACAGGGTCATGCCGTCATGCTTCAACGGCATCAGCGGCGTCGGGGGAAGAATCGCCGAGATTTTCTTCGCGGCGCGCTCGATGCCCTCACGGCTGGGTTTGCGGTCTGCGCGAAGGGGATCACTTGGTTCTGTCATGCAGAGCCTCTATATGCACCCGCTGACAGCAATTCCAGCAATAAGGAAGAGACGGCTTTGGGCAAGATTCTGGTGATCGGTGCAGGCGGCGTGGGTTCGGTCGCGGTGCACAAGATGGCAATGAACGCGAACATATTCACCGAGATCACGCTGGCAAGCCGCCGCGTGGCCAAGTGCGACGCGATCGCCGAATCGGTTCTGGCGCGTACCGGAGTGAAGATTGCCACCGCCCAGGTCGATGCCGACGATGTCGATGCAACCTCGGCGCTGATCGAGCGGGTGAAGCCCGACCTCGTGTGCAACCTGGCGCTGCCCTATCAGGATCTCAACATCATGGACGCGTGCCTGCGCACCGACGTGCATTACATGGATACCGCGAACTACGAGCCGCGCGATGAGGCCAAGTTCGAATATGGCTGGCAGTGGGACTATCACGACCGCTTTAGGGAAGCAGGCCTGATGGCGCTGCTCGGCTCGGGCTTCGACCCCGGCGTCACCAGCGTTTTTGCAAGCTATATCAAGAAGCACCTGCTCGACCGGATCGACACGCTCGATATCCTCGATTGCAACGGCGGCGACCACGGCCAGCATTTCGCCACCAATTTCAATCCTGAGATCAACATCCGCGAAGTGACCGCCCCCTCGCGGCACTGGCAGGATGGCGAGTGGGTCGAAGGCCCTGCGCTCAGCCACAAGCAGGTGTTCGACTTCGAGGCCGTCGGCGAGAAAAACATGTACCTCATGTACCATGAGGAGCTCGAATCGCTCGCCAAGCATTATCCCGAGATCAAGCGCATCCGCTTCTGGATGACCTTCGGAGATGCCTACCTCAAGCATCTGGAAGTCCTGCAGAATGTTGGCATGACCCGGATCGATCCGGTGATGTATGAAGGCCGCGAGATCATCCCGCTGCAGTTCCTCAAGGCCGTGCTGCCCGAGCCTGCCTCGCTGGGCGAGACCACCAAGGGGAAGACCAACATCGGCGACATCGCCACCGGTGTGAAGGATGGCCAGGACAAGACGGTCTATGTCTACAACATCTGCGATCACGAGGACGCCTATGCCGAGACCGGCAACCAGGCGGTGAGCTACACCACCGGCGTTCCGGCAATGATCGGCGCGGCAATGATCCTCACCGGCAAATGGACGGGTGCGGGGGTGTTCAACATGGAGCAGTTCGATCCCGATCCGTTCATGGACATGCTCAACCAGCACGGCCTGCCCTGGCAGGTGAAGGAACTCGACGCGCCGCTGGCGTTTTGAGTTAACTCGGTCCCCTGCGAAGGCAGGGGCCCATCTCCTTCTGGTGCATCTAGGCTCAAGCTTAGGTGATGGGTTCCCGCCTTCGCGGGAAACCGACTTAAAAGAGGTCAAGCTACCCGATGGAAACCAAGGCTGGCGATCCCGGCGCGTTCCGGCATTTCGATCTCAACCGCGTCCCCTCGCCCGCATTCGTGGTCGATGAGGCAGCGGTACGGCGCAATCTGGCGATCCTTGCCGATGTCCGCGACCGGGCGGGGATCAAAATGCTCGCTGCGCTCAAGGCGTTCTCGTTCTGGCAATTGGGCGATGTGGTGGGCGAGTACCTCGACGGCACCTGCTCGTCGGGCCTGTGGGAAGCGCGGCTGGCGACCGAACATTATACAGGCGAGGTCGCAACCTATTGCGCGGGCTACAAGGCCGAGGATCTGCGCGAAATCCTGACGCTGTCCGATCACGTCATCTTCAACAGCCCCGGCCAGATCGCGCGATTCGCACCGCTGGTGGCCGAGGCACGCGCCAAGGGTGAGCAGTTCGACATCGGGCTGCGGATCAACCCTGCGCTGCCATTGGGCGAGACCCCGAAGTACGATCCGTCGCAGCCGCACAGCCGCTTGGGTCACCCGATCGACCAGCTTCGCCCCGAGCATCTCGAGGGCGTGTCGGGCATCCACTTCCATTCGCTGTGCGAGCAGGACCTGCTGCCATTGCAGGAAATCTGGGCCAAGCTCGAACCCTTGCTCGAACCTTATTTCAACCAATTGAAATGGCTGAATTTTGGTGGCGGCCACCATATTACTCGGGCGGACTATCAGCGCGATGACCTGGTCGATTTCCTTATCGCGGTGAAGGCGCGCACCGGCTGCGAGATCTATCTCGAGCCCGGCGAGGCCGTGGCGCTCGACGCGGGCATTCTGGTCGGCGAACTGCTCGATGTGTTCGACAACGGCATGAAGGTGGGAATCACCGACATCTCGGCCACCTGCCATATGCCCGATGTCATCGAGGCACCCTATCGCCCCGCCATGCTCGGGGAGCGGCCCGACGCACAGGTGATACGGCTCGGCGGGCCCTCATGTCTGGCAGGCGATATCATCGGCGACTATGGCCTGCCCGGGCCGATGGAGCCAGGGCAACGCTTCGCGTTTCTCGACCAGGCGCACTACTCGATGGTAAAAACCAATACTTTCAATGGCGTACCACTGCCTGCTATCTGGCTGTGGAACAGCGGGGACGACAGCCTGAAGGAAATTCGGTCGTTCGGATACGAGGCGTTTCGCGACCGTCTGGGGTGATAAACTCCGCGCAATTTTCCACTTTACATGCAAACAGTCGCGCCCTATTTACGCGGTCCGCTGCCCCAGGGGGACTTCCAATAACCGCAAGGCAGCCTTGTTGTTTGTTCTGTTTTTTTGGGGGTCCCTTGAGTTGCACAATTTCCTTGATGCGCTGGAGCTGATTCAGGCTCTGACACCGGCACAGCCGGTTACGCTGGACCGACCGCAGGCGGCAACGCGCGCGGCCAGGTTCTTCGTTGATCGTTTCCCCGGCAAATCGCTTTATGCGGTCAAGGCGAATCCTTCGCCCGACCTGTTGCGCGTGCTGTGGAATGCGGGAATCACACATTTCGACGTCGCCTCGATCGCCGAGGTCCGTCTGGTGGCCGAAACGCTTCCGGAAGCGACCCTGTGCTTCATGCACCCGGTCAAGACCCCCGAAGCGATCGCCGAGGCCTATCATACGCACGGCGTGCGCGTGTTCTCGCTCGATTGCCGCGAAGAGCTCGACAAGATCGTGGCCGCTACCGGCGCGCCCGAGGATCTGACGCTGTGCGTCCGGCTGCGGGTTTCGTCCGAGCATTCCGAGCTTAGCCTTGCGTCCAAGTTCGGCACCGAGCTCACCGAAGCGCGTGACCTGCTGATGGCAACCCGTCAGGCCGCAGACAGCCTTGGCATCTGCTTCCACGTCGGCAGCCAGGCGATGAGCCCGCACGCCTATGTTCAGGCGCTTGACCGCGTCCGCGCGGCAATCGTCGATGCATCGGTCACCGTCGACGTCATCGATGTCGGTGGCGGCTTCCCGTCGGCCTATCCCGGCATGCAGCCCCCGCCTCTCGAGGATTATTTCGCGATCATCGAACGCACCTTCGAAAGCCTGCCGATCAGCTATTCGGCCGAACTGTGGTGCGAACCGGGCCGCGCGCTGTGCGCCGAGTACAACTCGATCATCGTTCGCGTCGACCGGCGCCGCGGCGAGGAACTGTATATCAACGACGGAGCTTATGGCGCTCTGTTCGATGCCGCGCATATCGGCTGGCGCTTTCCCGTCCGCTATCTGGGCGACACGCGCAGCAGCACGATGGCCGACTTCGCGTTCTTTGGCCCGACCTGTGACGATATCGATTACATGGCCGGCCCCTTCCCGCTGCCTGCGGACATCAAGGCTGGCGATTATATCGAGATCGGCATGATCGGTGCCTATGGCGCGGCGATGCGCACTGCGTTCAACGGCTTCGGCACCAGCGACCATTATACCGTCGGCGACGAGCCGATGCAGTCGATGTACACCGGCGAGGCCCGCCCGCACTGGCGCGCCGACAATGTGGTCAGCATCACCCGCTGAATCGCAATTAAGTTGCGATTGACAATCTATTAAGGCTGACGCAGTTTCCTTCCCTGTATCGCAGGGGAGGGAACTGCCGATGTCCGCCAACATACTCACGCCAGCCGCGGTGCTGGTGCTCTGGTCGCTTGTCATGCTGTTCTGGATGGCCGGAACGCGGCTACCGGCAGCCAGGAAAATGGGTGTCGACATTTCGCAGGCCACTGGTGGCCGGGGAAGCGATCTCGACCCCGCACTGCCCCCGCAGGTGGCCTGGAAATCCCACAACTACGCGCACCTCATGGAACAGCCGACGATCTTCTATGCGACCATTGCGATCATCGCGATCGCCGGTGCCGGCACCGATGGCCTGAACGTCGCTCTCGCCTGGGGCTATGCGCTGATCCGGATCGTGCACAGTATCTGGCAGGCCACGGTGAACAAGGTCCAGACCCGCTTCCTGCTGTTCCTCGCCTCGACACTGTGCCTCATCGTGCTGGCCGTTCGCGCCCTGCTCGCCACGCTCTGAAGGAAACGCACCCATGACCAGCGCCATTCTCCAACCCGTCGTCATCCTTCTCGCCTGGACCATGGTCATGTGGCTGTGGATGTACGTCACCCGCATACCGGCGATGCAGCGCGCCAAGATCGATGTCGCCAATCTCAAGGGTGGCACCGGAAAGGACCTCGATGCCGTGCTGCCTCCAGAGGTCCAGTGGAAAGCGCACAACTACAACCACCTGCTGGCTGAACCTACGGTGTTTTATGCGGTGTGTATCGTGCTTGCCATCATCGGCCATGGAGAAGGCATGAACCTTGCGGTCGCGTGGCTGTATGTTGCGCTGCGAGTGGCGCACAGCCTGCTGCAGGCGACCGTCAACCGCGTCGCGATCCGCTTCCTGCTGTTCGCCTCATCCAGCCTGTGCCTGATCGTGCTGGTCTTTCATGCGGCCATTCCGATCTTCGACCTGCATCTGCACGGCTGAAATCAGCCGGCGCGGACGAATTCGCTGGCCAATTCGACATGGGTTGACCAGCGGAACTGCCCGACCGGCCACACCGTCTTGAGCTCGAACCCGGCATCGCACAGGGTCCGCGCATCGCGGGCGAAGGTCGCCGGGTTGCAGCTCACATAGCACAACCGCTTGAGGCTGGACGCGGCGATGGCGGCGATCTGCGCCTCGGCCCCGGCGCGCGGCGGATCGAGCACCAGCCCGTCGAAGCGGCTAAGCATGTAGGCCTGCAGCGGATTGCGGAACAGATCGCGATGCTCGGCAAACACCGGCAACTGGCGCGCATTGGCCGCCTGGGTCAGCGCCAGCACCGGATCGCGCGCGGCCTCTGCGGCATAAAGCTTGCGCCCCGGCTCGCTCAGGTGGAAGGCAAAGCTGCCAAGGCCCGCAAACAGGTCCGCGACCATCCGTGCACCCGCCAGCGCCTCGCGCGCGGCTACCGCCAGGGCGGCTTCGCCATCGGTGGTGGCCTGCAGGAAGCTCGCATGCGGGAAGCGCACCGCGACATCGCCAAAGCTCACCGTCACCGGCACCGGTTCATATTGGGTCTCGGGGCCATAGCCCTGATCGATCGACAGCCGGGCAAGGCCCTGCGTCTCGGCAAAGGCAGACAGCATCTCATGCTCGGCGACGCTGCTTGGCGCCAGCCCGGTGATCAGCACGTCGATGCCCTGGTCGATCTCGGCAAGCTCGACCTGGCCTGACAGCTTGGGCTTGGGCCATTTCGCGACCAGCCCCCGCACCGCCGTCATGACGTCAAACAGTCTTGGCGCCACGATCTCGCAGCTGCGGATATTGACCAGATCGTGGCTGCCCTGCCCGGCAAAACCCAGGGTTGCCGCCGATTTCATGCGGGTATAGCGCAGGCTTGCGCGCCTGCGGCTGCGCGGGGGCGAGAGGTGGACAGGGCGCACTTCGCCTATGGTTATGCCTTTGGCGATCAACGGACCGGTGACGCGCTCGCGCACGAAATCAGCCAGCGCCTCATCATCGAGGTGCTGCAGGCTGCACCCGCCGCATGAGCCGAAATGCGGGCATGGCGGCGTCGCGTGATGCGGGCCGGGGATGACGGCGCCATCGGGTGCGATCGTGTCCCCCGGGGCAGCGCCCGCAACATGACGACCCGAAGCAGTGACACCATCTCCCCGCGCGGCGACCCGCACGATCAGCTCATCGTTCAAGACAGAACTCCACCGCCAGCGGCAGCGCTTCAGCGAGTTGCCAGGCCGTAAAGGCTGGTCCTGCGTTGCGCGCCGCGCGGTCGTGCAACCAGACCGCCTCGGCCAGCGCATGCATTGTCTCACCATGATTGGCAAGCCGTGCGGCAATGCATCCGGCAAGGACATCGCCGGTGCCCGCCACCGACAGCCAGGTGCAGCGGCGGTCGGCGATGATGGTGCCGCCATCAGGCGCTGCGATCACGCTGTCCGCGCCCTTGTAGAGCACACAGGCGCCAAGCGCCGCAGCCAGGCTTACGGCGCGAGCGGCCTTGTTGAGGGCCCCATCCTCCTCGCCTGCCAGCGCGATAAACTCGCCATCGTGCGGGGTGAGCGAGAGCGGCGCCTCGCGGTCCCGCACCGCGTCCCGCCGGCTGCCCAGCAGATGCAGCGCATCGGCATCGAGAACCAGCGGGTACGGACAGGCCAGAGCGGCATCGAGCAGCGCCTCTGCTGCACAATCGCGTCCCAGGCCAGGTCCCGCCAGCACCGCGCCAATGCGCGGATCGCAGAGTGCTTCGGCCACGGCAGCCGCGTCATCCGCACGTTGCCAGACGATATCGGCGGGGAGCATTGCAGGCGGCTCCCCTGCCCCCAGAATCTTGACATAGCCTGCCCCGGTGCCCTGTGCGGCGCGGGCCGCGAGCAACGCTGCCCCGGGCATCGCGCCTGCCAGCACCATAACCAGGCCGCGCCGGTATTTGTGGGAACGGGCATCCGGCGGCGCGATCAGCGGCCTGGTGATCCGGGTTGCGGCGTTGTCAGGTGATGTCACACCGATTTTGATGAGGCTGAGCGTGGCGCAGTCGCTGGCGACCGGCTCCAGCACATGCGCATATTTCAACGCACCCAGCGCCAGGACATGGTCGAATGGCAAGGGATCGTTGAGCCATACCGCGCGATCGGCATCGGCGCCGCTGGGCAGATCGACCGCAAAGCTGCGGCGCGCCCTCAGGACCAGTGCCTTGAACCGATCCCAGACCGGAGCATCGAGGGGCCGCGTCAGCCCGCTGCCGAACAGGCAATCCACGATCTGCGGCGCCGGTACAGCATCGGCCAGCGCGATGACCTCGCCGGCGAACCGCGCCCGCGCCTTGCGCGCGGCCTCGGTACGAGGTTCGGCCAGCGCTGCGACTGTTATCGGCACCCCCTTGTCGCGCAAAGACTGTGCGATAACATAGCCATCGCCGCCATTATTGCCGGGACCGCACAAGACGAGCGTCGGGACACAACCGCCGATCCGCCAGATCATTTCGCCGGCGGCGGTTCCCGCACGCAGCATCAGCGCATCGACCGACACGCCGGTATCGAACACCGCTTGTTCAGCCGCGACCATCTGCGCGACCGTCAGAACGGCTGTGCCGGTATCAGCCACCGCCCGCGCCAGGCTTGATCGTCGCGGGAATGCGATAACGGTCCTCGCCCACCGTCAGCTGGATCCGGCCATCGGCGAGCGGCGTGACCACCGCTTCCTCGGCGCCATCGGCCGCGACCAGTCCGCGGCCATCGCTGACGATCTCGAACCGGCGGAAACCACCATCCGGGTGACGCATTACCAGTTCGCGCCGATCGCCGTTCTGCACGCGCTCGGCGTCGCATTGCTCGGTGAACTCGGTCTCGTTGCCCAGCGCGCAGGCGATGCGGCTGTCATCGCCGCCGCTCGGCAATTCGGCGTCGGACTCCGTGTCGGCCGAGCACGCCGCTGCTGCGCCCGAGAGCAACAGCAGGACGAGCGCGTCAGATGTCCGCATAAACATGCTTTTCCGCCTTGGCGCCGGGATGTGTGAGCGCGCCCTTGCTCGCAGGGCCGACATTCTGCGCATAGCGCCAAAGGGCACCTGCCTGATAGTCATTCTCGCGCGGTTGCCATGCGGCACGACGCTCGGCCAGCATCGCGTCATCGACGAGCAGGTCGATCGTTCCGGCTTCGGCATCGATCACGATGAGATCGCCGTCCTCGACCAGTGCGATCGGACCGCAATCGGCAGCCTCCGGCCCAACATGGCCGATGCAGAAGCCGCGCGTCGCGCCCGAGAAGCGGCCATCAGTAATCAAAGCGACGCTCTCGCCCATGCCCTGGCCGTAAAGCGCGGCGGTGGTCGACAGCATCTCGCGCATGCCCGGACCGCCCTTGGGACCTTCGTAGCGGATCACGATGACCGAGCCTTCCGCGATCTGGCGCGCCTCGACTGCGGCAAAGCAATCCTCTTCGCAATCGAACACCTGTGCCGGGCCGGTGAACTGCAGCCGCGCCATCCCCGCCACCTTGACAATCGCGCCATCGGGCGCCAGCGAACCCTTGAGGCCGACGACACCGCCGGTAGGGCTGAGCGGCGTCTTGACGTCATAGATCACTTTCTGGTCAGGGTTCCAGGTGACCTCGTCGATGTTCTCTCCCAGCGTCTTGCCGCTCACCGTCATGCAGTTGCCGTGGAGCAGTCCATTGGCCAGCATCGTCTTCATCAGCATGTAGACGCCGCCAGCCTCGTACATGTCCTTTGCAACATAGCGCCCACCGGGTTTGAGATCGGCGATATAGGGTGTCGACTTGAACATCTCGGCGACGTCGAACAGATCGAAATCGATCCCGGCCTCGCTCGCCATGGCAGGCAGATGCAGCCCGGCGTTGGTCGATCCGCCAGTAGCCGCGACCACGCGTGCAGCATTTTCAAAGGCTTCGCGCGTACAGATATCACGCGGCCTCAGGTTTAGTGCCAGCAGCTCCATCACCTGCTTGCCAGCGGCAATCGCAATATCGGCGCGGCTTTCATAAGGTGCAGGCATCATGTTGCTGTTCGGCAGCGAGAGGCCGATCGCCTCTCCCACGCATGCCATGGTATTCGCGGTGAACTGACCCCCGCACGCGCCATGCCCGGGGCAGGCGACCTTTTCCAGCGCGGTCAGGTCCTTGAGCGGGCAGTTGCCCGCGGCATGCTGGCCCACGGCCTCGAACACGTCCACCACGGTCACATCCTTGCCGCCGAAATGGCCGGGCAAGATCGACCCGCCATAGACGAAGATCGACGGTACGTTGAGCCGCAGCATCGCCATCATCATGCCGGGCAGCGACTTGTCGCACCCTGCAAAGCCGACCAGCGCATCATAGCAATGCCCGCGCACTGACAGTTCGACCGAATCGGCGATCACCTCGCGGCTGACCAGCGAGCTCTTCATGCCCTGATGGCCCATGGCGATGCCATCGGTGACGGTGATGGTGTTGAACCGGCGCGGCATTCCGCCGCCTGCGTTCACGCCATCGCGGCACAGATCGGCCTGCGCATTAAGCGTGGTGTTGCACGGCGCGCTGTCGTTGCCCGCGCTGGCGATGCCGACAAAAGGCCGCCCGATCTCCTCCTCGGTCAGCCCCATGGCGTAATAATAGCTGCGATGCGGCGCGCGCTCGGGTCCGACCGAGACGTGGCGGCTGGGCAGTTTCGACTTATCGAACGAATGTGTCATGATGAGGCCTTTCTTTGGTGGCGCTCTTTCCAAAAAGCACGGCTTTACGCAAGTCTGTTGCTGCAGGTCAGCAAAACAGGCGCGAGCGCTTCTGCCATCCGCCGGACGCCCGTATCCGAGCCGACATGGTCCTGGCGCATCTCGACGCCCAGATAGGGACGGCCTTGATCCTCGGCATGCAGGTTCATCGTCGCGTTGAGCGCGGTGCCGGCATAGGGCAGTTGGTCACCGACATGCAGCCCCGCCTGTTCGAGCAGGGGAATGGCAATGCGCGCAGCGCGGTCGTCGCGGTTGTAGAGAATGCCGATGTCCCAGGGGCGAACCTCTTTGGGCCTGATGGCAAGGCTTGGTGTAAAACTGTGCAGCGACAGGATGAAGGGTCGCTCAATACTCTCGAGCGCGGCGGCGACCGCGGCATGATAGGGGCGATAGAAGGCCGCCAGCCGGGCCTCGACATCGGCCCCGGCGTTCCCCGGTATCGCGATACCGTCGCTGACTGCAGGGATCAGGCCGGGCGCGTCTTCTTCGCGGTTGAAATCGATCACCAGACGCGACACGCCCGCCAGCACCGCGCCGCAGCCCAGAACCTGGCAGAGCTTTCGCGATACGCCGGCCACGCCGATGTCGATCGCGACATGGCGCTGCAGCACGTCGTCGGCCACGCCCAGATCAATCCCTGCGGGGACATGGTTGCTGGCATGATCGGCCACTATCAGAATGTTGGCACCCGGCGCACCAGGGACGGGCGCAATCAGGTCATAGGGCTGGAAGCTGCTCATCGCAGAGTACCTCGCATGGCCCACCAGTCAGGATACGCGCGGCGGATCGCCTGATGCGCGGCATCTGTATCGGCACCGCTGCGAAACAATGCAAAGCAGGTCGCTCCGCTTCCCGACATCCGGCACAGCAGGACCCCGGGCTGCGCATCCAGCGTATCGAGCACAGCACCGATCTCTGGCACCAGCGCGCGCGCCGGCGCTTCCAGGTCGTTGCGTCCGGAATCGATGATCGCAGCAAGGCTGGAACTGTCGAGCGTGCCCCGATCGTGCTGGTCCCAGCCTTTGAACACCGGCGCAGTGCCCAGCGGAATGCCTGGATTGATCAGCAGGATCGGCGTGCCCGCAAGCCCGGGCAGATCAAGCGGCGCAAGCGCCTCGCCGCGCCCATCCACCCGCAATGTGTGGCTGATCACGCAGGCGGGAATATCCGACCCCAGCGTCTCTCCGATCGCGCATAGCGCCGCATCGTCAAGGCCGCACCGCCAAAGCCGGTTGAGCAGGCGCAGCGCCGCGGCCGCGTCCGCCGACCCGCCACCGATGCCCGAGGCGACCGGCAGGTTCTTGGTGAGGTAGAGGTTGGCGCCGAATTGTGCGCCCCCATCCGTGTTCGCGAGCGCAGGCGTGGGCCAAGCGGAGAGCTTGAGGCTGTTTGCGGCGCGGAGCACCAGATTTTCCGGCCCATCGTCCAGCCCGGCCGCAAACGGTCCATCAATGCTGAGCGCAAGCACGCCATCATCGCGCAGTTCAGCGCGCAGGACATCGCCGCTGTCGACAAAGACAAACAGGCTCTCGATGTCATGATAGCCATCGCCCCGCCGACGCCGCACGTGCAGGGCGAGGTTGACCTTGGCAAAGGCGGTTTCGATCAGCACCACGGCTCCCGCGGGTCGAACCCTTCCCAACATGGGAAGGGTTCAAGGACATCACATGTTCGGATAGTTCGGGCCGCCGCCGCCTTCGGGGACCACCCAGTTGATGTTCTGGCTCATTTCCTTGATGTCGCAGGTCTTGCAGTGGACGCAGTTCTGCGCGTTGATCTGGAAGCGCGGGTTGCCTTCTTCCTCGCCGACGATCTCGTACACCCCGGCCGGGCAGTAACGCTGCGCCGGCTCGTCGTACAAAGGCAGGTTGTAGGTTACCGGCAACGCCGGATCCTTGAGCTGGAGGTGGACCGGCTGGTCCTCCTCGTGGTTGGTGTTCGACAGGAACACCGAGGACAGCCGGTCGAAGGTGATCACGCCGTCGGGCTTTGGATAATCAGGCTTCCGGTACATGTCGGCCCGGCCCATGTGCTTGTAGTCGGGGTCGTGCTTCATCGTGATCGGCAAACCGATTTTCAACTGGCGCATCCACATGTCGATCCCTGCCAGCACCGTGCCCATGGTGCCGCCGAACTTGTCGACCAGCGGCTCGACATTCTGCACCTTCTTGAGCTCTTCGGCGATCCAGCTGGCGTTGAGCGTATCCTGATAATCCGCCAGTTCATCCGAGCTGCGATCCGCTTGGATCGCGCGGAAGGCGCTCTCGGCGGCGAGCATGCCCGATTTCATCGCGGTATGGCTGCCCTTGATGCGCGGCACGTTGACGAAGCCCGCGCTGCATCCGATCAGCGCGCCGCCCGGGAAGGCAAGCTTGGGCACCGACTGCCAGCCGCCCTCGTTGATTGCACGCGCTCCGTACGAAACGCGCTTCCCACCTTCCAGGATTGCGCGGATTTCGGGGTGCAGCTTCCAGCGCTGGAACTCCTGGAACGGCGACAGATGCGGGTTCTGGTACGACAGCGCCACCACGAAGCCCAGCGCGACCTGGCCATTGGCCTGGTGATACAGGAAGCCCCCGCCCCAGGCATCGTCGAGCGGCCAGCCCTGGGTGTGGATCACACGGCCCGGGACGTGCTTCTTGGGGTCGATGTCCCACAGCTCCTTGAGGCCGATGCCATAGGTCTGCGGCTCGCAATTGGCTTCCAGATCGAACTGGCGCTTGAGGATCTTGGTAAGATGGCCGCGCGCGCCTTCGGCAAAGAAGGTGTAGCGTGCGTGCAGCTCGAGACCGGGCGTGTAGTCGGCCTTGTGCTCGCCGTCCCGACCGATCCCCATGTCGCCGGTGGCGACACCCTTGATCGAGCCATCCTCGTTGTACAGGATCTCCGCGGCGGCAAAGCCCGGGAAAATCTGGACTTCGAGCTCTTCGGCCTTTTCAGCGAGCCAGCGGCACAGATTGCCCAGGCTGCCGGTATAGGTGCCCTTGTTGTGCATGAATCCGGGAGTCGCCAGATGCGGGATCGCGAACTTGCCGGTCTTGCTGAGCACCCAGTGATGGTTCTCGGTCACCGGGGTTTCCGCCATCGGGCAGCCCTGCTCACGCCAATCGGGGAGCAGCTCATCAAGCGCGCGCGGGTCGATCACCGCGCCCGAAAGAATGTGCGCGCCGACTTCCGAGCCCTTCTCGATGACGCAGACTTCGATTTCCGCGTTGTTTTCCGCAGCCAGCTGTTTGAGCCGGATCGCCGCAGCAAGGCCAGCAGGGCCTGCGCCGACAATCACGACGTCAAAAGGCATGGATTCGCGTTCACTCATCGTTCGTTCCCCGTTGCTCAGGACCGGCCCTATGCCATAAGGACAAATGCAATGGACCTTCCGTTCCTCTCCAATAGTGCCGCGTGGCGCAAGTCAACCCGCTTTGGCGTCGGGCGATCGTGCTTTGTGCGATGAGCGATGAGCTGAAGCTGGCCCAAAGCCTGGTCGATTGGTGGCAGCTGGCCGGGGTCGAATGGGACTATGCCGAGAGCCCCAACGACTGGTTGGCGGACGATCCGGCACCACAGACGCGCACCGTCGCGCCGCTGATATCCCAATCTCCGGTGTCGTCCCCTCCCCGCCCGGCAGCGGTCGCAGCGCAGCCCAAGCCCACGCCAGCGATCACGGTTGCGCTGCCCGATGATCTCGCAGCGTTCCAGCAGGCATGGAGCGAGGGAGCGCTTGGTCCCGATGGAGGCGATGGAGGCTGTCTTGCGCCGCATGGGGCGGTGGGCGCCAAGGTCATGGTGATCACCGCGGCGCCAGAGCGTGACGACGAAACCACGGTCCTTTCGGGCAAAGCGGGCAAGCTGATCGTCAATATCGCCGCGGCGGCGGGCTTTGCGCCCGAGACCCTGTACCGTGCATCCTATTTTCCGCGGGTCGTGCTCGACGGCAGGGCAGCGGCCGAGCATGTCGATGCTTGGCGCCGGATCGCCATGCATCATATCGCGCTTGTGCAGCCCGAATTGCTGGTGGTTGCAGGCGGAGACACCGCCAGAGCGCTGCTGGGACACGATCCATCGCAAAAGCCACCAGTTTTACATTTTCTTAACCATGGTGGCGGAACTGTCAAAACGGTTGTCATGCGCAAGCCCAGCCTGATGTTTCATCGCATCGCGCAGGAGAAGGCCATGGCGTGGCAAAGCTGGCAATTGCTGCTTGTGGAGTAGAATTTTGCGCAAGAAAGCATGGATGATCGCCGCGGGCGCGCTTGTGATGGCCAACCAGCCTGTGTGGGCCGAAACCTCGTCCTACAGCTATTTTTCCGATCGCGTGGCCAAGACGCAGGTGCCCGACCAGCTGTCGTCTTCGGACCGCCAGTTCTATGCCGAGGTCTTCGGCGCGATCCGCGGCCAGAACTGGTCGAGAGCAGCCGAGCTACTCGACAGCCGCGACAAGGGGCTGCTGCACGACATCGCGCGCGCCGAACTGTTTCTGGCGGCCAACTCCCCCCGGGTAGAGATGGGTCCGCTGCTGAGCCTGCTCAACGCAGCGCCTGAACTCCCGCACGCCGAACGTCTGGCCGGCCTTGCCACCAAGCGCGGCGCCACGATCCTGCCCGACCGACCGATGACGGTGAAGATGGCCAGCTTTGCCGGCGTGACCCGTCGCGGCAAGCCGCGCAGCGTCTCCGATGGCACGGTGCCATCCGCGCTTTCCGCCCTCATCCAGGAGCGGATCGTTGCAGACGACCCCGCCGGCGCCGCCGCCGCGCTTTCGGAATACCCCGATCCGCTCAGCCCGCATGCGCGCACCGAGCTGCAGCAGCGGGTGGCGTGGTCCTATTACATCGAGAACCGCGACGACGAAGCGCTCGACCTGGCCCGGGCTGCCGCCAATGGCGCTGGCGACTGGGTGGGTGAAGCGCACTGGACGGCCGGCCTTGCCGGATGGCGACTGGGCAACTGCACCGCCGCGCTGCAGGGCTTCGAAGGCGCCGCTGCCAATGCCTGGAACGAGGAGCTCCGCGCTGCGGGCTATTACTGGGCCTCGCGCGCCGCGACGCGCTGCCGTCGCCCCGATCTGGTCCAGGCCAATCTGCGCGCAGCGAGCCAGTATGGCGAAACGCTTTATGGCGTGCTGGCAACCGAACAGCTGGGCATGGCGGGCACCACCGTGCGTGCACCCGATTTCAACGACAGCGACTGGAAGCAGCTGAAGGACCGCGCCAATGTGCGGCGCGCCATCGCGCTGGGCCAGATCGGCGAATCGACGCTGGCCGATCAGGTGCTGCGCCACGAAGCGCAGATCGCAGGGGACAGCACGCACGATGCGCTGCTGCGGCTGGCACGTGACCTTTCGATGCCGCAGACCCAGATGTGGCTGGCGCACAACGGGCCGCAGGGCAGCCGCCCCGACAGCTTTGCCCGTTTCCCCTCGCCGCGCTGGGTGCCGCTGGATGGCTGGCGGGTCGACCCTGCTTTGGTCTATGCGCACACCTTGCAGGAATCGAACTTCCGCAGCGATGCGCGCAGCCCTGCAGATGCACGCGGGCTGATGCAGGTCCGCCCCGGCACTGCGCAGGACATGGCGCGCGCTCGCGGCCAGTCGCTCGATGCCAGCGCGCTCTACCAGCCGACGATCAACCTGGAATATGGCCAGCGCTATCTGGAATTCCTGCGCGACCGCCCCGAAACCCAGGGGCTGCTGCCCAAGATCATCGCGGCATACAACGCGGGGCCATTACCGGTCAGCCGCTGGAACACCGAGGTCAAGGACAATGGCGATCCGCTGCTGTTCATCGAATCGATCCCCTATTGGGAAACCCGCGCCTATGTCGGCATCATCCTGCGCAACTACTGGATGTACGAGAAGCAGGCAGGGGTGACCTCGAAAAGCGCACAGGGGCTCGCGCAGGGCATGTGGCCGCGTTTCCCGCACGCAGGCGGAATGGAGCTTGTGCGCGTCGGCACGACCTACAATAACTAAGCGATGGCCATCGACGAATCCCGGGTCTTCAAGCCCATCAACATCGCGCTGCTGACGATATCGGACACGCGCACCGCTGCCGACGACACGTCGGGGGATATCCTTGCCGGTCTGATCAAGGCCAAGGGCCATCGACTGATCACCCGCGCGATCGAGCGCGACGATGTCGGCGCACTGGTCAGCCGGCTCAACAACTGGATTGACGATCCGGAGATCGACGCGATCATCTCCACCGGCGGGACGGGCCTGACCGGGCGCGACATCACCCCAGAGGCGCTCGACCGGGTGAAGGAAAAGGACATTCCGGGCTTTGGCGAGCTGTTCCGCTGGCTGAGCTACAAGACCATCGGCACCAGCACGGTGCAATCAAGGGCGTGCGCGGTGCTCTCGCGCGGCACCTATATCTTCGCGCTGCCCGGATCGAACGGGGCGGTGAAGGATGGCTGGAACGGTATTCTCGACGAGCAGCTCGACAGCCGCAACCGCCCCTGCAATTTCATCGAACTGATGCCGAGGTTACGCGAGAAATAGGCGCAGCTCAGGGCGCCTTGATGGCAAGCAGCGCCGATCGCGGCTTGTCATTCGCGCCGATCCCCAGGCGCTTGGCCACCCATTTCATGCTCGGCCCCTGGATCACGCTCGACAACAGCACCACGAAGAACACGATGTTGAAGATCGTGAACGCGCCCGGCACGCCCGCCACCATCGGGAAGGTCGCGAGCACGATCGGCACCGCGCCGCGCAGCCCCGCCCAGGACACGAAGAGCTTGGCGCGCCAGTCGAGCGAACGGAACGGGGCAAGGCAGATGAACACGCTGACCGGACGCGCGACCAGCATCAATACGAAGGTGATGCCAAGCCCGGGCACGATCACATCGACCAGATTGGTGGGCGCCACCAGCAGCCCCAGCGTCAGGAACATCACCACCTGCCCCAGCCACGCGAGGCCATCCTGGAAGGTCGAGATGATCCGCCGCGCGGCATAGCTACGGTTGCCCGCGACCAGCCCGGCGATATAGGCCGCAAGGAACCCGTTGCCTCCGATCACTTCGGCCAGCCCATAGGCGATCAGCGCAGCGGCGATCGAGATCACGAACGCCAAGCCGCTGCTGCGATAATGCTTGCGCTTCAAAAGCTCAGGCAGCAGCCAGCCGATGCCAAGCCCGATCACCACGCCCATCGCCATCTGCCCGGCAAAATCGGGCAGCAGCCCCAGCGGCGACGCGCCCGGCTGGGCGATGAACAGCAAGGCAGCGCCGACCATGAAGATCGCCATCGGATCGTTGGTTCCCGATTCGAGCTCGATCAACGCAGGCACATCGCCTTCCAGATCGAGCCCGGTCGAGCGCAGAATGGCGAACACTGCCGCGGCATCGGTCGATGCGACCACAGACCCCAGCAGGAACCCCTGGAACCAGGTGAACTTGAGCAGCAGCACCGCAGCGCTTGCAGTGATCAGCGCGCTGATCAGCACACCGAAGGTCGCCAGCACCAATGCAGGCCGCACCATCCGCTTTACCGCCTGCCAGCTGGTGTCCATTCCTCCCGAAAAGAGAATGAAGATGAGGCAGGCCACGCCAACCCCTTGCGTCAGCACATAATCGTTGAACGCGATGCCACCGGGTCCGTCGACCCCGGCGAGCATCCCGAGCCCCAGAAATCCGATCAAGGCGGGAAGACCGAAGCGGCTGGTCAGCGTGCCCGCCATCACCGTGGTCAGCAACAGAGTGCCGATGACCAGCAGCGCGATGGGGAGGGGAACAGTCAACATCGAGCCTTCAGAGCATCCCCACCGGGCTATGGCAAGGCAAAGGCCCCGGCGACTGCCTTCAGACGCGATGAACAGTTGCCCGATCGTTGGAGATTGCAATTGTTCCCGCTTTGTTTCATGATGGGACCATGGCGAACCTACCGTCACCCAAAGGCCGCGGTGCCCCGCTCAATCTGGAATCCAGGCGCTTCCGATTGCCTGAGCGGCAGGTCGACGGCGACTGGCTCGATGCGCTAGTATCGGTCGACGACACCCCTCCCCCGCTGCGGACCACGGTCACCATCGAGCATCCGCGCTCGATCCTGTCACGCAACACCTCGCCCGATCTGCCGTTCGACCAGTCGGTGAATGCCTATCGCGGCTGCGAGCATGGCTGCATCTATTGCTATGCGCGGCCCACGCACGCCTGGCTCGACCTGTCGCCGGGGCTCGATTTCGAAAGCCGCCTGTTCGCCAAGCCCGATGCGGCAAAGCTGCTGCGCGCGACGCTGCGCAAGCCGGGCTATGTCCCCAAGGTCATCGCGCTGGGCACCAACACCGATCCCTATCAGCCGATCGAGGCCGAGTACCGCATCACCCGCTCGATCCTCGAAGTGTGCCTCGAGGCGCGCAATCCGGTGGCGATCACCACAAAGTCGGACCGGGTGCTGGCCGACATCGATCTGCTGGCAGAGATGGCGCGGCACGATCTGGTGGCGATCGCGCTGTCGGTGACGACGCTCGACGGGGCAATTGCGCGCACGCTGGAGCCGCGCGCCGCAAGCCCGCGCAAACGGCTGGCGGCGATCCGCGCGCTGGCAGATCGCGACATCCCGGTGCACATGAACGTCTCGCCGGTGATCCCCGCCATCACCGACCACGAGATAGAGGCGGTGGTCGCTGCCGGGGCCGGGGCGGGCGCGCTGTCGGCCTCGTTCATCCCGGTCCGCCTGCCGCACGAGGTCGCGCCTCTCTTTCGCGCCTGGCTCGACGCCCATTTCCCCGACCGCGCGAGCAAGGTGATGAGCATCATCCAGGACATGCGCGGCGGGCGCGACAATGACCCCGATTTCGGGACACGGATGCGCGGGCAAGGCCCGTGGGCCGAGCTGATCCGCACCCGCTTTCGCATCGCGCTCAAGCGCGCGGGACTGAACCGTCATGCATGGAAGCTGTCGGTCGGGGGGTTCCGCGCGCCTGCCGACGGGATGCAGGGGGAGTTGTTTTAACGGGGCCAATTGCCTGCATTTGAGCAGCGTGAAAGGACATGGATCGAACAAGACGCAACCTGCTGATCGGCGGCCTGGCTGTTGGTATGCTCGCGCTTGGCGGGCTGCTGCGTGAAGCCTTCGGCACGCGTCGGCACAACAGAAGGATCATGACGGAAATGACTGATATTCCCGAACGCCCCGCTGGCAACCCGAAGCCGATGCTTGAAGAGGACATCGCGCCGGTGCTTGCGCGGCTTGATGCCTGGTTCGCGGCCAACCTGCCGCTGCCCCAACATGGGTTCAATCCACCAGCGACCGAAGCTCAGATCGACGAGATCGAGCAATTGATGGGTCTGAAGCTGCCCCAGTCGTACCGCGATCTCTACCGCTGGCACGACGGGGAAAATGACGGAATTTCGGGCCACATCTACGGCCTCCCCTTATTGCCGCTGCACCAGGTCATGGCAGAGCACCAGTCGTGGCAGGATGCGCTCGAGGGAATCGACGGCGACGCTTACGCTATTCCCGGCGGATCCTGGCCCGAAGGCGCGGTGGACCCGGCCTATATCAATCTTCGGTGGCTGCCGTTGACCGGCGACGGCGGAGGTAACAGCATAGGCCTCGATTTTGATCCCTGGCCGGCAGGCAGGGTTGGCCAGGTCATCATCTTCGGGCGTGATGAAGAGGTGAAGGTCGTGCTCGCGCAATCGCTCGGGCAGTTCCTCGAATGGATCGCAGGACTTCTGGAGAGCGGAAATTTCGAACTCGTGCCAATCGAGGGCGAGGAACCGTTGCACAGCTTCCAGTTAAAGGAGCCGTCCATAGAGCACTTCCACGATGCGGCTCGTGCTCTCCTTGGTGCTCCGGATCCTTATGTGTGACATGAAGGTTGGCGCAAGGAACGGTACCTAAGCGTGTGCCGAAAGGAGGGCTTTGCAGCTGACTTATACCAATTTCGAGCGCCGCTCGGCTTAAGCCGAGCCGGAACGGGCAGCCATGTCCGCCCCAGCCCGATCTTCAATGCAGCTTCAGCTTCGGCCGGACGATCTGGTTCACATGGCCGATGACGATCAGCGATACGCCGCGCCACCAGCCATGGATCGCGATCAGGTGCATGCGGTAGAGCGATTGGTAGGCCCAGCGCGCCAGCCGGCCCTCTACCGCCATGCGTCCGCCGACAAGGTTGCCCATCAGGCTGCCCACGGTCGAGAAGCGGCTGAGCGAGACCAGCGAGCCATGGTCCTTGTAGACAAAGTCCTTAAGTGGCTTGCCCGTCTGCACCCGGCAGAGATTGTCGAAGATGTGGCTCGCCATCTGGTGCGCGGATTGCGCGCGCGGCGGGATGGGGCGTTCCTCGCCCGGCAATGTGCACGAGGCGCAGTCGCCCAGTGCGAAGATATGGTCGTCCAACGTCGTCTGCAGCGTCGGCTTGACCACGAACTGGCCAAGGCGGTTGAGCTCGAGATCGCTCATCTCGTCGACGCCATCGGCGCCCTTCACCCCGGCGGCCCAGACGATCAGATCGGCGGGGATGACCTCGCCCTGCTTGGTCTCCACCGAATGCTCGGCAACGCTGACGACCTGCGTGTTCTCGCGGACGCTGACGCCCAACTGCTCGAGTTCGTGCTTGGCCACCCCGGCCAGCTCGGCATCGATCTGCGGCAGGATGCGCGGCCCCGCCTCGACCAGTGTCACCTCGAGCTTGCTCTCGTCGAACACCTCGAGCCCGTAATTCCTGAGCGCCTTGGCCGCGTTATAGAGCTCGGCGGAAAGCTCCACCCCGGTCGCTCCGCCGCCGATAATGCAGATACGCACGCGCGCGTCGGCATTGCCGGTGTTGTGTTCGTGGTTGGCGCGCAGACACGCATTGAGCAGCCGCTGACGGAAGCTGTCAGCCTGCGCGCGATGCTCGAGGAACTGCGCGTGTTCGCGCACGCCCGGCGTACCGAAATCATTGGAGACACCGCCAAAGGCCAGCACCAGGTAATCGTAGCGGATCTTGTGGCGGCCGATCACCTCGCGGCCCTGATCGTCGATCAGCGGCGCGGTGGTGATGTGCTTGGTGTCGCGATCGATGCTCTCCAGCGTGCCGTTGAAGAACCGATAGCCCCAGCGTACGGCGTGCCCACCATAGCCGACTTCGTCGAGATTGGCATCGAGCGAGCCGGCGGCGACTTCGTGCAGCAGCGGCTTCCAGATATGGGTCTGATTGCGGTCGACCAGAATGATGTCGTGCCTGTCGCGTCCGTACTTGCTGCCCAGCCTGCGCACCAGCTCAAGCCCGCCTGCCCCGCCGCCGACAACCACGATCTGCGTCTTCTGATCGGTCACGTTACCCCCTTGAAAAGTGTCAAGCAGAGTTAACACATTTAGCCCAAAGGCAAAGTGCTTTGGGCGCTCCGCTGCAAATCAGGACGTGCTGGCTGTCCCGAACGGCCGGTTCAACTGGACGATCTTCGCGTTGAGGACCGAAGCGAAGCTGACCCAGACAAGGTACGGAACAATCAGCCAGCTTGCGAGAACCGAATAGGGCCGCAGCCAGATGCACATCGCAAACACCGACGACCAGAGGAACACCACCTCGATCTGCGCCCAGTCTGGCCTGTGCAGCTTGAAGAACAGCGGCGACCAGAGGAAGTGGAACACGAAATTGGCAGCATACAGCGCGATGATGATGCCGCGATCCGCGTCGGTCGCAGCGCCGTTCCATGCCAGCACCAGCGCCCAGGCGGCGAGCCCCAGGATGATCGTCCAGGCCGGGCCGAACAACCAGTCGGGTGGCTGCCAGCTCGGCTTTTTCAGGTTCTTGTACCAGCTACCGATCTCGGTCAGCAGGCCGCCCGCTCCGCCCAGAATGACGGCCCAGGCGATGGCGGCGATGACGATGGGGCTGAACATGCTTCGACAATGGGGTCGGAACCCTCCATGCGCAATGGCCGATGTCGCTCCGGCCCGGATAAAGGCTTGCCGCCCCGCAGCCAAGCTGCTGAAATGGCAGGCATAGCAGACCAAAATCAAAGGGTGCCCCTGACATGTCCACTTTTCGCAAAGCCATCGCCGCGTCCCTGTCGTTTGCGCTCGCGGGAACCGCGTTCGCCTCTCCTGCCCTGGCGCAGGGCCGCAGCGACGCGGTCGCGCCATCTCTTACGCTCAAGGCGGCCAAGTCCCAGCACCGCGCGGTGACCTTTGCCGCCGCGCCTGCGCAGATGGCAGGAACGCTGGTTCTGCCGCTGACCGGCGAGGCCGATCTGGCCACGCGTGCCAGCGCGCTGAGCGATGCCGAACGCGATGCAATCGCCCGCGCGCTCAAGGCCGCCGAGTTCGACTACAAGGGCCAGGGCTCGCTGTCGCTGCGCGGGATCGGCGGATGGGACCGGATCCATGTCGTCAGCACCGGAACCGACATGAGCCCTGCGGCGATCCAGAAGCTCGGCGTGATGGCCGGACGCGCGCTGATGAAGGACAAGGGGCCGCTCACCGTGATGGCAGGTGGACTGCCTGCCGAGGCCGTGGCCGAGCTCGCCACCGGCATGGGCATCGGCGAGTACCGCTCCGACCTGTATCAGGCCAAGGCACGCGATGCCGCAGCGATGGCGGGTACCGTCGTCGTGGGCGACACGGCGGGCGCGGCGCGTGCGCTGTATGAGGCCCGCGGCAAGGCGCTGGTGGAGGCCATGGCCTTTGCCCGCGACCTCTCCAACGAGCCTGCCAACGTCATCTATCCCGAAAGCTTCGTCGAACGCACCCGCGCGGCCTTTGCCGGAGTGCCGGGCGTCAGCATCGAGGCGCTCGATGTGCCCGCGATGGAGCGGCTGGGGATGGGCTCGATCCTCGGCTCGGGCCGGGGTTCGGCGCGGCCGCCGCGCATGCTGATCGTGCGCTACACCGGACGCGGCGCGTCATCTGCCGGGCCAGTGGTGCTCGCCGGCAAGGGCATCACCTTCGACAGCGGCGGCATCTCGATCAAGAACAGCGGCGGCATGGGCGACATGAAGTTCGATATGTCGGGCGCGGCCAGCGTGGTCGGCGCGGTTCTGGCGCTGTCGAAATCGCGCGCGCCGGTCGATGTCGTCGCCATCGCCGCGCTGTCCGAGAACATGCCCGATGGCAATGCGGTGCGCCCCGCCGATGTGCTGCAGGCGATGAACGGCAAGACGATAGAGATCATCTCGACCGATGCCGAGGGACGGCTCGTGCTGGCGGATGCGGTGGCCTATGCCGATGCCAAGCTGAACCCGGCTGCGATCGTCGACATGGCGACACTGACCGGATCGATCGTCACCGCGCTTGGCGATGATTATGCCGGAATGTTCAGCCGCCATGATCCGCTGGCGACGCAGCTGCTGCAGGCGGGCGAGGCGAGCGGCGATGATCTGTGGCGGATGCCGCTGCACGGCAGCTATGCCGAAGACACCAAATCGACCATCGCCGACATCAAGAACTCTGGGGCCAGCGGCGCTGGCGCGGGGGCGGGCGCGCATTTCATCGGCGCGTTTGTCAAACCCGAAACCCCCTGGGCGCATATCGACATCGCGGGCATGGCCTGGGGCGGCGCGAGCGACGTCAAGGCCGCCGGATCGACCGGCTATGGCGTACGCCTGCTCGAAGCGTTCGTGCGCAACTTCCAGCCGGTGCCCAAGATCGCTACGGCGGACTGATACCGCCGCGACGGCTGTCCCCGTCATGCCTGCGCGTGCGGGCGTGACGAAGACGGCTAGCGACGGACCGGATTGCCGGACTACACCCGCTCGATCAGCATCGCGATGCCCTGCCCCACGCCGATGCACATGGTGGCAAGGGCATAGCGACCGCCGGTGCGGGCGAGCTCTTCGGTCGCGGTCAGCGCCAGCCGCGCGCCCGACATGCCCAGCGGATGGCCGAGCGCGATCGCCCCGCCATTGGGATTCACATGGCCCGCATCGTCGGGCAGGCCAAGCTGGCGCAGCACGGCCAGCCCCTGCGCAGCAAAGGCCTCGTTGAGCTCGATCACATCGACATCGGCCAGCCTGACCCCGGTGCGCGCGAGCAGCTTCTGTACCGCGGGCGCGGGGCCTATACCCATGATCCGTGGCGGCACGCCGGCGACGGCGGTGCCGATGATGCGCGCACGCGGAGTAAGGCCATGGCGCGATGCCGCAGCTTCGGACGCAACGATCAGCGCCGCAGCGCCATCATTGACCCCGCTGGCATTGCCCGCAGTCACCGTGCCGCCGGACCGGACGATCGGCTTCAGGGCCGCCAGCGCCTCGATCGACGTCATGCGCGGATGCTCGTCGGTGTCGATGATCAGCGGATCGCCCTTGCGCTGGGGGATGGTCACCGCAACGATCTCGGCCGCAAGCCGACCCGAAGCCTGGGCGGCGGCAGCACGCTGCTGGCTGCGCAGCGCGAACGCATCCTGATCGGCGCGGTTGATGGCGAAATCGTCGGCCACATTCTCTGCGGTCTCGGGCATCGAATCGACGCCGTGCACCGCCTTCATCAGCGGGTTGACGAACCTCCAGCCGATGGTCGTGTCATACACCGCATTGTCGCGCGCAAAGGCGCTGCCAGCCTTGGGCATCACGAAGGGCGCGCGGGTCATGCTTTCGACGCCGCCTGCGATCATCATGTCGGCATCGCCTGCGCGGATCGCGCGTGCAGCAGAGCCAACCGCATCCAGCCCCGAACCGCACAGCCGGTTGATGGTACCCCCGCCAACGTTGTCGGGGAGGCCTGCCAGCAAAGCCGCCATCCTCGCGACGTTGCGATTGTCCTCGCCTGCCTGGTTGGCGCATCCCATCAGCACATCGTCGATGCCTTCGGGATCGAGCCTGGCATTGCGGCTGAGCAGCGCGCGCAGCACCACGGCGGCCAGATCGTCGGGCCGCACGGTCGCAAGCCCGCCGCCGTAGCGCCCGATGGGGGTGCGAACGGCATCGCAGATGAACGCTTGGGTCATTTCGGTACCTTTTGCAAAGAAAGGGGCGAGCGGATCAGCCCCTGAAACTGTCCTTGGCGGCGCGCCGTTCGGCGAGTTCGGCAGCACTGGCCGCGCGCATGAACGGGTTTGTGGCGCGCTCCAGTGCGATGGTGGTCGGCACGGTGGCCTCGCCGCGCAAGCGCATCGCATCGACCTTGGCCATGCGTGCGACGATGTCCGCATTGCCGGGCTCTGCCGCCAGCGCATAACGCCCGTTGGACTGGGTGTATTCGTGCGCGCAGTACACCATGGTATCGCCGGGCAGCGCCGCAAGCCGGGTCATGTTGTCGAACATCTGTTCGGGCGTGCCTTCGAACAATCGCCCGCAACCCATGGCAAACAGCGTGTCGCCGACGAAGATGCAGTGCTCTTCGGGCAGATGATAAGCGATATGCCCGCTGGTGTGCGCAGGCACATCGATGACATCCGCTCGCACCTTACCCATGCGAACCTCGTCACCACCCGAGACCAGCACGTCCAGAGTCGCGATGCGATCGCTCTCCGCTGCAGGGCCGGTAATGGTGCAGCCGGTCGCCGCCTTGATCGCGGCATTGCCGCCGACATGATCGGGGTGCCAGTGCGTGTTCCAGATCTGGGTGATCGCCCAGCCGCGCTCTGCAGCCGCCGCCAGCACGGGCTCGGCCTCGGCGGGATCGATGACGACAGTCTCGCCGCTCTCGGGATCGTGCGCCAGCCAGATGTAATTGTCGGAAAGGGCGGGAATGCGGATGATTTCTATCATGGCCGCGTTGTGCCCAATCCGGTCTTGATTGCCAAGGGCGCATCGGGACCGGCTTGAAATTGGCACCGGCCAAAAGGGGTGGTGGACAGGGCTGGATTCGAACCAGCGTACGCTCTCGCGGGCAGATTTACAGTCTGCTGCCATTAACCACTCGGCCACCTGTCCACACGTCGAAACCCTGTGTGCTGGCCCCTTGGAGGGAGCCGTTCTTGCCGAGAGGCGGTCCCTTGAACAATTCGCGCTTGCCTGTCAATGCCGACAGGACGAAAAGCGTTAGCATCATCATCCCCGGCGATCCGATCGCCCAAGAAAGACCGAAAATTATGGCAAAGCGCGGCGCGCGCAACCGGCAACGCAAGGCCGGTCTTGAAGGTGGCAAGTTTCCCCGATTCTGGGGCACCCATGCGGTGGAAGCAGCCTTCAACAACCCCGAACGGCAGATCCGATGGATTCGCGGCACCCGCGAATCGCTGTCCGACATGGAATTGCCGCAGGGTGTTCCGGTCGAATTCGCCGACGTCGCCGATCTTGCGCGGCTGGTCGCGCGAGATGCGCCGCACCAGGGTGTGGTGATCGAGGTCGAACCGCTCGACGACATGGTGCTTGCCGATGTGCTGTCGGGCGATCCGCTTCGCCCGATCGTCGTGCTCGATCAGGTCACAGATCCGCACAATGTCGGCGCGATCTTCCGCTCCGCCGCGGCATTCGACGCGGCGGCCATCGTGACACAGGACCGGCACGCTCCGCCCGAATCGGGCACCGTGGCCAAGGCGGCATCGGGCGCGCTCGAGATCGTCCCCTGGGTGCGCGTGGTGAACCTGTCGCGCGCGCTCGAGGAAATGGCCGATGCCGGCTATTGGCGCATTGGGCTCGATGGCGAGGCAGGCGATACTCTGGCGCAGACGCTGGGCACCGGCCCGATCGCGCTGGTGCTCGGCGCCGAAGGCGACGGGCTACGGCACAATGTCGCGGGCCATTGCGACGTGCTCGCCCGGCTGCCGATCAGCAGCGCGATGGAAAGCCTGAACGTCTCCAATGCGGCGGCGATCTCGCTCTACGCGATTCGGATGGACCGGGGAGAAGTCTGATGCGGCCTGGGGGGCAGATGGCAGCGCGGATATGGGTGGCTGCCGCAGCGGCCTTGATGCTGACCGGCTGCCTTTTGTCGCCCGGCAAGTTCACCGCCGACATGACGGTGATGCGCAGCGGCGGATTCACCTTTGCCTATCAGGGCGAGATCCATCTTATGGGGCTTGCCCAACTGGTGGCGATGGGCGCTGCGATGGACAGCAAGGGCACCGATTTCATCCCCAATCCCTGTTACGGTGACCCGGCGCAGATCGATGGCGCGGTGCTCAAGACTGCCTATCTGCAGGACGAGGAGGCCTGGACCGAAGAGGCCATCGAGCGCGAATGCACCGCAGCGGAGATCGAGCGGCAGAAGAGCGAATGGGAAGATCAGCGCGCGGCCAAGAAGGCAGAAGACGCGCGCATGATCGACATGTTCAAGGAGCTGATGGGCGGGATCGATCCCGGCTCGCCCGATGCGATCGACGAGTTCATCGTGCGCATCAAGAAGCAGAAGGGTTGGCGCGACATCGTCCACAAGGGCGATGGACTGTTCGTGGTCGACTATGCCGCCTCGGGCCGTATCGACCAGGATTATGTCTTTCCGGTGATCGAGAAGACCAGAGGCCTGCCGCCCTTCGTTATAGCCGCGGCGCGCGCCAATGGTGCGGTCCGGATCGATGCGCCCGGCTTTTCCGGATCGGGCGATGGCGGCTTTCTGGGCGGCGGCATGAGCGGACTGATCCCGATGCTGCAGGCGATCGGATCGATGGAAAACAAGGAGGAGGCCAAGCTGTTTGCCGGTCTGCCCAAGGCCGATGGCACCTTCACGATCCGGACGGATGGCGAGATCCTGACCAACAACACCGATGACGGGCCGGTCGCATCGGGCGCGATGAAGACTCTGCAATGGAGCATCAACACCCGCACCAAAAAGGCACCCGAAGCGCTGATCATGCTGGACCCGGCCTGACCGCCACCGCATAATCACGCTTATGTTCAAACCGGGTCGCACCGAAGGGGACACGGAAATGAAGATGATGTGCCTGATCGCGGCCCTGGCCATTCCGCTGCTGCTGGCCGGTTGCCTGCTCTCACCCGGCAAGTTCACCTCGACGCTCGATCTGCAGCGCGATGGCAGCTTCACCTTCACTTATGCAGGCGAGATCGTGGTGACCGACACGTCGTCTCCCCCGGCCGAGTTTGCCGCCAGCCCGTGCTATGACGAGACCACCTCCGACGAGCGCGAGTGCACGCCGGCCGAGCTATCGCAGCAGCGAAAGGACTTCGACGCAGCCCAGGCCGCGAACAAGGATGGCGAAGGAATGGGCCAGATGGGCGGAATGGGCGATTTCGGCAGTGATGAAAGCATCACCGAACTGGTAGACCAACTCAAGAAGCAGGAAGGCTGGAAATCGGTTCGCTATCGTGGCAACCGCATCATCGATGTCGAATATGCCGTTACCGGGACCGTCGGCCAGGGCTTTGCCTTTCCGCTGATTGATGGTGGCGGCGCGGTGATGCCGTTCGTGACGATCACCCGGCGCAAGGATGGCAACGTCAAGGTGGTGGCGCCCGCCTATTCGGGTGGCGGGGCCGGAGGCGACATGGCCGGACTTGGCGCGATGGCCGGGGCAGCCGCAAGCCCGGCCAAGGCCGCACAGCCAAAGCCCGAGGGTACCTTCACCATCACCGCCGATGGCGGCGTGCTCACCAACAACACCGAAGAAGGCCCGACCACGGTCGCAGGCAAAACTGTGCTGACCTGGAATGTCAACAACCGTCTCGAGAAAGGACCGGAGGCCCTGATCCGTCTTGCGGGTCAATGAGGGATCGCCTAGCGGTCCCCGCATGCATGAATTGAAGATCGCAGCGGGATCGCTGGCATGGCTGGGCGCGATGGCTCTGGGTGGCTGTATCGAACGGCCGAGCGAAGAGATGCTGACGCCGCCTCCCAGGGTGGCCCGCGCGCTTGCAGTGCTGGGCGAGCAATCCGTCCAGTCGTCCCGGCGGGTGGCAGCGCAGGCACAGCGCGAGTCCGGTCGTTTGGTGCAGCGGTCAGCGCGCGTTACCGCCCCGGTTCTCGCCCAGGCGATCCGTCATGCCGAGGCGCAATCCTCGCGCGCGGGTGCGCGCAGCATCCCTGCGCCGATGGCGGAAACCCTGGCACCCTATTTCGACCGGAAACTGATCGGCTCGGTCCGCTGGACAATCGGGACGGGCCGGGTCGATCTGGGCACCTTCCTGACCGAGCAGTACATGGACGAGGGCGCGGTCGCGCTCAACCGCCAGGTGGTGTTCTCCAGCGAGCGGCTGACGCAGAATGTGTGGATCTGGGCGCACGAACTGGCGCATGTCGAACAGTATCAGCGCAAGGGCATCAATGGCTTTGCTGCGGCCTATATCCGCGACTGGCAGGCGATCGAGCGCGAGGCTACCGCGCGCGCCAACGAGGTGACCGCGGCCATCCGCAAGGCGGGCTGATCGGCCCAACGCCCCGCGTCACCGTTAGCCGTTCCTCAACCGATGGCTGACGCAAAAAAGGCGGCACAGGGTTGCGCCGCCTTTTCAGCTGTCGGTATTCAACGGGGGGGTAATTGGCTTTGCGACCCCTGCCCGCTCAAAGTCTGCGTTCGTTGCGGGTGCTGTCAGCCAGCACCCGTCAGATCAGTTGACTGCATCCTTGAGGCCCTTGCCGGCCTTGAACTTGGGCTGGGTAGATGCCTTGATTTCCATCTTCTCGCCGGTGCGCGGGTTGCGTCCGGTCGATGCCTTGCGCTTGCTCACGGAAAACGTGCCGAAGCCGACCAGGCGGACTTCGCTGCCCTTGGCAAGCGCACCACTGATCGAATCAAACACTGCTTCCACCGCCTTGCTGGCGTCGGTCTTGCTGAGGCCGCTCTGATCAGCGACTGCAGAAATGAGATCATTCTTGTTCATGCCGTGGGAACCCCCTGATTATTGTTGAATATAGCTGAATCGCGGCTTTGAGGGTGCCGAGTTAGAACCAGTTAAATCCAAGTGTCAAAGGGAAAAGCGCGCATTTCCGGGCACTTTGTCGCAATGTTACGGTAATGTTTCCGCTGGAAGCGCAGGAGGCCGGGATGCTGCAATGCACCATCCCGGCCTCCGGTGTAAGGCTCAGTGTGTGACCGCGCCGCCGGCGATATCGCTACCGCCGACTCGCGGTTGCGCAGCCAGTTCGTCGGCCTCGGTCCATTCGATCGGAACCAGCGGATCGACCAGGGCGACACGCAGCACCTCGTCGACATGGCTCACGGGGATGATGGTCAGCCCCTGCTTGGCGTTTTCCGGAATCTCGGCGAGGTCCTTCTCGTTCTCCGCCGGGATGAGCACGGTCGTGATGCCCCCGCGCAGCGCCGCGAGCAGCTTTTCCTTGAGCCCGCCGATCGGCAGTACCCGGCCGCGGAGCGTAACCTCCCCAGTCATCGCCACCTCGCGGCGGACGGCATTGCCGGTGAGCGTCGAGATGATCGAGGTGACCATGCCGATACCCGCAGACGGACCATCCTTGGGTACCGCACCTTCGGGAAGGTGGATATGGATATCCTTGCGCGCGAAAAGGCTGGGCTTGATACCATAAGCAGGAGCCCGCGCCTTGACGAACGAGAACGCCGCCTGCACCGATTCCTGCATGACCTCGCCAAGCTTGCCGGTGGTCTTGATCATGCCCTTGCCAGGCACGGTCACTGCCTCGATGGTCAGCAGTTCGCCGCCCACTTCGGTCCAGGCAAGCCCCGTCACCGCACCGATGTCGTTCTCGGTCTCGCCGATGCCGTGGCGATATTTGCGCACCCCGGCGAAGTCGGACAGGTTTTCACCAGTGATGACGACACCCTTGTCCTTTCCTTCAAGGATCCGGCGCAGCGACTTGCGCGCCAGCCGGGCGATTTCGCGCTCGAGCGTACGCACGCCCGCCTCGCGGGTGTAATAGCGGATCAGGTCGCGCAAGCCCTCTTCGGTCAGCTCGAACTCACCCGCCTTCAGCCCATGCGCTTCGATCTGCTTGGCGATCAGGTGCCGCTTGGCGATCTCGACCTTCTCGTCCTCGGTATAGCCCTCGAGCCGGATGATCTCCATGCGGTCGAGCAAAGGCTGCGGCAGGTTCAGGCTGTTCGCGGTGGTAACGAACATGATGTCCGAAAGATCGATGTCGATCTCCAGATAATGGTCCTGGAACTTGCCGTTCTGTTCGGGGTCGAGGACCTCGAGCAGCGCCGATGCCGGGTCGCCGCGGAAATCCTGGCCAAGCTTGTCGATCTCGTCGAGCAGGAACAGCGGATTGCTGGTCCCGGCCTTCTTGAGGTTGTTGACGATCTTGCCCGGAAGCGAGCCAATATAGGTCCGGCGGTGGCCGCGGATTTCCGCTTCGTCACGCACGCCGCCGAGCGACTGGCGCACGAACTCGCGGCCCGTTGCCTTCGCGATCGACCGGCCGAGCGAGGTCTTGCCGACGCCCGGAGGGCCGACAAGGCACAGGATCGGTCCCTTGAGCTTGTTGGTTCGTGCCTGAACGGCGAGATATTCGATGATCCGGTCCTTGACCTTCTCCAGCCCGAAATGGTCATCGTCGAGCACCTTCTGCGCTTCGGTAATGTCCTTCTTGAGCTTCGACTTCTTGCCCCAGGGCAGGCCCAGCAACACGTCGAGATAGTTGCGCACCACGGTCGCTTCGGCCGACATCGGCGCCATGCCGCGCAGCTTCTTGAGCTCGGACGTAGCCTTGGCCTTGGCTTCGGGGGACAGCTTCAGCTTCTCGATCTTGGCGGCGAGTTCGGCAACACCGTTGCCATCGTCGCCATCGCCATTGCCCAGCTCGGACTGGATCGCCTTGAGCTGCTCATTGAGATAATATTCGCGCTGGGTCTTTTCCATTTGGCGCTTGACGCGGCCACGGATCTTCTTCTCGACCTGCAGCACGCCGAGCTCGCCTTCCATGAAGCCGAACACCATCTCCAGACGCTTGATCGGATCATCCTCGGTCAGCAGGCTCTGCTTGTCGGCAACCTTGACCGCGATGTTCGCAGCCACCGCATCGGCGAGCTTGGACGCATCATCGATCTCCGCCAGCTGCACCGCGGTTTCGGCGGGCATCTTCTTGTTGAGCTTGGCATAGTTTTCGAACTGATCGACCACCGAACGCATCAGCGCGTTGACATCGGTGCCGCTGACGGCGCGCGCGGGTAACGCCTCGACCTCGGCCAGGACATGGTCGCCTGTAACCTCGAGCCGGTTGAGACGCGCACGTTCGCCGCCCTCGACCAACACGCGGACGGTGCCATCGGGAAGCTTGAGCAACTGGAGCACGGTGGCGATCACGCCGATGTCGTAAAGATCGTCACGATCGGGATCGTCCCGCGCCGGGTCGAGCTGCGCGACGAGGAAGATTTCCTTGTCCTGCTCCATCGCCCGCTCGAGTGCGGCGACGGACTTGTCGCGGCCCACGAACAGCGGAACGATCATCTGCGGGAACACCACGATGTCGCGCAGGGGAAGCAGGGGATAGGTCTGGAACATGGTCAATTCGGTTCAATCCATCTTGGGCTGGGTGCGCCGGTCAATCGGCAGCAGTCAGCCCGTTATATGGTCACAGGTTGCGGCCGCGACAAGCGACCCTGCACCTGCCCGGGTTAACGGCGTCAGAACGGCAGCTTGAAGCCCGCGGGCAGCGGCAGCCCCTGCGCCATCTTGCTCATCTCTTCCTCGCTCGCGCGATCGGCCTTGGTGCGCGCGTCGTTGAACGCGGCCGCGATGAGGTCCTCGAGCATCTGCTTGTCGGCAGGCACGATCAGGCTGTCGTCGATCGACACGCCCAGGATGCGCCCCTTGGCGGTGGCACGAACCTTGACCAGCCCGCCGCCGGCGGCGCCTTCGACCTCGACAGATTCAAGCTTGGCCTGAGCCTCGTTCATCTGACGCTGGACGGTCTGCGCGGCTTCCTGCGCGGCAGCCATCATTTCTTCCATGCTTTTCATGCCTTGGCACTCCGTGTTGGCAGGTTATCGTCCTCATGTGGGGAGATTTCCGCCGCAGTCCAGTCAATTTCCGCATCGGGAAAGGCGGATTGTGTCGCCTTTACCAGCGGATGATTGAGAATTTCATCGCGCATCGCGTCCTGGCTATGCTTTTCCTGCTCGGCGAGACTGGGTAGCGCATCGCCAGCGCCGCGCTCGACCTGCCAGCGCCGCCCGGTGATCTCGGCCAGCGCCTCGCGCAGCAGCGGGACATAGTCGTCACGCCCTGTAGCGGACTGATAGGTCAGCGTGTCGGAACCGATCTCGACCGGGCGCATATCGGTCCGCACCTGCCCCGCGAGCAGCAAGCGCCCGGCATTGTCGAGCAGATCGACGATGTCGCCAATGGTGCGGATTTCGCCGGGAGTTCTGATCGGCTGGGGTTCGGGCCGAGCTACCGGCTCGCCATAGTCGGCCATGTCCCAGGGCGGCGCCCCATCGGGAGCCGGTGGTGCCTCGGCTTCCGGACGGGAAGGTTCGGGCGAAGGGGCCGTCGGCGCATCGGCCTGCGGCGCCTCTACCATCCTGCGCGCAAGCGTGCCCGGATCGGGCAGCGTCGCGGCATAGAGCGCGCGCAGCAATGCCATTTCGCATGCCTCGCGCGGCACTGGCGCCTGCTCGATCTCGTCGTGCCCCTTGAGCAGCAGTTGCCACAGCCGGTGCAGGCTCGCATGGCCAAGCTTGCCCGCCCAGTCGGCAAGTGCCGCGCGGTCTTCCTCGCCATGCACAGTGCGCACCCTGCCGGCAGACTTCTGCAGCGTGATCGCGTGCACCATCGCCAGCAACCCGCGCATTACCGCGACAGGATCGACACCCAACCCGTGCTGCGCGTCCAGATCGGCGAGCATCGCATCGGCATCGCCCGCAATCAGATGCGCGAAAAGCCGCCGCATCGACCCACGATCCGACAGGCCCAGCATCGAGCGCACCTGCTCGGCGCGCACCATCGCGGCGCCTGCATCATCGCTGTGCCCGCCAAGATCGGCATGCGCGATCGCCTGGTCGAGGATCGAGAGACCGTCGCGCACCGATCCCTCGGCGGCGTCGGCGATCATCGCCAGCGCTTCGGGCTCGGCGACCACCGCTTCCTTCACGCAGATTTCGGCGAAATGGCTGGCGAGCAGCTCGGACGGAATGCGCTTGAGGTCGAATCGCTGGCAGCGTGACAGCACCGTAATCGGCACCTTGTTCACCTCGGTGGTCGCAAACAGGAACTTCACGTGCGGCGGTGGCTCTTCCAGCGTCTTGAGCAAGCCGTTCCAAGCCTGTTTCGACAGCATGTGTGCTTCGTCGATGATGTACATCTTGTAGCGCGCCGACACGGCGGCATAACGCACCGCCTCGGTGATCTCGCGGACGTCGTCGATGCCGGTGTGGCTCGCAGCATCCATCTCGATGATGTCGATATGGCGCCCTTCGGCGATGGCAACGCACGGTTCGCACACGCCGCACGGCGCGATCGTCGGGCCGCCCTGCCCGTCCGGTCCGATGCAATTGAGCGCCTTGGCGATCAGTCGCGCGGTCGAGGTCTTGCCCACCCCGCGCACCCCGGTCATCAGGAAAGCATGCGCCAGCCGCTCGCGGCGAATGGCGTTGCCCAGGGTCTGGACCATGGCGTCCTGGCCGATCAATTCGGCAAAGGTCTGGGGGCGGTATTTGCGCGCCAGCACGCGATAGGCCTGGCCAGTGGCGGGCGCTGGAGCAGGCGCCGGAACGGGCGGCATGTCTAGCCCAAGGCCAGGCATCAGGGCTTCGTCGTCGGTGTCGCTGTCCGTATCTGGCTGCGGGGAATCATGCATGGCACGTGATTAGCCGCTGCTGCGCAGGGATGGAAACGAATCCGCGCGGCTGTTCAAAAACCGCAAGGCCGCTTGGCGCGCTAAGGATGAGAGAATGGTAGGAGCCGGACGACCCGCGGCGAAAATCGTTGTGGCTGCTTCCTTCCGGACCTGACCAGATTGGCGACGGCTACGTCCGCCCGACTCCCAGGCCGCATATGGCGACAAGTTGCGGGGAAAGCAAGAACCGCTGAACAGTCCGCGTTCAACGCAGCGCAGGCAGCACCGCACGGGTAGCATCGGCGATGATTGCGCTGGCAGCATCGCCTTTGACCGCGGGCCGGTCGAGATAGACCGCGAGCGTATAGCGCATGCCGGTCTCGGCAGTGAAGACCGCAACGTCGTTGAACGCATTGCCGCAGCTGCCGGTCTTGTCGCCCGCGCTCCAGCCCTGGGGCAATCCGCCGCGAATGCGCTTGAGCCCGGTCGATGTGTTCTCCATCCAGCGATACAGCAGCCGCTGCTGGCCGACCGGCATGGCGTTGCCGACCACCAGCGAGCGGGTGGTATCGGCCATCGCGGCGGGCGTGGTCGTGTCGCGCGGATCACCGAGCGCGTTTTCGTTGAGCTCGGGCTCGCGCCGATCCAGCCGGGTGACGCTGTCGCGCTTGCCGCGAAGCCATGCGGTAAAGCTCTGCGGCCCACCAAGCCGGTCGAGAAGCAGGTTGGCGGCGGTGTTGTCGCTGAGCGAGACGGCAGCCGAGGCAGCCCCTTCAACGGTCACCGCTTCGGGCGGGGTTTTGGCACGCTGCGCTTCGACATAGGGGGAATAGACCACCATGTCGGAGTCGTTCACCGGCAGCGGGTCCGCCATCGACAATCTGCCTTTGTGCGCGTTTTCCAGCACCATCGCGGCGAGCGGCAGCTTGAAGGTCGAGCACATCGCAAAGCGTTCGTCGGCGCGGTGCCCCGCGAGCTGACGACCGTCCGGGCCCACCAGCGCGACACCCAGCCTGCCGCCGCTGCGCGCCTCTATCGCGGCGAGTTCGCGCGCGATCGCGGGATCGGTTGTAGGCTCGGGCGCAGTGGTGGCGCAGCCACTCAGCAGCGCTGCAGTCCCAAGGATAAGCGCACGGCCGATCATCACATGCCCTGCATGTCATAGCTTTCCGCCGGAACGCGGCAGGTCAGGCTCTGCCACTCGTCGCGCAGGAAAATCTGGCACGACAGCCGCGAGGTGCGGGTGACGGCGACAGCAAGATCCAGCATGTCCTCTTCCATCTCGACCGGCTCGGGCAGCTTGGCGAAATCGGCGGCATCGATGATCAGATGGCAGGTCGAACAGGCCATCTGGCCTTCGCAGGTGCCTTCCAGCGGCAGGCCATGCGCCTGCGCGACATCGAGCAGCCGGTCGCCATCCTGGGCCTGCACCGTCTGACGGCTCTTGCCGTCGGCGCTGATGAACGTCACCTCGATCATGGATTACCCTGTATGGCTGCCAAGCTGGCTGGTGGTCGCAGAATTGATCAGATGCGCGGCGCGCTCGATTTCGTCAACCGTGGTATAGCGTCCAAAGCCAAGCCGGATCGACGAACGGACCTTTTCCGTCGGCAGGCCCAATGCGGTGAGCACATGGCTGGGTCGGCCCGAGCCGCTGGCACAGGCCGAACCTGCCGAAAAGGCTATGCCGCGCACGTCGGACAGCAACCGCGACACATCCAGCCCGTCGCGCCGCAGGTTGAGATTGCCGGCATAACGCTGGTCGAGCGAACCATTGACCTGCCAGCCGGCAAAATGGCGCAACGCCGCCTGCTGCAGGGCAGCGAGATGCTCTGCATCTTCCTGCTGGCGGGTCGCGGCGACCTTGGCGGCGGCGCCGAACCCGGCGCACAGTGCCGGCGACAGCGTGCCTGAACGCAGCCCCTGCTCCTGCCCGCCGCCATGGATCAGCGGCTCGATTGCGACGCCGTCGCGCAGCCACAGCGCCCCGATGCCCTTGGGGCCATGGATCTTGTGGGCGCTGATCGCGATCATGTCCGCAGATTGCGGCAACGCGACGCGGCCATAGCCCTGCACCGCATCGCACAGGAACAGCGCGCCTGCTGCGTGCGCGAGGTCAGCCAGCGCCGCGACCGGCTGGATCACCCCGATCTCGTTGTTCACCAGCATCGTTGCTACGATCGCGGTGTCGCCATCGATGGCCACACGCGCCTGGTCGAAATCGACCAGCCCATCCGTGCCCACCGGGAGGATGTGCAGACGAAAGCCCTGCGTCTCCAGCCAAAGGCAGGTGTCAATCACCGCAGCGTGTTCGGTGGCGATGGTGACGATCTTGCGACGCGGCGCCTGACCCGCCAGCACGCCGCGCAGGCCCATGTTGAGCGCTTCGGTCGCGCCGCCTGTAAACACCACCCGCCCGCCGGTCGGCATCAGCGCGGCGATATGCCCGCGCGCCACTTCGACCGCAGCGGCGGCCTTGCGTCCGGCGGCATGCGAACTGTGCGGATTGGCCCAGCCCGTGGGCCCGGAGAGGTCACCCAGCCAGGGCTGCATCGCCGCGAGAGCTTCGGGCGCGAGCGGCGTGGTCGCCTGATAATCGAGATAGATCGGCGCGTTTCCTGCCATGGCGCCCGCCATCACGATCGCACCCGCTCCGCCATCGCGCGCCACAGTTCGATGAAGCGATAGACGTGTGCGCGAGTGGTCGAAGGGCCAAAGCTCACCCGCACCACCTCCCCTGCTGCCTTTTCGTCCCAGCCCATCGCGGTCAGCACCGCGCTGGTCTTGAGCGTGCCCGAGGAACACGCGCTGCCTGCCGAGACCGCAACCCCGGCGAGATCGAACTGGATCAGTTGGGCATTCGCCTGCACGCCGGGCATGCGATAGCTGCCGATCGTGGGCAGCCGCTGCGCGCCCTCGGCAACCACCTCGCCGCCCGCACCGCGGATGGCGCTTTCGAGCTGGTGGCGCAGATCGGCCGCGCGGTCGATCCAGTTGCGCGACACCGAGAGCGCGGCGGCAAAGCCCAGCGCTGCTGGAACGTTTTCGGTGCCGCTGCGATAGCCCTTTTCCTGCCCGCCTGACGGGTTGAGCACGCCAGGATCACGCAACAGCAGCGCGCCAATCCCCGGTGGTCCGCCCAGCTTGTGCGCGGAAATGACGATCATGTCGGCATCGGGCAGCGGTATCTTGCCAGCGCTTTGCGAGCAATCGCACAGCACCGGTGCCCTGGCCTCGCGGGCCATGGCGGTCACCGCCTCGACGTCCTGCATCACCCCGGTTTCGCTGTTAACCGACTGCACGATCACCAGCGGTCGTTTCGCGCCGGCATCCAGCGCGCGTTGCAAGCTGGCCAGCACCAGCCGCCCATCCAGATCGACCGCCAACCGCAGCACCGTGCGCGTGTCCGGCGCACGATCGGCGATGCGCTGGACGGCGTCGTGCTCGGTCGGCGAGATGACCCAGCCATCGGTCTTGCTGGCCTGCATCGCGAGCGCGATGGCCTCGCTGGCGCCGCTGGTCAGGATGACCTCGCCATCCCAGCCCAGGGCCTCGGCGATGCGCGCGCGCGCGGCCTCCAGCGCAGCGCGGGCGGCGCGTCCATCGGCATGCGGCGACGACGGATTGGCCCAGCTTTCCAGCCCTGCCGCCATCGCGGCGCGCGCCTCAGCCAGCACCGGCGTGGTTGCCGCATGATCAAGATAGATGCGCGGGTCGGCCATGATGCGGGTCAGACTGAGCTTGGGTTGCGACGGTTCATCGCGTTCATCTAGCCGCACCCTGCCGCATTGCCACGCATTTTGTTGCTTTTTGGGGGCCCGATTGCGTATAGCCCCTGTTCCTTGGCGCGCCGCCAGCCACATCAGGCGGCACCCCGCCTGTCATCTGCAGAACTCCGAAAGTCCCACAAAATATGCCCGCTGTCATCTTTCCCGGTCCCGAAGGCCGCCTTGAGGGCCGCTTCAGCCCCGCTCCCCGCCCCCGTGCCCCCGTCGCGATGATTTTACATCCGCACCCGCAGGGCGGCGGCACGATGAACGACCGGATCACCCAGGCACTCTACAAGACCTTCGTTCGGCGCGGCTTTGCGACCTTGCGCTTCAACTTCCGCGGTGTCGGCCGCAGCCAGGGCACGTTCGACAACGGCATCGGCGAACTGTCCGATGCGGCCGCCGCGCTCGACTGGGTGCAGAGCTTCCATCCCGAGGCGCAGACCACCTGGGTTGCAGGCTTCAGCTTCGGCGCGCTGATCGGCATGCAATTGCTGATGCGCCGTCCGGAGATCCGCGGCTTCATCTCGGTCGCGCCGCCCGCCAACATGTATGACTTCAGCTTCCTCGCCCCCTGCCCCGCCTCTGGCATCATCGTGCAGGGCGCCGCCGATACGGTGGTCACCCCCGGCGCGGTGCAGAAGCTGGTCGACAAATTGCGCACCCAGAAGCACATCACCATTCATCACGACGAGATCGGCCGCGCCAACCACTTCTTCGAGCATGAGCTCGACGATCTGATGCACTCGGTCGACAATTATCTCGACATGCGGCTGGCCCCGGATTCGCCGATCCGCTGATCGCGAACCGGCGGCAATCTTAAGCTTTTTGGCGCGATCAGCCGACCTTCACAGTCTGCTCGATCGCGCCGAAGATGGTGTGCTCGCGGTCGTCGTGCACATCGATTCGCACGACATCGCCATGCTTGAGGAACGGCGTGGTCATTTCACCCGTGCGGATCTTCTCGACCATCCGCACTTCGGCAAGGCAGCTGTAACCCAGGCCGCCATCGGCCACGGGACGTCCCGGTCCGCCATCGGCATCGCGGTTGGAGACCGTGCCAGATCCGATGATCGATCCTGCGCGCACCCGCCGGGTCTTGGCGAGATGCGCGATCAGCACGCCGAAATCGAAGGTGCAGTCGTCCGAGGCGACAGCGCGGCCAAAGGGCTTGCCGTTGAGATCGACCATAAGCGTGCGGTGCAGCTTGCCGTCCTGCCAGTAATCGCCCAGCGCATCGGGGGTCACGAAAACCGGCGAGAACGCGCTGGCGGGCTTGGACTGGACGAACCCGAAGCCCTTGGCGAGCTCATCGGGGATCAGATTGCGCAGCGACACATCGTTGACCAGCCCGATCAGCCGGATGTGGCCGCGCGCTTCTTCAGGCGTGACGCCCTGCGGCACATCGCCGGTGACGACGACGATTTCGGCCTCAAGATCGCATCCCCAGGCTTCGTCCTTGAGCTGGATGTCGTCGCGCGCACCCAAGAAATCGTCCGATCCGCCCTGGTACATCAGCGGGTCGGTCCAGAAGCTTTCGGGCAGCTCCGCACCGCGCGCTTTGCGGACCAGTTCGACATGGTTCACATAGGCCGAGCCATCCGCCCATTGATAGGCGCGCGGCAGCGGCGCTGCGGCATCATGCTCGTGGAAGCGCTCGCGAGGGATCGCGGCGTGCTCAAGATCGCGCGCCAGCACCTCGAGATAAGGCGCCATGCGGTCCCAGTCGTCGAGCGCCGCCTGCAAGGTCGGGACCAGATGGCTGGCATCGGCGTACCAGGCGAGATCGTTCGAGACCACGACCAGACGGCCGTCGCGGCCGCTCTTGAGGGATGCGAGCTTCATGGGTTCGGCTTCCTTTCAGGAAAGTGGTTCTTTGCGGTCTGACGCGCCGGAATATTGCGCAGCATAGTATCATTTGAAACCGGAGTGCAAGATCATTCCGGGTCGCTCAATCATGCGCCAGCGAGTCCGCCTGGGTCAGCAGCTTTCCCAGCATTCTGGAAAACTGCGCCTGTTCCTGCGGGTCGAGCACCTGGATGACCTGGGTCTCCATCTGCAGCGCCAGCGGCATGATTTCGGCATACAGCGCCCGGCCGGTATCGGTCAGCGCGAGATGATGCGACCGGCCGTCGCTCATATTGGGGGCACGCTGGATCAGCGCGCGCTCGCCCAGCGCCTTGGTCGCGCGGTTGACCGCCACCTTGTCCATGCGGGTGGCTGCCACCAGCTCGCGCTGAGTGGCCTCGCCGACATCGCCGAGCACCGCCATCACGCGCCATTCTGCAATCTTCAGCCCGAAGCGGCTGCGATACTCGCGCGCGATCAGATCACTGATCGCATTCGAGGTGATCGAGATGCGATAGGGCATGAATTCGGCAAGGCGGGTCATGGTTTCGGTCATCGGGTCACCGACGCTATTCAATGTCCAGTTTCACGCCAAGCCAAATCGTGCGGGGCATGCCGCGTTCGATGATCCCGGGCCCGCTGATCGCCGCCTGGACCGTTGCATCGAACAGGTTTTCGCCGCGCAGTTCGACCAGCAGGTTGCGGCTGATCCGCAACGCCGCGCGCGCATCCAGCGTCAGCGCATCATCGAGCGCCAGCAGGCCGAGGTCATCCTCGAATTGCGAACCGATATAGCGCGCGGTCAGGTTGACGCCGCTGTCGTTGCCTTGCGGGAACCATCCGACCGAGCCGGTGGCGAAATGCCGGGGTACCTGTGCGGGACGCAGGCCGTCGATCGCCGCCTGGCCGGGCCCGGCGCGGACCTCGGCGTCGACATAGCTGTAGGCGGCGGCGAAGTTGAAATCGCCGACATCGGCGCGCGCCTCGACCTCGATGCCCCTCGCCTCGACCGCATCAAGATTCTGCCGCTGGTTGAAGCTGCCCGCCGCCGAGACGAAGCCGACGCCGGGAAAGGTGCCAGGTCCGCGCGCCAGCGTCACATTGGCGATGGCATTGTCCAGCCGGTTCCAGAAAACGGTAGCGCCCAATTGAAGCGTGAAAATCTCCCAGTCGAGCCCGAGTTCCACCCCCTGCAGCCGTTCGGGCGCCAGCGCGGCATTGGCCGCAGTGGCGTCAGCCCCGACACGGAAGGGCCGGTAAAGCTCGTTCAGCGTCGGCAGCCGCCAGCCGAGATAGCCAGCGCCGCGCAGCGTCAGCAGCGAGGCCGCATCCCAGGCAAATCCCAGCCGCCCGGTGCCTTCCCAGCCGCTGCGGTTGGCAAAATCGGTGGTGGTGAGCGGCGCGCCGGTGGCAAGCACGGTCTCGCGCAGCCGCCCGTCGGTGAGCGTCCAGCGGTCGACCCTGCCGCCACCGGTGAGCAGCAGATCGGGCGATGCCTGCCAGCTCGCCTCGGCGAACGCGCCGAAGGTGTCGCTCGCGCCGCCTGCGCGCCGGAGCCGTGTAGGGTTGCCTGCGACATAGGTGAACAGTTCGCGGGTCTCCCCGGTCGTGCGCCGCCATTCTCCGCCCAGCCGCAGCTCGGCGCCCTCGCCGATCGAAGGACGGATTTCGATTCGCGCGCCCAGCCCGGTGGAGGGCACGTTGAACTGGTCGAGCGTCTGGGTTGCGGCAGTCCGGTCCGCGCTGATCGCCGCGAAGCTGCTCGCAAAGCTCCGCATCTGGACATAGGCCAGCGCCGACCACGGCAGCGCACCCCGCCCGACAAGACGCACGCTGGCATCGGCGCCGTCATTGCTGTTGTCGCTGAAGGCGAAGCCGCGTTCGCGCTGATCGGTGAAGGCGCGCGCACTGGCCTGGATTTCGGTATCGGCATCGATCGGCGCGACGAAGCGCAGGTTGATCCCGGCCTGTTCATAGGGCGCTGCCCTGTCCACCAGGCCGCGTTGCCGCGCGATCGTCGGGACGAATCCATCGCCGCGGGCATATTGCGCCGAGATCGAAAGGCCGCCTGCGCCGAGCGATTGCGACGTTCCGACGCTGGCCTCGATCGAGTTGCGGCTGCCATAGGCAAGGTCACCATAAACGTTCGACTGGTCGGGCCTGATCCCGGCGCTGTCGAGTTCGATCGTTCCGGCCAGAGCGCCTGGGCCATCGCTTCCGGTCCCGCCACCGCGCCGCACCCGCACCGCTGCCAGATTGATCGCGTCATAGCCGGGAAAGCTGATCCAGCCGCCGAACGGATCGCTCTGCGGCACCCCGTCGAGCACCAGCAGCGCCCGGCTGGACGCGTTGCCGCCCAGGCCGCGCAGGGTAACCCCCTGGCTGGTCGGGTTGGCGCTGCGCGCATCGGACCGGCGAAATTGCTGCAGCCCCGGCACCAGCCGCAACGCGTTTTCCAGCCGCTGGCTGGGTTCGTTGGCGAGCATATCTGGCGTGATGCTGGTCACGCTGTAGGCGCGGTCGCCCAACGGCACATCGAGCGGCTTGCCGACCACCGTGATCAGCGCATCGGCCCAGATGATTTCGCTCGCCGGTTGGTCCTGGGCAAGCGCCGGTGTCGCGGCAAGCGAGGCTGCAAGTCCCAAGGAAACGATACAGGGCGCCGACCTTGAAATCCTCACGCCGGCTTCACCGCATCGGGATGCGCCGCGGCAAAGGCGGGGATCGCCTGCAATTCGGCATCGATCCGCACCAGCCGGGGAAAGGGAGCAAGATCAAGGTCGAAACGACGTGCGTTCGCCATCTGCGGGACTAGGCACACATCGGTGAGGTCCGGCTTGGCGCCGCCGAAAAGGCCATCGTCAGGGGCCAGCGCCTCCAGCGCGGCGAAGCCTTCTGCGACCCAGTGGCGATACCAGTTATCGATCGCGGCCTGATCCTGCCCCATCTCGGCCTTGAGATATTTGAGCATCCGCAGGTTGTTGACCGGGTGAATGTCGGCGATGATGATCATCGCGCGGGCAAACGTCGCCGCGCGCGCCGCGGGATCTTCGGGAAGAAGCCGGGGGTCGGGCCGCGTCGCATCCAGATAGTCGATGATCGCCAGCGACTGGGTGAGATCGAGCCCGTCGATGTGCAGCATCGGGACGAAACCCTGGGGGTTGCGCGCAACGTAATCGGGCGCTCTCTGCTGGCTCGTCAGCAGGTCGGTCGGCACCGCGCGATAGGCAATCCCCTTGAGGTTGAGCGCAATGCGCACCCGATAGCTGGCAGACGAACGCCAATAATCGAAAAGGACGGTTTCAGACATTGCACACTCCAAGGGCCGGGGCCGCGCACCATATGAAGCGAACGCAGCGATGCAAGGCTTGTTTCCGCCAACCCTCTCGTTAAGGCTTTGCGCGATGCCTGTGCCGCCAACTCTCGTGCTGTTCGCCAAGTTCCCGGTGCCGGGCTACGCCAAGACCCGGTTGATCCCCGCGCTGGGGGCCGAGGGGGCTGCCCGCGTCCATCGCCATCTGACCGAGCGGACGGTGGCCACGCTTCTGGCAGCAGGCGCGCCGGTGGAGATCCGCTTTGCAGGCGCCGGTGAGGGGGAGTTTAGGGCGTGGCTGGGCGATGGACCCGTGCTGGTCGAGCAGGTCGAAGGTGGCCTCACCGAGCGGCTCTGCGATGCATCCCGCCCGGCACCGCACATCTTCCTCGGCGCAGACACTCCCGATCTCACCGTGACGATCGTTCATTCGGCGATCGCTGCGCTGCAACGCCATGACGTGGTGATCGGCCCCGCGGATGACGGCGGCTATTATCTGATCGGGATGCAGCGCGCGCGGCCCGAACTGCTGTCGGACATGGCGTGGAGCACCGATGCGGTGTTTCCCGAAACGATGCGGCGGTGCGCGCAGCAGGGTCTGTCGGTGGCAACGCTTCCGGTGCTGGCAGATTGCGACCGACCTTCAGACCTTGCCCGCTGGCCCGATCTGGAAGCGCTCCCATGACGAGCGTCACGCTGATGATCCCTGCGCTCAACGAAGCCAGGGCCCTGCCCGCGACCATCGCCAATGTCGCCGCAATGACGCCGCAACCCGACGAAATCCTGCTGATCGACGGAGGCAGCGAGGACGAGACCATTGCGCTTGCAATGGCCGCCGGATGGCGGGTGCTGGCCTCGCCCACGCGCGGGCGCGGACCGCAGATCAATTTCGGGGTCGAGCAGGCGCAAGGCGATCTGGTGTGCATCCTGCACGCCGACAGCCTGCTGCCCCCCGACGCCATCGCCCATGTGCGCACGGTGCTTGCCGATAAAAGATTGTCGCTGGCGACGTTCCTGCCGATCATCCGCGGCAAGAAGACCCGCTGGTTCACCACCGCGCACAATTGGTGGAAGACATATTACCCGCTGTTCACCCATCCGCATCTGTTCGTGCGCGGGGTGCGGCTGCTGTTCGGTGACCATGCCATGTTCTTCCGCCGCGCCGATTATCTGCGCATCGGCGGCATCCCGGCAGACGCCACGATCATGGAAGAGGCCGACCTGTGCATCGGCTTTGCGCGAATCGGAAAGCTCAAGATGACTCGCAAGCCCGTGATCACTTCGGACCGCCGCATTGCAGCATGGGGACCGCTCAAAGCCAATTACATCTATCTGAAAGTCGGCCTCGCCTGGACCTTCGGAATGCGGCATCGGTTGAAGGATATGTACCCGGACGTCCGATGACGCGGGGCTTTCGGAAAAATTTCCAAGTCTTTCAATGCGAATGGCGAATTGCAAAAATCGCACGCGAAATAACGGAATAAGTCATTTCGCACTTGCAATATATTCAGACGCGTGGCATGTAGGCATCGAGAGTCAACCTCCTCATGGAGTTCCACTATGAAACTGTTCAAAGCTTCGATGGCCGCGATCGCCCTGACCACCATGGTCGGCGCTCCGGTTCTGGCACAGGCCGTCGCGCCTGCCGCCGCCCGTACTTCGGCTGTCTCGAGCGAATCGAGTGAAGCTGAAGGCAGCACCGGCATCATTATCGGTGTGGTCGCTGCAGCAGCCGTGATCGGCGGCATCATCATCATCGCTGATGATGATGAGCCCAACAGCCCCTGATTTCATCAGGCTGTAGAGATACAATCAGGGCGGCCTTCGGGTCGCCCTTTTTGTTTGTGCGCTCCAGACGGGGGCTGCAGCCTCTGAAAGGCCCCATCCGCAGTGTGGGCCATCACCATGCCCCCGGCCCCGCCCGCCGCGAGAGCCCCACCGGCTGGCCAATGTGGCTTGCTTACGGCTTTTTTAACTCCATAGGACTTAGGAAAGGGGCTGACTGGCCCCGGGCTCTCGCCGTGCGGGGTCGCCTATATCCGGGGATTGACCATGTTGTCCGACAAGAAGCCTGAAGTTTGTGTTGTGGGGCTGGGCTATATCGGCCTGCCTACCGCTGCCATCATCGCACGGTCGGGCTGCCGGGTGCTCGGCGTCGATGTCTCGGAACATGTCGTCAACACGATCGCCGAGGGCCGCATCCATATCGAGGAGGTCGATCTCGACGGGCTGGTGCAGGGCGTGGTTTCGCGTGGCATGCTGCGCACGTCGCTCACCGTCGAGCCCTCCGATGTATTCGTCATCGCGGTCCCCACCCCTTTCGACGACAACCATGCGCCTGATATCAGCTATGTGCTGCAGGCCGCGAGCAGCATTGCCGCGGTGATCAAGCCGGGCGACTGCATCATCCTGGAATCCACCTCGCCGGTCGGCACCACCGAGGAAATGCGCGACCTGATCGCCAAGCTGCGGCCTGACCTCAAGGTTCCCGGAATCAGCGCCGACATCCCCGACATCGCGATCGCCTATTGCCCCGAGCGCGTGCTCCCCGGGCGCATCCTCGAAGAGCTGACCAACAACGACCGATCGATCGGCGGCATAACTCCGCGCTGCGCGCGCAAGGCGCTGACGTTCTACCGCCGCTTCGTGCGCGGCGAGTGCATCACCACCGATGCGCGCTCGGCCGAAATGACCAAGCTGGTCGAGAACGCCTATCGCGACGTCAACATCGCCTTTGCCAACGAGCTGTCGATCGTCGCCGACCGCATGGGACTCGACGTGTGGGAGGTAATCCGCCTCGCCAACCGCCATCCGCGCGTCAATATCCTCCAGCCCGGCCCGGGCGTCGGCGGCCACTGCATCGCGGTCGATCCGTGGTTCATCATCCACGGCGCGCCCGACGACACCCCGCTGATCCGCACCGCACGCTGGGTCAACGATGGCAAGATCGGCCATGTGCTGAGCAAGGCCGGCGACATGATCGAAGCCAACCCCACCGCGCGCGTCGCCTGTCTGGGTTTGGCGTTCAAGGCCAATATCGACGATTTTCGCGAGAGCCCGGCCAACAAGGTAGCGCTGGCGCTGGCACAGAAATATGGCGAGCGCATCGCGATCGTCGAGCCCTATGCGCAGGCGTTGCCGCCCGCTTATGACGGCCTCGGCGCGAGCCTGATCGATGTCGACGATGCGATCGAGAGCTGCGACATGTTCATCGTGCTTGTCGATCACGACGTGTTCAAGTCGATCCCGCTTGCCGAACGCGTGAGCAAGATCGTGTACGACACCCGCGGCATCTGGTCCGACCAGCCCGCCCACCCCGAACGCCCGGCTGGCCATTTGCGCCTGGCCGGCTGATCGGGCAGGTACGACAGCATGAAAGTCCTTGTCACCGGAGCAGCCGGCTTCATCGGCCACGCCCTCACGCGCGCGCTGATGGCGCGCGGTGACGAGGTCATCGGTATCGACAATCTGAACCCCTATTACGATCCCGCGCTCAAGCACGCCCGCCTGGCCGATCTTGCCGGCATCACCACAGGCGCGTTCGACTTCCTACCGCTCGACTTTGCCGATTATCCTGCGCTCGTTGCCGCGCTGGAAGGCCGCGCGTTCGATGCGATCGTCCACCTGGGCGCGCAGGCCGGGGTGCGCTACAGCATCGACAACCCGCAGGCCTATGTGCAGTCCAACCTGGTCGGCCATCTCAACATTCTCGAACTCGCGCGCGCACGCGGCACCGGGCACTGCGTCTATGCCTCGTCATCGTCAGTCTATGGCAACTCGACCAAGAGCCCGTTCAGCGTCGACACCCGCGTCGACCATCCCGTCTCGCTCTATGCCGCCACCAAGAAGGCGGACGAGCTGATGAGCGAGACCTACGCGCATCTCTATCGGCTGCCGATGACGGGGCTCAGGTTCTTCACTGTCTATGGCCCCTGGGGCCGACCCGACATGGCGCTGTGGAAATTCACCAGGGCAATCCTGCAGGACCAGCCGATCGACGTGTACAACCATGGTGATATGCGCCGCGATTTCACCTATATCGACGACATCATCGCCGGCGTGATCGCGGTGCTCGACCATCCGCCTGCCGACGATGGCGCCGCCAAGCCTGGCGGGAGCATTTCACCTCATGCAGTTTACAATATCGGCAACAACAAGCCCGAGCCGCTGGGCCGGATGATCGACGTTGTCGAGGCCGCGTGTGGCAAGCCCGCCATCCGCAACCTGCTGCCGATGCAGCCGGGCGATGTGCATGAAACCTATGCCGACATCAGCGCGATCCAGACCAATCTGGGCTATGCGCCCACCACCTCGATCGATACCGGCATCCCGCGCTTCGTCGACTGGTATCGCACCTACCACCAGCTCTGACTTGCGTGCCGGATAGCGGCATCGTACCTGTGCCGCTCAGCGGACCGATCGCTCCGCACGGAGAAACACGACATGCTCATCATCGAAGGCTGGCTCCACTTTGCGCCGGGCGAAATCGACAAGTTCGCCGAAGCCGCGCGCATCATGGTCGAGGCGACGCACCAGGAAGAGGGCTGTCTGCATTACAGCTTCGCGCGCGACATGGCCAATCCCGACATCCTGCGCATTGCCGAACGCTGGACCGACGACGCAGCGCTCGATGCGCATCTGACATCGCCGCACATGGCAGCCTTTGGCGCCGGCCTCGCCCAGGTCGAGCGCATCGGCGCCGATATCCGGTTGTACAACGGTGATGAAGTCCGGCGGATCATGTAGGGCTTGCAGCGCTTTGCTGTTCCCACCATATCCCGCGCCATGAGCAGACAAGACAGCAGCATGCCGACATGGCATGGCACAACCATCGTCGGCATTCGCAGGAACGGCAAGGCGGTGATCGCGGGCGACGGCCAGGTTTCCATGGGCCAGACCATCATGAAACCCAATGCACGCAAGGTTCGCCGTCTCGGTGACGGTTCGGTGATCGGCGGGTTTGCCGGCGCAACCGCCGATGCCTTCACCCTGTTCGAGCGGCTCGAGGGCAAGCTCGAGCGGCACTCGGGCCAGCTGATGCGCGCGGCGGTTGAGCTCGCCAAGGACTGGCGCACCGACAAGTATCTGCGCAACCTTGAAGCGATGATGATCGTCGCCGACAAGGACGTGACCCTGATCCTCACCGGAAATGGCGACGTGCTCGAACCGGTCGATGGCGTCGCCGCAATCGGATCGGGCGGAAACTATGCGCTCGCCGCAGCGCGCGCGCTGCTCGAATATGAAGCCGATGCCGAAACCGTCGCGCGCAAGGCGATGAAGATCGCCGCCGATGTCTGCGTCTATACCAACGACCAGCTGACGATCGAAGTTCTCGACACCGAGAGCTGAGACCTTATGGTCGGCTCCATGGCATGGCAGGTGGATCGACGCGGACTGGTGTCCTCTGCCGGGGCTGCACTGGCGCTGAGCGGCTGCACGACGGTGCAATCGCGCTCGGTGGCGCGGCTCGGCGCAACGGCCCCGCGCTGCCTGGCGCGCGTCAATGTCGATCCTTCGCGCATTATCCGCACCGTGGCTGGGCTGCGCCCCTATCGCCCGTCCGGTTTCGTGGTCCGCGCCGAAAGACTGGGCGAATCTCTGCTGGTCCACAATTACGGCCATGGCGGCGGCGGAATTTCGCTGAGCTGGGGAAGCTCGCGGCTGGCAACGGCGCTGGGCCTGCCCGGCCATTCGGGACCTGTCGCGGTGATCGGATCGGGAATCATGGGGCTGACCACCGCGCGGCTGGTGCAGGAGGCGGGCTACTCCGTCACGATCTACACCGAAACGCTGCCGCCGGGCACCACATCCAACATCGCAGGCGGACAGATCTATCCCGCGGGCCATTTCGACAATGACATGGTCACCCCGCAATGGCGCGAACAGGCTGCTGCTGCTGCCGATTACAGCAGGCGCCGGTTCCAGATCATGGCAGGGGACGATTACGGCATCCGCTGGCTGCCGACCTATGACCAGACACGTTCGTCAGGGCCGCTTGCGCCCGATCCGATGTTTCCGGGACGCGTAAGGCTGTCGGCAGACCAGCACCCGTTCCCGGCCGAAAACGTGGTGCGCTACGACACCATGTATGTCGAGACAGGGCGGTTCATGGAACGGTTGCTGCGCGACATCCGCATTGCCGGCGGAGCGGTGCAGGTGCGCCGGTTCAACTCGGCCGCCGAGGTTGCCGCGCTGCCCGAACGGCTGGTGTTCAACTGCACCGGATTGGGCGCAGCCGCGCTGTTCGGCGATACCGAATTGGTCCCGGTGCGCGGCCAGCTTGCGGTGCTGATCCCGCAGCCGGAAATCGATTATGCCTATGCGCTGCGTGCCGGATACATGTTTCCGCGCGGCGATGGCATCCTGCTGGGCGGCACCTATGAGCGCGGCGAATATGTCGCCGAGCCCCAGCCGCAGGACATTGCCGATATCGTCGAATCGCACCGCAGCCTGATGGCCGGGTGGCGCTGTGCTTGAAGCAGCAAGCGGCACTCCCCAATTTGTGTTCCGACACGTTCCTCACATAGAAGATCCCGAATGACAGATACGCTTACCCCCAAGTCCATCGTCGCTGCGCTGGATGCACACATCATCGGTCAGCAGGACGCCAAGCGCGCGGTCGCCGTGGCGCTGCGCAACCGCTGGCGCCGCCAGCGCCTGCCCGCCGAACTGCGCGACGAGGTGACGCCCAAGAACATCCTGATGATCGGGCCCACGGGCTGCGGCAAGACCGAGATCTCGCGCCGTTTGGCGAAGCTCGCCGATGCACCGTTCATCAAGATCGAGGCGACCAAGTTTACCGAAGTCGGCTATGTCGGCCGCGATGTCGATCAGATCGCGCGCGATCTGGTGGAGGACGCCGTGCGGCTCGAAAAGGAACGCCGCCGCGAAAAGGTGCGTGAGGCTGCGTCCGACGCAGCGATGGAACGGCTGCTCAACGCGCTCGTCGGCGACAACGCCAGCGAAGCAACCCGCCAGAGCTTCCGCCAGCGGATCACCGACAACCACATGAACGACACCGAAGTCGAGATCGAGGTCGAAGACGCGCCCAACATGCCGATGGAAATTCCCGGGATGGCCGGTCAGGTCGGGATGATCAACCTGTCCGACATGATGGGCAAGGCTTTCGGCCAGAAGCGTACCAAGCCGCGCAAGATGCGGCTCGCCGATGCGTGGGACAAATTGATCGAGGAAGAAGCCGAGAAGCGGATGGACCAGGACGATGTCGCGCGCGTTGCGCTCGCCGATGCCGAAGCCAATGGCATCGTCTTCCTCGACGAGATCGACAAGATCGCAGTGTCCGATGTGCGCGGCGGTTCGGTGAGCCGTGAAGGCGTGCAGCGCGATCTGCTGCCGCTGATCGAGGGCACCACCGTGGCCACCAAGTACGGCCCGATGAAGACTGACCATGTGCTGTTCATCGCCTCGGGCGCGTTCCACATCGCCAAGCCCAGCGACATGCTGCCCGAACTGCAGGGTCGCCTGCCGATCCGGGTGGAGCTCAAGGCACTGACCGAGGAGGACTTCTTCCATATCCTCACCCAGACAAAGGCCAATCTGGCGCAGCAGTACACCGCGCTGCTGGGCACCGAGGAACTGACTCTCGAATTCACCGAGGATGCGCTGCGCGAGGTCGCGCGGATCGCCGCATCGGTCAACGAAACGGTCGAGAACATCGGCGCGCGGCGCCTGCAGACGGTGATGGAAAAGCTGCTCGAGGAGATCAGCTTCGGCGCGGAGGAGCATCGCGGCGAGACCATCAGGGTGGATGCAGCCTATGTGCAGAAGCAGCTCACCGGGATCGCGAAGAATACCGACCTCAGCAAATACGTGCTGTAGTCGCGGCCCATGCCGGTCACGCGGCTTCGGCCGTCTGACCGGCATCTGGGCGAACAGAATCGCCCAACAGGTCCGATTAGGCACAAATTAACCATGAGGCCCTAGCTTGGGTGCATGGTGAGGACCGGCAGAAGCAGTTTTGCGCATATCGCACGCAGATGCGTGGGCTCCGTGCGCCAGTCGCTTGCGAACATTGCCTATGGCGGAGAGATCCGCTCGGCCGACGCCGCCGGAATGGCAGCGCAACACATGCAGCGGGTATGTGCCGGGGTGACCGCGATGATCCCGAGCGTCAGCGTGGTGGCGGTGGTGCTGGGGCTTGCGACCTGGAACACCCCGGGGCTTATGCTCACGATGCTCGGCTTCCTGCTCACCCTTGGCACCATGGCCGCGATGATTCCCGTCAACATTCGGCTGAAAAAGCTGCTCGAGGCTGACAGCGGCGAGATACAGAACGATCTGAAGGCGCTCACCCATCATTTCACCGCCAACGCCGTGCTTTCGGGCATTGCATGGTCGATGATCATCGCCGGAATGCTGACGTCCGAGGTGCCACACCTCAGCGACCTCGGAATCACCATCGGCATTGCGGCCACCGCGATCGGATCGATGAACTATCTTTCGCTTCCGGGGACGAACCTGATCTGGCTGGTGTCGATCACCAGTGGAACCTGCATCGCGATCAATGCCACCGGGTTCACCGTGGACCCTTATTTTTATCCGCTGGTGATCTGCTTTGCGGTGATCGTGTGGCGCAGCACCATGGTCTTCTGCAGGCATTTTGCAGGGTACATCCGCCAGTCGCAGGAGCTGGTCGTGGTGCGCGAACGCGAGTTCGCTGCCGAACAGCGCAAGGTACAGGAGCGCGCCGAGCAGGACCGGTCGGCGCAGGCCATGCTTGCCCAGCAGCGCGACCGCCATCTGCAAGAGCGCAGCCGCGCGATGGCCGATCTGGCAGAAGCGTTTGATCGATCGGTCATGCACACCATCGACAGCCTCGGCACCGCCCTTACCCAGCTGGGCGTGTGCGCATCGGCGCTGCATGAGATCGGCGAGGAAACGGGCCAGAGCGCTGCGCAGGTGACCGCGCGCGCGGCCAATGTCGGCATGTCGGTGCAGAATGTCGCGGGAGCCGCAGCACAGCTCAGCCAGTCGGCGCATTCCATCGCCCAGCGAGTCGAGGACCAGCACCTCGCCGCCACCGCCGCGCGAAGTTCGTCGCTCGAGGGCAGCGAAGCGGTCGGCGCGCTTGCGCAACAGGCCGCCAAGGTATCGCAGATCGCAACGCTGATCGAGGAGATCGCCTCGCAGACCAATCTGCTGGCGCTCAACGCCACGATCGAGGCTGCGCGCGCGGGCGAAGCCGGTCGCGGGTTCGCTGTCGTCGCGCACGAGGTCAAGCAGCTTGCGGGCCAGACCCGGGGCGCGATAAATTCGGTCGGGCAGACGGTGAACGGCATCCGCACCCGGATGAGCCTTGCCGAGACCACCATCGATTCGATCGCAGGCCAGATCGATCTGGTGAGCGAAGGTGCGGCGCATATCGCCAGGGTTATTACCGAACAGAGCGAGGCGACGCTGGGGATCAACACCCACGCGCAACAGGTCGCCAGCGACGCGCGATCGATGGAAGATACCGCGCGCACGGTCAGCCATAACGCTCACCGCGTCAAATCCATGTCCGATGACATGCGCGAGGTGACCGCCCGGCTGGAAGACCAGGCCAGCGCGCTGCGGATCGCCAGCGCAGCGTTTCTCGCCGAGCTCAAGGCCGCCTGACACGCGGCTCGCCGCATTCATCGCACGCAGGCTGGTGATATGCTGTGCAAGCGGCAAAGCCCGCGCTACTATCATCTCATCATGTGCAGTTTCATGCCGTGTTCATCCTTGGCTGGCCACCACGCGGCCATGATAGGCATGCCCTTTTCCCCCGTGACGCAGGCGGCAATGCACCAGACGACCAGACGTTGCAGCTCGTTGATCTCCACCCTTGCGGCGCGGTTGCTCGCGATCTGCGCGGTGTGCGTGCTGGCGGTGCAGCCGGTGTCGGCGCAGTCGATCCTGCGCGATGCTGAGACGGAGGCGCTGCTGGCGGACATGTCGCACGATCTCATTCTCGCAGCCGGGCTGCTTCCCTCCAACGTCAATGTCGTGGTCATCAACGACCGCAGCATCAACGCCTTTGTCGCGGGCACGCAGGATGTCTACATCCATAGCGGGCTGATCGAGGCGGCAGGCAACGTCAACGAGGTTCAGGGCGTCATCGCCCACGAGATCGGGCATATCGCGCTGGGCCATTCGATCACCCGGTCGGAAAGCGCCTCCAAGGCGAGCAAGATCACCATATTGTCGCTGCTGCTGGGCATCGCCGCGGTCGCCGCGGGTGCTGGCGAGGCGGGCCTGGGCATCATGGGCGCGGGCCAGCAGGCAGCGCTGGGCAAGTTCCTGGCGCATACCCGCGGCGAGGAAGCAGGCGCAGACGTCGCCGGTGCCAAATATCTTTCCAGGGCCGGGCTTACCGGAAAGGGTTCGCTCAACTTCTTCAAGCGCCTGCAAAATCTGGAGTTCCGGCTCGCCATCCCGCAGGAGGACAGCTACAACCGCTCGCACCCGCTGTCGGGCGAGCGCATCACGCTGCTGCAGGAAATCTACGAGAACGACCCTGCTTACAATGCCCGGATTGACCCTGCGCTCGAGGCGCGGTTCCAGCGCGTGAAGGCCAAGCTGGTCGGCTATGTCGCCGATCCGCCCGAAACATTGCGCGACTATCCCGAGACCGACCAGAGCGTGCCCGCGCGCTATGCCCGCGCTTATGCCTGGCACAAGAGCGCCTATCCCGAAAAGGCGCTGGCAGAAGCCCGCTCGCTGCTCGCCGAGGCGCCGGACGACCCGTATTTCCTGGAAATCTACGGGCAGATCCTGCTCGAATCGGGCAGACCGCAGGAAGCGCTCGCGCCGTTACAGAAGGCGGTCGCCAGCACCAACGCGCAATCTCTGATCGCAGGCGTCTATGGCCATGCGCTGATCGCCAGCGAGGACCCCGCCAACCTGCCCGAGGCCGAGCGGGTGCTGAAGGCTGCGGTGGCGCGCGATGCGGAAAATCCGTTCGCCTGGTATCAGCTCGGCGTGGTCTATGCCAATCGCGGCGATACACCGCGTGCAGCGCTTGCCAGTGCAGAGCGCTATGTGCTGCAGGGCAACGCCCCGCTGGCGCTGCGCAGCGCCGAAGAGGCGATGCTGGGCCTGCCGCAGGGCAGCGCCGATTTCATTCGTGCGCAGGATATTGCGATATTGGCGCGCGACGCGGTTGAACGCCAGTCGCGCCGCCGTTAAGCCTCGATCCCGTCACCGACACTCTCATCAACCAAAGGCCCGCCATGACAACACCCACCCCCTCCTCTGGCGAGGCCTCATCAAGGAACTGGCTGTTCATGGCTGTTGCCGCATTTCTGACCATCGCCGCCGGGATCGGCACATTCATGTGGCAAAGCGGCGGGCTGGTCGCACCAGGCGGTGGCGAAGCGGCCAAGGATGCCGACAGCGCAGCAGCCGCAGCCGGGTTCGACACCAAGGACAAGGCCGCGATCGAGGCGATCGTGCGCGCCTATATCCTCGAAAACCCCGAGATCATTCCCGAAGCCGTGCAGAAGCTGCAGGGCAAGCAGGCCGCCAAGCGCATCGCATCGGTGCGCGGCGCCGTCGAGACGCCGTTTGCCGCGTCCTATGCCGGCAACCCCGATGGCGATGTCGTGCTGGTCGAATATTCCGATTTCGCCTGCGGTTTCTGCCGCCAGAGCGTCAGCGATGTTGCCCGGCTGGTGAGCGAGGACAAGAACCTCAAGGTCGTGTTCCACGAGCTTCCCATCCTCTCCGACGAAAGCCGGGTTGCAGCAGCCTGGGGCATGGCCGCCGCGCAGCAGGGCAAATATTACGCGTTCTACAAGGCAATGTTCGGCGCAGGCCGCCCCGCCCAGGCGACCATCGAGCAGGCTGCGAAGACCGCCGGGCTGGATATGGCCGCCGCGCGCACCTTCGTGGCCAGCAAACAGGCCGAAGAGGTGATCGACGCCAATATCCGCATCGCCCAGCAGCTGGAATTCAGCGGAACACCCAGCTGGGTGATCGGCAACAAGGTGCTCAACGGCGCGGTCGGCTATGACGAATTGAAGGCTGCGATCGACGAGGCACGCGCCGCGAAGAAATCCGTGAGCTGATCCGGCATGCGTGCCATCCGGCACATTGTCTGCTGTCTGGCGCTGGGAGGCGCGCTGCCGAGCGGCGCTGCGCCAGCGTTCGCCGAGGCCCCTGACAGCGCCATCGCGGCATTCGACGCGCTCAGGGCATCGGACACCCGCGTCCTGAGCGTTGGCACACGGCTCGCCCGCGCCAATGCGCCGTTCTGCCGTTCGCGCGAAAATGCGATCGGCATGACGCTGCACCATATCGGGCAATACCCAGATGCTGCTGCGGCAAGAGCCTCATTCGGCTTTGCCCGCGATTATGCCGTGCTCGCATTGGTCGCAGATGGCCCGGCAGCGCAGGCGGGAATCCGGCCCGACGACGCGATCGTCGCGCTCAACGGGGTGGCCTTTGCCCCTGCCCCGGCCGCGCTTGGCACCATCGATCAGCCCGCAGCCTATCGTCCGATCGCCTGGGCAGATGCGCAAATTCGCTCAGCGCTGGACACCGGCCCGATCACGCTGACCCTGATCCGCGATGGCCGGACCTTCGATGTCGCGGTCACCGGAACGCCTGCCTGCCGCAGCCGTTTCGAGCTCCGCCCCAGCGGCGAATATGGCGCGTCGGCCGATGGCGATATCGTCGGTATCACCGTTCCGATGCTGGACTTCATGCTCGATGATGACGAACTCGCCGCGATCCTTGCGCACGAGATGGCGCACAATCTGCTCGAGCACCGCCGCAGGCTCAACGCGGCGGGCGTCCAGCGCGGACTGTTGCAGCAGTTCGGCCGCAACGCCCGGCTGACGCTGGCGACCGAGATCGAAGCCGACCGCCTGTCGATCTGGCTGATGGCCAATGCGGGCTACGACCCAGCCGGCGCGGTCCGCTTCTGGACGCGCTATGGCCGGCAACGCGGCAAGGGCATCTTTTCCGCGCCGACGCACTATCGCTGGAAGAAGCGTGTCGGGCTGTTCGAGGAAGAGATGGCCAAGCTGACCGGGGCCGCCAGAGACCCGCGAGGCTGGCTTCCGCCGCTACTGGCCGAGCCGCTCGCTCCGCTCGACTGATACCCGCCGGCAACGCGCGCTTTCTCATCTCGCCGCGCCTGCCCTTTCGGCTCGCCGCACAATGGCAGCGAGGCGGGAACACTTCATCCGCTCAGCAGTCTCCGGGACACACGGACGAAATCCCCCCCATGTTGAAGGAGTAATTCCATGCGTTTCCTTGCCACCACTCCCGGCATAACGATGGCGCTGGCCCTGCTGGCCGCCACCGCCTCTACCACGAGCTTCGCGCAGCAGTCCGGACCCTTGCAGGCTGATGTCGCAGGCGAAGGCGAACAGCTGCCGGATCCCGCCACCATGACCGAGGGGCCCGACATCAAGGGCGTGCTCACCGCGCGCCAGGGTGACCGGATCCAGGTCGAGGCGGCAGACGGCACCCGCACCGTGCTGGTGGTCAACGAGACGACCCAGGTTCGCGCCTCTGGCGGCCTGTTCGGTGCGAGCCGCACCAAGCTCGACACTGGCGCATTGCTCAACGGCCTGCCGCTGACGATCAAGACGCTGCAATCGGGTGAAACGCTGCTTGCCAGCCAGATCACCTTCAAGAACACCGACTTCAAGACCGCATCGATGATCCGTACCGGCACGTCGCAGCAATTTGCCGAGCAGAGCGCAGCGACCGAAGCGCTGCGCGGACGCATGGGCGATATCGACCAGTACAACGTCAAGGCGACGACCAATGTCTATTTCGACACCGCGCAGGCCAAGCTGAGCGAACAGGCCAAGGCCGAGCTCTGCTCCGCTGCGGGTTCGGCAGAGCAGATGGACAACGCGCTGATGCTGGTGGTCGGCTATACCGATGCGGATGGTGATGAGGACTTCAACCAGCAGCTCAGCGAAAAGCGCGCGGCCAGCGTCATCAACTATCTCCAGCAGGTCTGCAAGTGGAAGCCCTATCGCATGCTCACGCCCGCGGGCATGGCCGAGGCCGATCCGGTTGCAGACAACATGACCGATGAAGGCAAGGCGCAGAACCGCCGCGTCGCCGTGAACATTCTGGTCAGCAAGGCCGTGGACGGCCTCTATGCGGACAACTCGCGTCGCTGAGACTGGCTTCGCGTTGAAGAACGATTCGGGGGTATCGCTTGGCCGTTGGCCGGCGATACTCCCGCATCTTGTCTTGGCCCCTTCGGTGGAGCGGGCGTTCTCTTGGTCAGGCTTGTTCGACAACCTTGGCGTACATCGAGTTGATCGGCCGGGCCATCACGCGGCGCAGCATCGGCTCGAAGAATTCGAGCGGCTCGCTGTCATAATCCGGATCGAATGCGGCCTGGTCGTATTTCTCACAGAAATGCGCGCAGGCATCGAAATACGGGGAAGACCGGAACATGTCGCGCGTGTTGCGGTCGCCGCCGATGTAATGGAAGTAATAATAGCCCTGGAAGGCGCCGTGATTGGCGCAGATCCAGTGGACTTCCTCCGACACGAATGGCTTGATGATAGCGGCGGCAACATCTGGGTGGTTATAGCTTCCCAACGTATCGCCGATGTCGTGCAGCAGCGCCATCACCACATAGGCTTCGTCGCGCCCGTCGCGATGGGCGCGGGTCGCGGTCTGCAGGCTGTGCTGGAGCCGGTCGATGGGAAATCCGCCGAAATCGCCGTCGAGCAACCGAAGATGCGCCAGCACGCGATCGGGCAGGCCATGCGCGAACTCGCGATACTGCCCTGCGATGATCGCCCAGTCATCCTGCGTACCATTGGTCATGGCGGTGAACTTGGCGCGGTGCTCAGGCGCCAGGGTGTCGATGGTGTCGCTCATGCGCGCGGATCCTCTCGTTATCGTTGACACAAAGCGTATCGCAGCGGGGCCGATGATCCAAAAAATTCTGTGGCAACGGCACAAATCGGGCTAAGCCTCGTTGCATGGCGATGCTGCCCTTCAAGCCGACACCGTTCTTTGCCAACAAGAACCGGGCCTTCTGGAACCTGCAGACCTTGGGTTGGGCAGGCGCATTGGCGCTGCGTGGCATATCGGGGCTCGCCAACGGCCAGCCTATCTCGTTCCTGGTGCCGATCATCATCGCCACCATCACCGGCTATTCGATATCGTTGGTGATGGGGGTGATCTACCAGACGCTGATCGACCGCAAGCCACTGGTCACCTGGGGCGTCACGCTGATCGTGCTGCTGGCGGGATCGGCGCTCTATGCCTTTGTCGATGCGTGGGTGGCGACCTTGTATCGCCCCGGCAGCGACAGCAATTTCACCGCGATCCTGCTGGGCGCGTTCTATCTAGACCTCACGCTGCTGGGGGCTTGGTCGGCGTTGTATTACGCGATCAACTTCTTCCTGCGGATCGAGGAGCAGCAGGACCAGATGCTGCGGCTGGAAAACCAGGCAACCAGCGCGCAGCTGGCGATGCTGCGCTATCAGCTCAACCCCCACTTCCTGTTCAATACGCTCAACAGCATTTCCACGCTGGTGCTGCTCAAACAGACCGAGCCCGCCAATGCGATGCTCTCGCGGCTCTCGTCGTTCCTGCGTTACACGCTGGCGAACGAGCCCACTGCGCGGGTGACGCTGGCGCAGGAGGTCGAGACGCTCAAGCTGTATCTCGACATCGAGAAGATGCGCTTTGAAGAGCGCCTCCGCGCGCATTTCGAGATCGAGCCCAACGCCGCGAATGCGCTGCTGCCGTCGCTGCTCTTGCAACCTTTGGTCGAGAACGCCATAAAATATGCGGTGACGCCAAAGGAAGACGGCGCCGATATCACAATCTCGGCGCAACTCATCGGACCCCTGCTGCGTATCACCGTAACCGACACAGGGCCCGGATTGAAGAAGCAAGGCACGACGGCCAATGCATCAACCGGGGTCGGGCTGGCGAATATCAGGGACAGACTGTCCCAGGCATATGAAGACAATCACCGGTTTGAGACACGATCATCACCCGGGGGCGGCTATAGCGTGATTATCGAAATTCCGTTTGAAACACGCGAACAAAGGCAATTACAGGCATGACCATCCGCACCATCCTGATCGATGACGAGAAACTCGCCATTCAGGGAATGCAGCTCCGGCTGGAAAAGTTTGAAGACATCGAAATCATCGACACCTGCCTCAACGGGCGCGAGGCGATCCGCAAGATCAAGACGTTGAAGCCCGATCTGGTGTTTCTGGACATCCAGATGCCCGGCTTTGACGGCTTCTCGGTGGTCAAGGGCATCATGGACATCGAGCCGCCTTTGGTGGTGTTCTGCACCGCCTATTCCGAACATGCGGTCAAGGCGTTCGAAGCTCAGGCTGTCGACTATCTGCTCAAGCCCGTCGACGATGTGCGGCTGGCCGATGCTATAGACCGCATCCGCGAGCGCATCCGCGACAAGAAGGGCCGTGAAGAAGCCGACAAGCTGATGAACGTGCTCAACGAGGTCGCGCCCGACGCTGTCGAAGCGCTCGACCTAGGCGAAGACGACGAGGCAGCTGCCTCGAACCGCTATGAGAAGCTGATCAACATCAAGGACCGCGGCCAGATCTTCCGCGTCGATGTCGACACCATCGAGCGGATCGATGCCGCAGGCGATTACATGTGCATCTACACCGGCGACAATTCGCTGATCTTGCGCGAGACGATGAAGGATCTGGAAAAGCGGCTTGACCCACGCAACTTCCAGCGCGTTCACCGTTCGACCATCGTCAATCTGGGGCTGGTCCGTCAGGTCAAGCCGCACACCAACGGCGAATGCTTCCTGGTGCTCGAATCGGGCGCTCAGGTGAAGGTGTCGCGCAGCTATCGTGATGTTGTCGCGCGGTTCGTGCACTGACATGCTTTGATCGCATGAAACTGGATGTCGGCTCCGGGTAACGGAGCTAATGTGCGGGCAAGGAGAAACACCATGCCCGCACAAGCTGCCAAGGCTTCACACTTTCACGATCTTCACAGGGGCGATACCCCGCTGGTGCTGGTAAACATCTGGGATCCGGGCAGCGCTGCGACCGTGATATCGCAAGGAGCACCAGCGCTGGCCACGGGCAGCGCGTCCGTTGCAAGTGCGATGGGCTTCGGTGATGGCGAAGCGGTGCCACTGCCGCTGGTGCTCGACAACGCTCGCAGGATCGCTTCCTCGACTGACCTTCCGGTGACGCTCGATTTCGAAGGGGGATATGCTACCGACACTGCAACGCTGGCCGAAAACATCCGCAACGTCATCGCAACCGGGGTTGTTGGCATCAACTTCGAAGATCAAGTGATCGGTGGCAGTGGACTTCATGCCATCGACGACCATGTAGCACGCATCGCCGCCATTCGCGAGATCGCGGAGGCGGAAGGGGTGGATCTGTTCATCAACGCTCGAACGGATGTGTGGCTGGACGCCGGCAAGGCGGTGATACTGCCCGCTGAGCGCCTTCGCGAAGCAATCACACGTGGACTGGCCTTTGCTGCAGCGGGTGCAAACGGATTTTTCGTTCCCGGACTGACCGACGCCGAACAGATTGCCGAATTGTGCGAGGCGGTGCCCCTGCCGATCAACGCGATGCACTTCGAAGGCATGCCTTCGATGGCCGATCTGGCACTGGCAGGTGTCCGCCGCATCAGCTTCGGACCCGGACCGTATTCGTGCGCGATGGCGGCTCTGGCCAGGCAGGCGCAGGCAGCCTACCACTGATCGGCAACGTTTCTTATCGGCGCTCGGCAAAAAACGCCTTGAGCAGCGCTGCCGCATCTTCTGCGCCAACCCCAGCATAGACCTCGGGCTTGTGCAGCACGGTAGGCTGCTGGAACAGCCGCGGGCCATGCTCCACCGCCCCGCCCTTGGGATCGCTCGCAGCATAATGCAGCCTTGCGATCCGGGCGTGGGCAATGGCCCCCGCGCACATCGCGCAGGGCTCAAGCGTCACCCACAGATCGCATCCCGTAAGCCGGTCGGTTCCGAGCGCAGCGCACGCGGCACGGATGGCCATGATCTCGGCATGCGCGGTGGGATCGTTGAGCGCGCGGGGCTGATTGTGGCCCTGGCCGACCACCCTGCCCTGATGAACGACGATGGCGCCGACGGGCACTTCGCCCAATGCCGACGCCTGACGGGCCAGTTCCAGCGCCTGCTCGGCAAATTTTCGGGCATTGTCCAGCGTCATATCGCGCCAACTACCGCCAACGCTGTTGCCCTGCCAGCGGTTTTCGCGCATAGCGATGGCTTCGACGGCTGGCAAAGGTTGACTTGGACTTCGTCTGACGCTAACCGCCCGTCCTTCATAAACACAACGTTTCATCAGGATTCTTACACCATGTCGCGGATTTGCGAACTGACCGGCAAGGGCCGGATGGTGGGTCACAATGTGTCCCACGCCAACAACAAGACCAAGCGCGTTTTTCTGCCCAATCTGCAGAACGTCACGCTGATGAGCGAAAAGCTGGATCGCAGCTTCAAGCTTCGCGTATCGACCGCAGGTCTGCGTTCGGTGGAGCATGTCGGCGGCCTCGACAACTGGCTGCTGAAGACCAGCGAAGAAAAGCTCTCGGCTCGCGCTGCCAAGATCAAGCGCGAACTGCACAAGGCAGCGGCCTGACCATGGCCCGCCAGCGCGCCTTGCTGATTGCAGGCGCGCTGGCCCTTTCGGTTGTGTCGCATCCCGCCCTCGCGGGGTCGCGCACGACCGCAGAAGTGCTTTATTCCGAAAATGCAGAAGAACGCGCCTTTCAGGAGAGCGCGGGTTTCAGCGATGCGGTCATCCTGCGAGATGGCACCATCTATCTGTCCGGCATCGTGGTTGGCCCCGATGCCGATGAGGCAGCCTTCAACGCTGCCTATCGCCGGATCAGCGGCATCCTGATCCGCGCAGGCTCAAGCTGGGAGGACGTCATCGATGTCACCAGCTATCACACCGATATCGACAAGCAGATCGGGCCGATGTCCGAGGTGCAGAAGCAGTATCTGGCACCGCCCTTCCCGGCATGGACCGCCATCCAGGTGAGCCGCCTCTATCTCCCCGAAGGCAAGACCGAGATCAAGATCGTGGCGAAACGCTCGCCTCGCTGAACTCGAATTTCAGCAGCAGGCTTCGCTGCACGCTCAGATAATTGTCATCCGCCACCAGCCAGACGATGGTCCGGCCGCGATCGCGATCCACCGCGATCCCTTCCATGTTGTCGACCGGAAACGGCGGCTGCAGGGTCGCGATGACCTTGGGCGTCACAAGCACTCCCGGCGCAATCGCGTCCGCCGCGATGATGCCGATCTTGGCGCTGACTCCGCTGATATAATTGAAGCGGCGATGCAGCGCGAGCAGCCGTCCATCGGGCAGCGCTGCGATATCGGTGATCCGGTATCCTTCCGGAGCGCGATAAGCGAACGCCCTCGCCTGCGCGCCGGGCTCTGCGGGATCGGTCGCGTAGATAAGTCCCACCGTCACCCCCGGGCGCACCGAGCGCGACTCGGAGAACACCAGGAAGCTGCCATCCGCGCGCCGCAGCAGCGCCTCCGCCCCGCCGTTCTTGGGCCAACCGATCATGGCCTTGGGCCTGCCGGTCACCTCTGCCCGCGCGAACGCTGGCGAATAGCGGCGGATGCGGTGGCGCTGTTCGAAGCCAATCCAGAACCGCCCGGACACCGGATCATGCGCCATGCTTTCGGAATCCTGGTCGACCTTGGTGCTTCGCTCGCCCTTGCGCACCGGCAACGGCGCGATGAAGCTGTCGTGGGTCACCGCGCTGTCGCGAATGGTGAAGCCTGCGAGGATGGCGGCATCGCTCAGCGCCAGCAGCCGGCCATCGCCCATTGCGTGCAGCGCCGAGAACCCGCCGAATTCGCTGTTCTCGCTTTCGAGCTCCCACCCGTCCACCAGAATCAGCGGGCCGTTGCCCAGCCTGTGGGGCAGCTTAGGCAAGTCCAGCGGCCGCTTCAGGGTGATCTGCTGGCTGGTGTTGGGCGGAACCGGGGAATCGGCGACGAACGCGCCAGTGCCCAGAAAGAACAGCAGCGACAGCACCGCAAGCGCGCGGCGCATCATGGCGCGTGCATCCGGAGCGAGCGACTGGACAACGGGACTGAAAGGTCGATCACGGCGATCACTCCGCCGCCAGTGGCCCTTCGGTGAACTGCAGGCTGGAAAGCCGCGCGTACAGCCCGCTGCGCGCCGACAGTTCGTCATGCGTGCCCTGCTCGACGATCGCCCCGTCGCTCATCACGATGATGCGGTCAGCCGAGCGGATCGTCGCCAGCCGGTGCGCGATCACCAATGTGGTACGGCCCTGCATCAGCCGTTCGAGCGCATTCTGGACCAATTTTTCGCTCTCGGCATCGAGCGCGGATGTCGCCTCGTCGAGCAGCAGGATCGGCGCGTTGCGCAGCAGCGCACGCGCGATCGAGATGCGCTGGCGCTGGCCGCCCGAAAGCCTCGCGCCGCCCTCGCCCAGATAGCTGTCGAGGCCCTCGGGCAGCTTGCGCAGGAATTCCTCGGCATTGGCGGCGCGGGCCGCGTCCCAGATCTGCTCGTCGGTCGCGGTCCAATTGCCATAGCGCAGATTGTCGCGCGCGCTGGCCGCGAAGAGCACGCTGTCCTGCGGGACGAACGCCATGCGCTGGCGGATCGCTTCGGGATCGGCCGAAGGCAAGGCAACGCCGTCTATCCGGACGGACCCCGCCTGCGGATCGTAGAAGCGCTGCGCGAGCTGGAACAAGGTGGACTTGCCCGCGCCCGAAGGCCCGACGATCGCCACGGTCTCGCCCGGCGACACCTGAAGCGAGAAATCCCTGAGCGCCAGCGTCTCGGGCCGGGTGGGGTAGGCAAAGCTGACGTTCTGGAAGCTGATCTGGCCGCGCGGCGGCACGGGCAGCACGATGGGGCTCGCAGGCGCGCGAATTTCGGGCTGTTCGTTGAGCAGCTCGTTCAATCGTCCGGCAGCCCCCCCTGCGCGCAGGAGATCGCCATAGACCTCGGTCAGCGCCCCGAAAGCGCCGGCGACCAGCCCGCCGGTCAGCACGAACGCTGCGATATCGCCGCCCGACAGGCGTCCCTCGATGACATCGACCGCGCCCTGCCACATGATCATGGTGATCGCACCGAAGATCAGCGTGATCACGACCGCGGTCAGGCTGGCGCGCAGCGTGATACGGCGGCGGGCGGTGGCAAAGGTGGTTTCCACCGCGTCGCCGAAGCGCGCGGCCTCGCGGTCTTCCTGCCCGAAGGCCTGGACGATCTTCATCGCCGCGAGCACCTCGGTGATCGTCGCGCCGACATTGGCCACGCGGTCCTGGCTCGAGCGGGCGACCTTCTCAAGCTTGCGGCCGATAAACACGATTGGCAGCACGATGACCGGAATGCCGAGCAGCAGCATGCCCGTGAGCTTGGGGGCCAGCGAAAACAGATAGGCGATCCCGCCGATTCCGACGACCAGGTTGCGCAGCGCCACCGAGACGGTCGTGCCGACGACCTGTTCGACGATCGCGGTGTCCGAGGTCATGCGCGAGGCGATTTCGGACGGGCGGTTGGTTTCGAAGAAGCTGGGCGCCAGCCTCAGCAGGTTGCGCTGCACCGCCAGCCGGATGTCGGCGACCACGCGTTCACCCAGCCATGACACGAAATAGAAGCGCAGTGCCGTCGACATGCCCAGCACAACGGTGATCATGAACAGATAGCGGAACCAGCGGCCGATATCCTCGGCGCTGCCGCCAGCATCGAATCCGCGGTCAATGACCATCTTGAACCCGGCCGGGATGGCGAGAGTCGCACCCGCTGCCACCGCCAGCGCCAGCATGGCACACGCGATCTGCCGGGGATAAGCCGATGCAAAGCGCATGATCATCGCCAGATTGCCCAGCTGGCGCGGATTTCCCCGCTTGCCCTTGGCGGGAGCGGCATCATCGGCAACAGCCGGAACAGATGCGCTTGCTTGATCGGGTACAGCCACTTGCGAGGCCGGTGAAATATGTGTTTCCGCCATGACAGAGCGCCTAGCAGGCCTGCCTTCCCCACTCAACGATTTTGGGTGACGCCTGGCATCGCCGCAGCCCTGGCTGAGGCGCCGAATTTACACGCGGCCAAGTCGCTGTAACCGATGCGTTAACCGGTCTGTGCAAGACTTCACCCAGGCAACCCGAAGGCCGGGTCACGCGTAAATGGCTTGTATTTTTATTGGTGCAGCGCAACATTGCTAGGCGAGAGGCCTCCGGACAGAGCCGCACCAAGCGGACACGGGGGTTTGCAGGGGAATTACATGCTTTACCACGCTTATGAACTTCAACGCTCGTTCCTATCGAGCGCGAGCGCGATCGCGACCATGGGCGCGAACATGCTCAACAGCCCGCTCAATCCGATGACCTTTTTCGGCGGACAGCCGATCATGGCCTCAGCGCTCGAAGTATTCGCGCACGCGTCTGCGCCTTACGGCAAGCCGGGTTTCGGTATCACCAGCATCGATATCGACGGTGCCCCAAGCGCGGTGCAGGAAGACGTCGTGCTCGAACGCCCGTTCGGCGATCTGCTGCGCTTCCGCCATGAAAAGCTGCCCAAGGATGCACCGCGGCTTCTGATCGTCGCGCCGATGTCGGGCCATTATGCCACGCTGCTGCGCGGCACCGTGGCGCGGATGATCCCCAAGCACGAGGTCTACATCACCGACTGGGCAGATGCGCGTGACGTACCGCTCAAGGAAGGCCGGTTCGATCTCGACGACTATATCGACTATCTGGTCGGATTCCTCGAGCATATCGGCCCCGGCGCGCATATGCTCGCTGTGTGCCAGCCTTCGGTGCCCAGCTTTGCCGCTGCCGCGCTGATGTCGGCCGACAAGCACCCGTGCCGCCCCAGGACGCTGACGATGATGGGCGGACCGATCGACACGCGCGAAGCGCCAACCGCGGTCAACACCATGGCGACCCAGCGCCCGCTGGCCTGGTTCGAGCACAATGTCATCGCCAAGGTGCCGTTCCAGTACAAAGGCGCAGGGCGCAAGGTCTATCCCGGCTTCATGCAGCTCACCGGCTTCATGTCGATGAACCTGGGCAACCACATGATGAGCCACTGGGAGATGTACAAGCATCTGGTGGCGGGCGATGGCGAGAGTGCCGATGCCGCCAAGGACTTCTATGACGAGTACCGTTCGGTCTGCGACATGACCGCCGAATTCTATCTGCAGACGGTGGAGAACGTGTTCCAGACGCACAGCCTGCCCAAGGGCGAGTTCATGCATCGGGGCAAGCGCATCGATCCCGGCGCGATCACCGACGTAGCCATGCTGGCAATCGAAGGCGAGCGCGACGACATCAGCGGGCTGGGTCAGACGCGTGCCGCGCTGACGCTCGCACCCAAGCTGCCCAAGGCCAAGAAGAAGTACCTGATGGCCGAAAGCGTCGGCCATTATGGCATCTTCAATGGCAGCAAATGGCGCGAGCGGATCGCGCCGGTGGTCGAGGACTGGATCGCCGCGCACAACTGATCGCAAGTCGGGGGCGGTGACAGGCGTTTGTGCCTTGCCGCCCCTGCCCTTGCCGCCTATCGGGCGCGCATGATCACTCTCAAGACCGTTCGCGTGGAGCATTTCGCCGTTGCCGGCAGCTTCATCATCAGCCGGGGCGCCAAGACCGCGGTCGATGTCGTCTACTGCGAGGTGACCGACGGCACCCATGTCGGCCGCGGCGAAGGTACCCCGATCTATTACGAGGGCGAGACTGCCGAGCTGTGTGCCGAAGCGATCGAGACGCGCGGCCGCCAGAACCGCCCGCTCACCCGCGAAGACCTGCTCAAGACCATGATGGAAGGCGCGGCGCGCAACGCGCTGGATGCTGCGTTGTGGGATCTGGAGGTGCGCGCGACGGGAACGCCGCTGTGGCTGCTGGCGGGCCTCCCCGAACCAAAGCCGCTGGTCACCGCCTACACCATTTCACTCAACGATCCCGAAACGATGAAGATCGATGCCGCCAAGGCCGCGGCGCAGGGATATCCGCTGCTCAAGCTCAAGCTCAACGGCGAGGATGATTTGTTGCGGGTTGCCGCCGTCCGCATCGGCGCGCCGGACGCGCGCCTGATCATCGATGCCAACGAGGCATGGGGCGATGTCAATCTCGAGCAAATGACCGCGGCGCTGAAGAAGCTCGGCGTGGAACTGATCGAGCAACCGGTCGAGGCCGGGCTGGAAGAGGTGCTTGATGGCAGGGTTTCGTCGCTGCCCTTCTGCGCCGACGAAAGCTGTCATGTCGCAGAAGACATCGAACGGGTTGCCGGCCTGTTTCAGGCGGTCAACATCAAGCTGGACAAGGCGGGCGGGCTCACCGAGGCGCTGCGGCTCAGCGAGACTGCCAAGGCCCGAGGGCTCAAGACGATGGTGGGCTGCATGCTGTCCACCAGCCTGGGGATCCATCCGGCGTTCCACCTCGCGCAGACCGCAGACTGGGTCGATCTCGACGGACCGGCGCTGCTGGCGCAAGACCGTGACGGCGGCTTTACCTTTGCCGGCGGCACGATTGGCCTGCCCAGCTGAACGCACAGCCGCCCGCCCGGTTATCCCGGACGAGCGGCTGCGAATGGGATCAGAACAAAACCGTCAGAGCGCGGTTTCGACATGCTTGCCCTGGACATCCTGCGACTTCATCGTCCCGCCGAACATCATCTTGAGCTTGCCCATCAGCGACAGATCGGCCTGCCAGATTTCGATATTGGCTGGGTCGAAACGCAGCATCACCAGATCGGGATCGGACTTGCCCTGCGCGTACCAGGCTTCGACGGTGTTCGACCAGAACTTGTCGATAATGGCCGGGTTGTTGTCGATCGTCAGCATGCCCGAGATGCACGCGAACAGCTTGTGGCCTTCGCCGACATACTGCGCCATCGCGTCGTTGGTCGAGGTCAGGCCTTCGACCAGGCGGCTGGAGCGCGAGCCGTAGAACCAGATCGGGCCGTGGCGGCCATCGAACTGCGCGGTCATCGGCATCGAGTGTGCCACCTGCGCGGGCAGGCCAAGCATCAGGAACGGGCTGCTTTCAAGCGCGCTCCAAAAGGCGTCGAGCGCTTCTGACGTATCGGACTGGGTTGCGGGATCGGACATGGGGAAAGCTCCTGTAGGTTGTACTGGGGGTTACGACTGGAGCTGAATCCCGTTCCAGCATGCGCGCCCAACCGACCCAACAAAAACCCCGCCCCGGCGTTGAGGCCGAGGCGGGGTCGAATTGTTGCGAACATCGCGTTGAGGTCAGAAGACCTCGAACAGACCGGCAGCGCCCATGCCGCCGCCCACGCACATCGTCACCACGACATACTTCGCACCGCGACGCTTGCCTTCGATCAGCGCGTGGCCGGTGCAGCGGGCGCCGGTCATGCCATACGGGTGGCCGATCGAGATCGAGCCGCCGTTGACGTTGAGCAACTCGTCGGGGATGCCCAGCACGTCCTGGCAGTACAGCACCTGTACCGCGAACGCCTCGTTCAGCTCCCAAAGGCCGATATCGTCCATCTTGAGGCCAAAGCGCTTGAGCAGCTGCGGCACCGCGAACACGGGGCCAATGCCCATCTCATCGGGCTCCGTACCGGCAGCAGCCATGCCGACATAGCGGCCCAAGGGCTGCAGGCCCTTCTGCTCGGCAATCTTGGATTCCATGATCACGCACGACGATGCGCCGTCCGACAGCTGGCTGGCATTGCCCGCGGTGATGTTCATGCCCGGACCCATGACCGGCTGCAGACCCTTCAAGCCCTCGAGCGTGGTGTCGGCGCGATTGCCTTCGTCCTTGGTCACTTCGACATCGGTCATCGTGACCTCGCCGGTTTCCTTGTTCTTGAACGCCATCTTCGCCTTTACGGGGATGATTTCGTCATCGAACTTGCCGGCAGCCTGCGCGGCAGCAGTGCGCATCTGCGAGCGATAGGCATATTCGTCCTGGCGATCGCGGCTGATGTTGTAGCGCTTGGCGACGGTCTCTGCGGTCTGCAGCATCGGCATGTACACGTCGTTGTGCATCGCCAGCAATTCCGGATCGGGCGCGACGCGCATTTCGGGGGTCTGCACCATCGAGATGGATTCGACGCCGCCAGCAACAACGATGTCCATGCGATCAACGATGATCTGCTTGGCCGCGGTAGCAATCGACATCACGCCCGACGAGCACTGACGGTCGATCGACATGCCGGCAACGGTGACGGGCAGGCCCGCACGCAGCGCGGCAGTGCGGCCGATGGTGTGCTGCACACCCTGCTGAAGCGCAGCGCCATAAACGACATCGTCGACTTCGCCGCCTTCGATGCCGGCGCGCTCGACGGCGGCGCGGATCGAATGCGCGGCCAGCGTCGGCGACGGGGTGGCGTTGAACCCGCCGCGATAGGCCTTGCCGATCGGCGTACGGGCGGTGGAAACGATAACTGCATCACGCATGGATATTCTCCCTTCTCTGGCGGTGGGCGATGGTCGCCTGCCGCCGATCAATCACACAAAAAACTGGCTGATCCACTCGGCCATCACGGCGGGCTTGTCCTCGCCTTCGATCTCGACGGTGAATTCGAGCGTCTGCTGCCACTGGCCGGGGCGCTTTTCCTCCAGCTCGAGCAGCTTGAAATGGCCGCGGACCTTCTTGCCCGAGCGCACCGGTGCCAGGAAGCGAACCTTGTTGCCGCCATAGTTGACGCCCATCTTAACGCCCTCGACGCGGGGGCAATCGGACTTGGCCATCAGCACCGGGAACAGCGACAGGGTGAGAAAACCGTGCGCGATCGTGCCGCCGAACGGCGTCATCTTGGCCATCTCCTCGTTCACGTGAATGAACTGGTGGTCGCCGGTGGCATCGGCAAACTTGTTGATCATCTCTTGGTCAACCAGCAGCCATTCGGATGTACCCAGGGTCTCTCCGACCTTGCCCTGCATTTCCTGCGCAGAAATTGCGTTCATATTTGCTCTCCTGTCGATGGTCCGGCGATTGCCCTGACGGCAAGCTGCCAGATGGAACTGGCGTCTTTTGGCGCTTTTCCGGGGCCGACACAAGGGCTGAGCGCACGCCGCTACGGCATCGGCATTGCGCACCGCGCTTTACGCGAACGGAAACGTCACAACAGCCAGCGACTCGGTCGCCGGCAAGCGCCCTAGCGGTGGTCTTCCGCCGCGAGCGAATAACCGCCCTCGGGATAGGGCAGCACGAATCGGCCATCGGGCGCAGCGGTGAAGCTGGTCTGGGTCGGATAGGCGAATTCGAGCCCTTCGGCGTTGAATCGCTCAAGAATCGAAAGCCCGATGCGATGGCGCGCTTCGAACACCACCTCGAAATCGCTGCTCATCACGTCGAAATCGAGCTCGAAATCGATCGAGCTCGCGCCGAAGCCGACAAAGCCGCAGCGGACAAACACGCCGCTGCCCTGCTCCACGATCTCGCGCAGCATGGCCGGGACCAGCCGGGCGCGGTCGGGCGGAGTCTGGTACACCAGCCCGATCATGTAGCGCGTGCGGCGGCGGTTGAGCCGGGTGTAGTTGATGATCTGCTTGGACAGCAGATTGGTGTTCGAGATAATGATCTCTTCCCCCGTCACCGAGCGTAGCCGCGCGCTCTTGAGGCCGATTTTCTCTACCGTAGCGGTGGTGGTGTCGAACCCGATCGTCTCCCCGCGCTTGAACGGCTTGTCGAAGATGATCGACAGCGCGGCGAACAGATCCGAAAAGATTCCCTGCGCGGCCAGACCGATGGCGATACCACCGATACCCAGACCGGCGATCAGGCCGGTGACGTTGACGCCCAGATTGTCGAGCACCATGATCGAGGCGATCGCAAACAGCACCACCGTCACCAGCAGGCGGATCAGCGACATGGCGTTAGCGAGCGTTTCGCTGCCGGCATCGTCGCTGACCGTCGCGCGGCGTTCGATCATTCCCAGGATGATCTCACGCGCCCAGATGGCGACCTGGAATACCGAGGCCACCGTGAACAGGAATCTGACCACCTGGACGATACCGGCAGGCGCTTCGGAAAAGCCGACGACCAGCCGCGCCGAGACCATGATCAGGAAATACTGCTTGGTCTTCGACAATGTCCGCGCGACGATGGCTGCGACCGATAATCTGTCGTCCTGACGCTCGGCATAGATCCGCGCGTGTCGCTGCAGAAAGGCCAGTGCCAGATAGATGGCGGTGCCGACACCTGCGGCGATCGCGATCTCGACGGAATGGGCGCTGATCCAGGCCCAAAGTCCATTGAGTTTCTGCTCGACTTCAGCAGCGGAAAGCGGTTCAGGCAGGACGGGCCCTGGCTCGGCGGTCGGTTTGGTCATCCGCGCCAGTTAGGCAGCCAAAGCTCTTCATGCAACCCATGCAGCGGCTTTGCTGTCGGCCAGGGGACGAAAGGCGGCTTCCTTGCGACGGCGCGCGGTATAGGTGTCCAGCCCGATCTGCAGCGCGATCAGCATGTAGATGAACGGCTGGAAAGCGATCCCCACGAACAGCGAGCCCACCATGTAGATGATCTGCCCGTTCTGTAGCGCCAAAGCGAGCGGGGCCACCCACGCCTCGTCGGGCCGGTTGCGCTTGCGGTGCAGGCGCTGCACGACCTCCATCCGCCAGATGCCCCCCAGATGGATGATCAGCCACATCGCAAGCCCGGGAAAGCCCTGCTCGCCCAGCATCTCGAAATAGCTCGAATGATAGGCGCGGCCGGAATCGGTGACCTCGTTCTTCTCGATCTGGGTGTTGGGGCCATCCCCCTTGGCAGCGATGGTGTCGAACTTGACTTTGTTCTGCAGATACGCCTCGAAACCACCGCCCATGGGGTTGGATTTCACGTAGTTCCACGTCCACGCCCACACCGCCACGCGCGTCGATGCGGACTGGTCGGCCTGATATTCGCCGATCGTCGCCATGCGGTTGCTGTAGCTTTGCGGCAGGAACGGAATGGCCATCACCGCCGCTGCCGCCAGTAGCCCCGCATAGAGGAAGCGATGCCGCACGAAGCGCAGCAGCAGGACTGCCAGCACGCCGATGCACACCAGGCCGGTGCGCGCCTGTGTCCCCACCGGGATCAGCAGGCAGGCGAAGATCAGCGCATAGGAAAACCCCTTGACCCGCCAGTCGGGCGGAAACACCGTTCCGTACCTGGCCAGCCACAGGATCAGCGGAATGATGCAGATCGCCACGGTCGAGATGATAGAGCCTTCATACAGCCCGCTGTTGTCGTCGATCAGCAGCCGCATCACGCCATAGCCGCCGCCCCCGGATGCCAGTGTCTTGATCCCGCCCGTGATGATGATCGAGCTGGCACACACCACCATCATCAGCGCCAGCGATTCGATCCGCAGCTTGGTGCGCAGCGTGAGCGGCAGGAACATCGCAAACACCAGAGCCTTCCACACCCAGCCCCATTTGCCTTCCGCCTCGATCGGGAAATCGGCGACGCTGGTGGTATAGGCGCAATAGGCGAACAGCAGCGCCATCACGCCTTGGCGGAACGAGACGCGCATGTCCTTCTTGTCGTCGGCGATCATCCAGCCAAGAAACGCGAGCCCGAACACGATCAGCGACACCGGCACCGCGTTGAGCATCCAGTAGCTCAGCCGCTGCGGCGCGACGATATCGACATAGGCATAGGCGAGCACGAAGATGAACGGGCGTTTGAACCCGAGTGCCAGAAACGCCACGAGAAATCCGACAAAGGCAAGATCACGCATCGGCATCGCCCTTGCGCGCGGTGGGCTGGCTGCGGCTGAAGAAGCCGCTGGACGATTCGTCCTTTGCCGGGGGGTCTTCCTTGTCGAGGTCCGCGCGCCACACAAGGCGCCACGCCGCGAGAGCGACAAGCAGGTGAGAGACCGCAATGGCAAAATTATCGACCATTCAAATCGGTCCCGTCGCCGCTGTTGCGCAGGCGACTATGCACCGGGCGCATCCAAGTCTAAAGCCATAACCGCAATGGGTTGACGCGGCGTTAAACCTTTTGCGCCATAGGTTTGGCGGCCATGACCCGGATACTCCACATCCTCGACCACAGCCTGCCGCTGCACAGCGGCTATGCTTTTCGCACCCGTGCCATCCTCAAGGCGCAGCAACGCCTGGGGCTGGAGGTGCGCGGCGTCACCAGTGTGCGCCACCAGGCCTCGCTGCCCAAGGATGCCGTGGTCGACGCGGTCGAGGTGCATGACGGGCTGACCTTCCACCGCACGATGGAGAGCATATCGGGACCGCCAGGGTTGCGCGAATGGCGCGATATCGCCGCGCTTGCCCGCGCGACCGAGGCGACCTGCGCGATCTGGAAGCCCGACATCCTGCACGCGCATTCGCCTGCACTCGACGGGCTCGCCGCTTTGCGGGTCGGGCGCAAGCTCGGTCTTCCTGTGCTGTACGAAATCCGCGCCTTCTGGGAGGATGCCGCCGTGGGCAACGGCACCGGCAGTCCGGGGTCTGCGAAATACTGGCTGACGCGGCAGATGGAGAACCGGGCGGTGGCCGGCGCGGATGCGGTGGCGGTGATCTGCGAGGGCCTGCACACCGACCTGATCGGCCGCGGCTTTCCCGCATCCAAGATCATGGTATCGCCCAACGGCGTCGACATGGAGATGTTCGGCAACCCCGTCCCTGCCGATCCGGAGCGCGCAAAGGCGCTGGGGCTGGCGGGCAAGACCGTGATCGGCTTTATCGGCAGCTACTATCCGTACGAGGGGCTGGATGATCTGATCGCGGCGATGCCGCTGCTGCTGGAACGCAATCCCGATATCCGGCTGCTGCTTGTGGGCGGCGGCCCGGCAGAAGCGGCGCTGCAGGCACAGGCAGCCGCGTCGCCCGCGGCGCATGCGATCTGCTTTGCCGGGCGCGTGCCGCATCACGATGTCGAGCAGTATTACAGCCTTATCGATATTCTGGTCTATCCACGCAAGGCCATGCGCCTCACCGAAACGGTCACCCCGCTCAAGCCGCTCGAAGCGATGGCGCAGGGGCGGCTGGTGGCAGCGTCCAATGTCGGGGGTCATCGCGAGCTGATCACCGATGGCGTAACCGGAACGCTGTTCGCTGCCGACGATCCGGCAGCCATCGCGCGGTCGCTCGCCGATCTGGTCGCAGCGCGCGACGGCTGGGATGCCCGGCGCGAGGCCGCGCGGGCCTTTGTCGCCGAGGAGCGCAACTGGGCACGCAACGTTGAGCGTTATCAACCCGTTTACCAACGCATGCTAGACCGCCAGGCGGGCGGACGCGTGTACAACGCCGCCTGACCAGGGCGCAGTGACAGGTTTAACGACGATGGCCGAAACGCGAGACGAAGAGACAGGAGAAGCGGAGGGAACGGCAGCTGCCGTGCCTGTGCGCTATCCTGCCGCGATCGCGGTCGGCGGCGGACTGGCAGCAGCCGTGGGCAGCAGCTTCATTCCGATGAATGCGATCGAGGGCTTTGTCAGCGCCTATGGCATTGCCGAACTTTTGCCCGCTGCTGCGCCGCCCCTGGGCAATACCGCCCGGCTGGCGCTGAGCACCGGAATAGGAACTTTGACCGCAGGAGCGCTGCTCGCGCTGCTGCCGCGCGGGGAGACCGACATTATGGGTTTTGAAACTGCCGTGAAGAGCGATCCGGCGCAGTCCGGGTCATCCGAAGATGCGGCTGCATCGGCCAGCCGCTCGGGCACATCCCGCCTCGCCGGATGGCTGCGGACCCTGCGCTTTGGCAAGAGCGAAGCGGCAGAGGACGAGGTTTCCGATTTCGCGGACTTGAAGCGCCTGCGGATCCGCAATGCCGACCAGCATCCCGATGCGCCAGTGCGCGCGCCGATCATGGCCAGCAGCGATCTCGACGCCGAGGTCGCGAGCGAACCCGACTTGGCGTCGCCAGCGGCCGCCAGCGCACAGTCGGCTGAGAGCAATCCCGAACCAATGCCGCTCGACCTCGACGCCAGCATGGCGTTTGCACCCCCGGCATCTGCCGAGCCCGCTCCGGCAGAACCAGCGCCTGCACCTTCTTTCCGTTTTGCGCCTGCTCTGGCAGAGCCGGAAGTGGAAGAAGACGGGCAGGACCCCTGGGAGGCTGTGGCCCCTGAGCCGGTGCAGCCAGAGGACCAGCAGGCCGAGATACACGCCGAACACGTTCACCAGCATGCCGCCGAACCGGCGACCGCTGACTATGAAAAACTCGGAATCGCCGAACTGCTCGACCGGCTCGAGCGGGGCCTGGGCAAGCGCCGCGACACCGCGATGGCATCGGTCGTGCCTGCAGGACGCGTCATTGCGCTCACCACGGCAGCGAACCCGATCAACGGCATCGAACCCGTAGTGGCGAGCGATGCAGACCCACGCTTCGGCATCCGCCGCGGTGCGGGGATCACCGAAGACGCTATCGAACCGCTAGCCAACGAAGCTTTTGCCGATGCCACAGCGGCTCCAAGCGACTGGAGCGATGCTGTTGCCGAGCCAGCCGCAGAGGCGCCTGGGGACATCGCATCCGAGATCGACGCCGACCATGGCGATCCGGAAACGGATGCTCAGGAAGCAGCGGTCGATGACGACATGGATGCAGCTTTGCGCGATGCGCTTGCAACGCTGCGCCAGCTTTCGGACCGGCAGCGCAACATCTGACAGCATCCCAGCGGGACACAAAAAGAGGGCGGCGTATCGCTACGCCGCCCTCTTTTTTGTAACCATCAAAGGCGTTGGCGAATTACTTGCCAGGTGCCTTCTGGAACGAACCGTACTGCTCGTTGCCGACGAAGCCGAGCTTCGTGACGCCGCTGCGCTTGATCACCACGAGAACCTCGTCGACGATCTGATAGCGTGCGCGTGCATCGGGCTGGAACTGCAGTTCAGGCTCAGGATCCATGTTGCGGGTCTGAGCAAGAATGCCAGCAAGCTGCGCCTGCGATACCGGCGTACCATTCCACGAAATGGTGTCGTTGGTATCGACGATCAGCTTGTTCTTGACCGGCTCGACAACCACGTCCTGCGGCGGGCTGTCCTGCGGCAGGTCGATCTTTACCGCATGGGTCTGAACCGGGATGGTGATGATGAACATGATGAGGAGAACGAGCATGACGTCGATCAACGGCGTCGTGTTCATTTCCATCATCGGCTCGCCATCATCGCTGCCGCCACTCATTGCCATATCAAGCTACTCCCAAATTTCTGTAGTGGAGGCCGTCATCGCGTGACGGCCTCTATCAAACTGCCGTCAGGTCGATCGGCGAAGAGATGAAGCCGACCTTGGCAAACCCGGCACGCTGCATCGTGAAGATCGCGCCGCCAATGCACCTGTAGGGAGCATTGATGTCGCCGCGGATGTGGACTTCGGGAAGATCTTCTTCCTCCAGGTTTTCGACGCCACCAGCAGCTTCGATGATCGATTCAAGCCGCTTGACCGCAATTTCCTGCAGTTCGACATTGTCGACCGGAGTGACGTTCACATAGACCCGGCATTCGCCGTTCGGGCTTGCACCTGCAAAGCCATCGTCGCCGGGGCTCAGGCCGCTGGCGTCGGTGGTCGTCACGGACAGAAGGATGTTTTCTGCCTTGGTTTCGGTCGGCTCGAATTCGATAACCGGAATGGTCAGGTCGTCCACGGTCTGGATAACCACCGGAATCGCGATCAGGAAGATGATGAGAAGCACCAGCATGACGTCCACAAGCGGCGTCGTGTTGATGTCAGACATCGGCTTTTCCTTGCCGCCGTCGCCTCCAACGCTCATTGCCATCGCAATAAATCCTATTCTCTACTTACCGAGCCATGTGGCCGCGGATTGGTTTTGCGCTATCGCGCAGCAGTCTTGAGCATGTCGGCATCGGAAAGCCCAGTGCAGCCATGAAGACCCGCCTTGGGTGCCGACACCATCAGCCGGCGGAAGCCCTGTTAAGGCCTGCCGCCGGCGTGATGAACGTCTCTTACTTCTTGATCGGTGCAGCAGCGACCGGAGCAGCAGGCTTGCCAGCAGGAACCTGCTTGCCAGGTGCTGCGGGGATCACTGCGCCATTCGATGCCATGTAGCCGAGCACGTCGGTCGAGAAGGCGCTGAGCTGCGCTGCGATCTGCTTGTTGCGAGCCTGCAGCCAGTTGTAGGCAAGCACGGCGGGAACCGCAACGCCCAGACCCAGTGCGGTCATGATCAGTGCTTCACCAACCGGACCTGCAACCTGGTCGATCGATGCCGAACCCGAGATGCCGATCTTGATCAGTGCGCGGTAGATACCGATAACGGTACCGAACAGACCGATGAACGGCGAGGTCGCACCCACGGTTGCCAGGAACGGCAGGCCGCCTGCGAGCTTGGCGTTGATCGCTGCTTCCGAGCGACCCAGCGACCCATGCAGCCAGTCATGGGCTTCGACGGGATCGGTCAGCTTGGCATGCTCTTCCTGAGCCTTGATGCCGTCGTCGACGATCTGGCGATACGCCGTGTTCTTCTCGAGCTTGGCGGCACCTTCCTTGATGCTGCCGGCACGCCAGAACGTGTCACGGACTTTCTGGCCCTGCGATAGGACCTTCTGCTGTTCGAACAGCTTGGTGAACAGGATGAAGAACGAACCGAACGACATGATACCCAGAATGCCGACGGTCGCATAAGCGATGACACCGCCCTGTTCGAGTGCTTCCATAAAACCGAAAGCGTTTTTCGGCGCCTCGGCTCCAGCCGCAGCAAGCATTTCAATCAACATCAAAACTTCCTCTCAGAAAATGTATAGAGCGCCGTTACAAAACCGGTGCGTCTAAAAACCAAAACCCAATCCGCCACAGCGGCATCCAGTCCAAAGATTACTTCGGGATTTCCCAGCGAACCGCGTTCGAATAGGTGTCCGAAATCGCATTGCCTGCCGCGTCGAGAGCGGGCTTGAAGCGCGCCCTGCGAGTGACATTCTTGCAGGTCGCCTCGTCAAGATCGGCATGGCCGCTTGAACCGGTGATCTGGCAATCCGTGACACGTCCATCGGGGCCGATCGAAACGCGGAACCGGGTGGTCCCTGCACGCTCTTCACGCAGTGCCCGTGCCGGATAGTCGTTCGGCGTAGCCCAGCTGCCCGGGTTACCACGAGGTGACGCACCCGAAGCCTTCGAAGGCGCCGGCGGCGGAGCCGGCGGTGCAGGCGGCGGAGCAACAATCGGCGTCGGATTGAAGATCGGCGGCGGTGTGTTGGTGGTGGTTATGGTCGGCGCCGAAGTCGGCGGAGTACGCACGATCGGCGGTGGGGTTACCACTGGCGGCGGCGTAATCGGCTGGTCCGGCGGCGGTGGTGGCGGCTCTTCAGGCTCGATCACCTCTTCTTCAACGTCGACGACGTTAAGCTTTTCCGCGACCGATTTGACCGCGCTATATGCAAGTCCCGTCACCAGGGCGTAGATCACAACGATGTGAATCAGCGCCACGACAACGAGGGAAACTATCTTGTTTCCGCTTGCCTGTTGATCAGCATAGGCCATTCAGAAACGACGCTCCTTACCCTTATTAAACCTGTCCCCCGGGTAGCGCCTATCATTCAATACGCGACGCCCGGACAAACCAGCCGATGACCGCGGCTGGTGCTTGAAACGCATGAATTGCGGATTGCAACCGATCTGGCCGCCCCGCTGTTCCACCGCTTTTCAGCCTCTGGTTTGTTTTTCTCTTGCCCGAAAGGGGATTTAACGCGCAACTTATCAGCAGGCAATCGCTTAAATGGATTCAGTTTGAATTAACCTTTGAGCCGCGAAAGCCGTCCCTTCCCCCATCCACGCCAGGAGATTGATCGATGCCCCGCGCCCTGACCTGCCTTGCGGTCGCAACAGCGCTTGCAACCGCGGTTTCCCCGGCAATTCCCTTGCATGCGCAAGGTTTTCAGGCGCCCCCCGCGCTGGACTATGTTGCGCTGGCTCGCCTCGCCGACACCGCGCCGGTCGTGCTGAAGGTGCAGGTCAAGAAGGCCACCTTGGTGGAAGCCGCAAGGGCGCCGGACGTTCCCGTCAGCATGGCAAGGCTGTTTGTGGAGGCGCAGGTAATGAATCTCATTCGCGGAAAAGCGGGCGTTTCCGAATCGATTCGCTACCTGGTGGATATTCCGCGTGACGCGCGCGGAAAGGTGCCCAAGCTCAAAAAGGCGCAGTTCCTGCTTTTCGCAAGGCCCGGCACCCGCCCGGGCGAGGTGCAGCTCGTCGCAAAGGACGCGCAGGTCCCCTGGACTCCCGCTGCCGATCAGCAGGTGCGCACGATCGTCACCGAACTGGTCGCGCCCGGCGCGCCACCGGCCATTCGTGGCATCCGCGAGGCTTTGCACGTGCGCGGCAATCTGCAGGGAGAAGGCGAAACCCAGATTTTCCTGGCGACGTCGACCGGTGACCCGGTGTCGATCACGGTGCTGCGCCGTCCCGGCCTTGCCGCGCGTTGGGCGGTATCGCTGACCGAAATCGTCGATGAGGCCGCCGCGCCGCCGCGCAAGGGCACGCTGCTGTGGTACCGTCTCGCCTGCTCGCTGCCCGCGCAGGTCCCTTCCCGCGCGCTGGTGTCCGATACGCCTGCCGACAATGATCTGGCGCGGCGCGACTACAACTTCGTGCTCGAACAGCTGGGGCCGTGCAGGGGATGATCCCCTGCACGGCCGGCCAGAGCGCTGCGCCGGTTACTTCCCCGCCATCCCCATCTGCCAGAGCAGGAAGGCGAATTCCTCGGCGGTTTCCTTGAGCGAATCGAACCGCCCGGACTTGCCGCCATGGCCAGCGCCCATGTTGGTCTTAAGCAGCAACACATTATCGTCTGTCTTGGTGACACGCAGCTTGGCGACCCATTTGGCCGGCTCCCAATAGGTCACGCGCGGATCGTTGAGACCTGCGGTCACCAGCATCGGCGGATAGGCATGCGCGCCGACATTGTCATAGGGGCTGTACGAGCGCAGCAGATCGAACGCGACCTTGTCGGTGATCGGGTTGCCCCATTCCGGCCATTCGCCCGGAGTCAGCGGCAAGGTCTCGTCGAGCATGGTGTTGAGCACGTCGACGAACGGCACATGCGCCACCACCGCGCCCCAGAGTTCAGGGTCCGAATTGACAATCGCCCCCATCAGTTCGCCCCCGGCGGAGCCACCGCTGGCGGTGACCTTGCCCTTTGCAGTATAGTCGCGCTCGATCAGGCCCTTGGCGACATCGACAAAGTCGTTGAACGTGTTGGTACGCTTGGTCAGCTTGCCGTCCAGATACCACTGGCGCCCCAGATCGTCGCCGCCGCGGATGTGCGCGATGGCGTAGGCAAATCCGCGATCCACCATGCTCAACCGGGTGACCGAGAAGCTCGGCGGGATCGCGTAGCCATAGGCGCCATAGGCATAGAGGTGCAGCGGCGCGGTGCCGTCCTGCTTGAAGTCCTTGCGGGTGATGATCGACACCGGGACCTGAGTGCCGTCGCGCGCGGCGATCATGACCCGTTCGGTCTTGTAGTCGGCGGCGTTGTAGCCCGAAGGCACTTCCTGCACCTTGAGCACCGTCAGCTTCCCGGTGGCGACATCATAGTCATACACCGTGTCGGGCGTGACCATCGATTCATAGGCGAGCCGCAGCACCTTCATGTCCCATTCGGGATTGTCGCCGAGCGAGGCGGCATAGCTCGCCTCGGGAAATGTGATCGGCGCAGTCTTCGACGGGTCGGCATAATCGCGGATCTCGATCTGATCGAGCCCGTTGCGCCGCCCTTCGATGACATAGAAGTCCTTGAAGGCGGTCATGTCGGTCATGTAGAATTCGTCCGATCCTTCGATCAGCGTGGTCCACGCGCCGGGCGCCTCGATCCGCGCGGTGGCGAGGCGGAAATTGATGTGGCCGTCATTGGTGTGGATGAACAGCGTGCCGTCACGCTCCTCCACCGCATATTCGACACCCTTCTGGCGCGGACGGATCAGGATCGGCTCTGCCTGCGGATCGGCCGCGGGCACCAGCCGCACCTCGCTGGTCTCGTTGTCGCCGGTGGCGATGACGATGTACTTCTCCGACGAGGTCATGCCGATATCGACGCGAAAGCCCTCATCGGCTTCCTTGTAGAGCTCTACATCGCTCTCGGTTGGGGTCCCCAGCAGGTGCAGCCGGGCATTGTCGGTCCGCCAGTTCTCGTTGGCGAGGCCATAGAGCAGCGCTCCCGAATCCGCCCGCCAGATCAGCGACGACAGCGTGCCGGGGATGATGTCGGGAAGGTCCTTGCCGGTTGTCAGATCCTTGATCCGCGCCTCGAACCGTTCGGAGCCGTCATCGTCGATCGCATAGGCCAGCAGCCGACCATCAGGGCTGACCGAGAACGCGCCGAGGCGAAAATACTCGGCATCCTTAGCCAGTTCGGTTTCGTCGAGCAGCAGCACCTTGTCGCCGCCCGCCACCGGCTTGCGATACCATTTCTTGTACTGCGCGCCCTTGTCGTATTCGACCCAGTACAGCCAGTCGCCGTCCTTCTGCGGAACCGAGGAGTCATCCTCCTTGATCCGGCCCTTCATCTCCTGGAACAGCGTTTCGACCAAAGGCTCGAGCGGCTTCATCTGCGCTTCGAACCAGCCGTTCTCAGCGTTCAGATAGGCAATCACATCGGCATCGTCGACCTTGGGATAGCCCTCGTCCTTTAGCCAGTGCCACGGGTCCTGGATGGTCACGCCATGGCGTTCGAAGCTGTAGGGCCGCTGCTCGGCGATCGGCGGCTGGGTGGGTTGAGACATGGATGCCCTTTCATTGGCATGAGCGGCAGAAGACAAGGGGATTGCAAACCCCTCGACCGCGCCGATGGCAGCGCAGAGCAAGACAGGTGAAATTCGCAGGCGAAGCGACATGGCAGACCACCTTCCTGTTGCACCTCGGTCCGGGACAGACTGGCGCTGGACGCAGTTCATCTCTATCTTGCTGGCCAACCGCTTTTGCAAGGAGTTGCTGCAAGCCAATGCTGATGTCCACCCATGAAGCCCGCCTGGCGGAGCTGCGCGAAGAACTGAAGCGTCAGGGATTGCACGGGTTTGTCGTGCCGATCTGCGACGAGCACATGAGCGAATATATCGGCGGCTATGCCCAGCGGCTGGAATGGCTGACCGGCTTCGGCGGATCGGCGGGGACAGTCGTGGTGCTGGCCGATCGCGCGGCAATCTTCGTCGACGGACGCTATACCATCCAGGTCCGCGATCAGGTCGACGGACGGTTGTACGACTATGTCGGCACCGCGCAGCAATCGGTCGCCGACTGGCTGGGTCAGAACGTCCCCGAAGGCGGCAGGATCGGCTATGATGCGTGGCTGCATACCCGCGACTGGGTGAAGCAGGTGCGCGCACAGATCGGCAAGCGCGGCGCCGAGCTCGTCGCGGTCGAGAACAATCCGGTGGACGCCGTCTGGCACGACCAGCCCGAACGCCCCACCGCGAGCATGAACCCGCACCCCATTGCCTATGCGGGCCGCGAATCCGCCGACAAGCGTGCGGACATCGCGCGCTGGCTGAGCGAACGGGGGCTGGATGCCGCGGTCATCACCGCGCTCGATTCGGTTGCCTGGGTGTTCAATGTGCGCGGCGGCGACATCAGCCACACGCCGGTCACATTGTCCTATGGCGTAGTCCATCAGGACGGCGCTGCCGATCTGTATGTTGCACCGGAAAAGGTCAGCGACGCGCTGCGCGCGCATCTGGGCAACCAGGTGGCGCTGCATTCTTATGACGCGTTCGAGGCCGGGCTCGATGCGCTGGGCGGCAAGACCGTGGCGGTCGATCCCGAGCGAGCGGTCGCGGCGATCTTCTCGCGCCTCGAAAGCGCCGGCGCCAAAATCGCCGCACGGCGCGACCCCAGCGTGCTGCCGCGCGCGATGAAGAACGACACCGAGATTGCCGGGCAGCGTGCCGCGCAGGCGCGCGATGGAGCCGCCGTGAGCAACTTCCTGCACTGGCTATCGATCGCAGGGCCCGCAGGCGGCGAAACCGAGCTTTCGGCGGCTGCAAAGCTGCTGTCGTTCCGCGAGCAAACCGGCAAGCTGGTCGACACCTCGTTCGACACGATCTCGGGGGCATCGTCCAACGGCGCGATCTGCCATTACCGGGTCAGCGAGGAAACCAACCTGCCGATCGTCATGGACAGCCTGTACCTCGTCGATTCTGGCGGCCAGTATCTCGACGGCACCACCGATATCACCCGCACCATCGCCATCGGCACCCCGACAGCAGAGATGAAGCGTCGCTTCACCCAGGTGCTCAAGGGCCATATCGCGCTTGCCACGATCCGCTTTCCGCACGGCACCAGCGGCGGCCAACTCGACGCCCTGGCGCGGCAGTATCTGTGGGCGGACGGGGTCGATTACGCGCATGGCACCGGCCATGGCGTGGGCAGCTTCCTTTCGGTGCACGAAGGACCGCAACGCATAGCGGCCTTTGGCGGCCAGGGCGAACCTTTGCGCCCCGGCATGATCTGCTCCAACGAGCCGGGTTATTACAAGGCGGGCGAATTCGGCATCCGCATCGAAAATCTGGTGCTGGTCGAGGAGGTGGATATCGACGGCGCAGAACAGCCCATGCTGGGCTTCGAGACGCTGACCTTCGCGCCGATCGACCGCAACGCGATCGAGCCTGGCCTGCTCAGCACCAACGAGCGCGCGTGGATCGACGATTACCATGCCCGCGTGCTGGAAATCGTCGGCCCGCAGCTTCAGGGCGACGCACTCGCCTGGCTCAAAACGGCCTGTGCCAGCCTGGACTGACTGGCCCCGAATTGACGCAATAAGCTTGACGTTAACGGAATGCTGCAGCGCACAATTGCCATAAGCGCAACTGCCGCTGCAGCATAGCCGCTTTTCGTTGCATTTTTATCACGCGACCGCTGGAATCGCGTTCATTTCCCACGCTTTTCGATTGTGGCTCGTGCGCACCAGTCATAAGGACGATCCAAAGCCGAACGGAGCCCGGACCAATCGGGCCGTTTTGTCAGTCACCTTAGGGGAGAACCACCCATGAAAATCACCCACACCCGTATCAAGTCGATTCTGCTTTCGGGCGCCGCCATCGGGACCCTGGCCATGCCGGGCGCCGCGCTTGCACAGGACGTGGCGCAGGAAGATGCGGAAGTCGACAGCAGCGTCATCATCGTGACAGCATCCAAGCGCGAACAGACGCTGCAGGAAGTGCCGATCTCGGTATCGGTGACCAGCGGCGAGACGATCGAGCGCGCTCAGATCCGCGACGTGCTTGACCTGCAGACCGTGGTGCCTTCGCTGCGCGTCAGCCAGCTCCAGACCTCGTCGGCCACCACCTTTATCATCCGCGGCTTCGGTAATGGCGACAACAATTTCGGTATCGAGCCTTCGGTCGGCGTGTTCATCGACGGCGTGTTCCGTTCGCGTTCGGCTTCGGCGATTTCCGACCTCAACCTCATCAGCCGCGTCGAAGTGCTGAGCGGCCCGCAATCGACGCTGTTCGGCAAGAACGCCAGCGCCGGCGTGATCTCGATCGTGACCAAGGAGCCGCAGTACGAATTCGGCGGACAGGTCGAAGCGAGCTACGGCAATTTCAACGCGATCAACCTTCGCGGTGAAGTGACCGGGCCGATTACCGAAAACATCGCTTTCTCGCTCGACGGCACATACCAGAAGCGCGACGGCTTCGGCCGGATCGTCAACCTCAACAACGCCGACATCAACAACCGCGACCGCTGGTCGGTCCGCGGCAACCTGCTGATCGAACCCACCTCCGACATCAAGATTCGCCTGATTGCGGACTATTCGAAGATCGATGAAAGCTGCTGCCAGACCAGCAACGTCATCGTCGGCCCGATCACGGCCGGTGCGGTCGGCGGAATCGGCGGCCGGTTCCCCACCGACTTCTTCAGCTTCGACAATTTCGTCAATGCTGTGCCGTTCAACCGCAACGAGAACTACGGCTTCTCCGGTCAGGTCGACTGGTCGCTTGGCGCGTTCAGCCTGACCTCGATCACCGCCTATCGTGAGTTGACCAACGCCTTCACGCAGGATGTCGACTTTACCAGCGCTGACATCACCGCCGAGACCCGTGATCAGGCCGTGTCCACATTCACGCAGGAACTGCGCATCGCGAGCGATTTCGACGGTCCGATCAACTTCCTGCTGGGCGGTTATTATTTCGACGAAAACATCACGCAGGACAGCAATCTGACGATTGGCCGCGACTTCCGCAACTTCGCCGCGTTCCAGGCCGCGCCCGCTGCGCTGGTTCCGCCCGGCGCGACCCCGGCCCAGCGCGTTGCTATCGGCAATGCTGTGCTGAACAACGTCGAGGCAGGTTTGGGTCTGCCGCGCAACAGCATCCTCGGTGGCAATTTCCTGACACAGGAACGTTTTGCGCTCGATAACAAGTCGTGGTCGATTTTCGGCACGGTCGATTTCGAGCCTGTCGATGGCCTCGTGTTCACCGCCGGTTTCAACTATACCGACGACAAGAAGAACTTCGGGATCAACTTTGATGCCCTGGATCCGCTGGCGAGCATCAACTTTGTCGATGCCTTCATCACCGGCGCGACCGGCGGGGCGGTGCGCACCCGTCAGCAGTTCCAGGCACTGCCGGCTGCCAACCAGCAGGCACTGCTCGCTGCGGCGACCAACCCTGCGATCAACACCCTGCTCCCGCTCGGTGTGCTGCAGTTCCAGACGCAGTCGCCCGATGTACCGAACGTGGTCGAAGATGGCCGTACCCGTGATGACAAATTCACGTACCTGTTGCGGGCCGCCTATCAGATCTCGGACGAGATCAACGTCTATGCCAGCTACGCCACCGGCTTCAAGGCGAGCTCGGTGAACCTGTCGCGCGATAGCCGTCCGCTGTCGACCGACTTCATTCCTGGCCCTGGCCCTGCAGGACGCGGGTCGTCCTTTGCTGCGCCATCATCGCCGCTCACCAATGCCGGTCTGAACACGCCGAACCTGTCGACCGGAACCCGCTTTGCCGGGCCGGAAGAAGCCGAGGTCTATGAAATCGGCATGAAGGCGCAGTGGGACGGGTTTGGTGTCAACCTCGCGCTGTTCGATCAGACGATCCAGGGCTTCCAGAGCTTCCTGTTCACTGGGCTTGGCTTCGGTCTGGCGAATGCAGGCCAGCAGTCGGTCAAGGGCTTCGAGCTCGACACCACGGTCCAGCCGTCTGAAGCGCTGGTGTTCACGTTTGCTGCGACCTATCTCGACGCCAAGTATGACGATTTCAGCACTGGTCCGCTGGGAGATCTGTCCGGTCGGCGTCCTGGCGGTATTCCGGAATGGAGCCTCCGGACTTCGGTCACGCACACCCACGAGTTCGGCGACAGCGGCACCAGGCTGATCAGCCGCCTGGATTACAGCCACGAAAGCAACGTCAATATTCTCGACGGGATCGCAGGCTTCAACGCCAACCAGTTCCGCCGCGAAGTCAATCTGGTCAATGGCTCGATGACCTTGCAGCTCAACAACGGTATCGAAGTCGGTGCTTTTGCCCGCAACCTGCTGGACCAGCAGTTCATTCTGACGGTCTTCCCGGGCGTTGCACAGGCCGGCACCGTGTCGGGCTATCCCAACGCACCGCGCACTTTCGGCGGCCTTGTTCGCTTCAAGTTCTGATACATCTTACAGTTGACCGGGCTTGGTCACAGCCCTTGCGGCGATAGAAACGCAAGCGGTTGAAAACAGGGATATTGGGGGGGCTTTACGCCCCCCTTTTTTTGCGCCAGTTCGCGGGGCGAAGCACAGATCACAGGGGATCGAATTTATGACTGACGCGCCCACCCGCGCCATATTCCGCTCCATTGCGTCCAAGCGCGTGCACTATCATGAGGTCGATCTGCAAAACATCGTCTTCAACGCCAACTATCTGATGTTCGCCGATGTCGGGATCACCGAATATTTCCGCACGCTGCGCATCGCCAGTGGCATGGATGGCGGCGGCGGGTTCAACCTGTTCGGCCCCGACCATGACATGATGGTCCGCCATGCCGCGGTCGATTTCCGCGCCAGCGCAGTTGCCGACGACATGATCGATCTGGCAGTGCGCATGGTCCGCATTGGCAACAGCAGCCTGACCAGCCAGTGCGCAATCTTCCGCGGCGAGGAGCTGCTCACGGTCGTGACGATCAGCTACGTGCATCTGGAGTTCGCGACCCGTACGCCGGTGCCGGTGCCGCAATTCTTCCGCGATATGGTCGCGGCGTTCGAGGTCGTGAAGCCCGAAGGCTGCTAATCCACGGCTGCACTGCTGCAGGATGCGGGAAACAAAAAAGGCCGGTGAATTCACCGGCCTTTTTGTTTGCGTATCAGTTGCCCGGCATTCCCGGAACGCCCTGCGGCGGTCCGCCTGCCCCCGGCGGCGGGCCACCGGGTCCGGCCTGGCCCTGAAGCTGCTGCTGCATCGCGCGAAGCTGGACCTCGGGGATGAACTCTACCAGCTCGACGTCGAAGATCAGCAGGCTGTTGGCCGGAATGACGACCTCACCCGTTTGCGGGTTGGCCTTTTCTTCGGCGCCATAGCCGAGTTCGGGCGGGATCCACAGGCGGTACTTGCCGCCACGCTGCATCCGCTTCAGAGCTTCGGAGAAACCGGGAATCGATCCTGCCACCGGCATCGGAACGCGCTGGTTGGCATCAAAGGCCTTGCCGTCCATCAGCGTGCCTTCGTAGTTGATCAGGGTCACATCGGCGTCGGTCGGCGAAGGACCGGTACCCTTGGTGATTTCCTTGATCTGAAGACCGCTTTCGGTGGTCACCACGCCAGGTTCGTCAGCGTTGCTGGCGAGGAACCCGGACGCCGACTGCGGAATGCCCTGCAGGCCTGCCCAGGCGGTTCCACCGGCGATCAGCACGGCAACTGCAACACCCAACCACAATTTGGTGAGCGAGCCTTTTTCAAGCGGCGGGATAGGAACGCGCGTTACGGACATGGCAGCCTCCGGTTATCGAACCACGAACCCCTGGTGATTTTCCAGTCCTTTCAAGGGCTTGGAAACACATCCAGGGGCTTATGCGGCGAATCGGTCCCCCCGCTCCGCCAATTTCGTGATGCTATAACGGTCTTACTTGGCGCCGTCACGTTCCATGCGCTTGCGCTCAAGCTTGCGGGCGCGACGCACAGCGGCGGCCTTTTCGCGAGCGCGCTTTTCCGAGGGCTTCTCGTAATGACGACGCAGCTTCATTTCGCGATACACGCCTTCGCGCTGCAGCTTCTTCTTGAGCGCCCGCAGCGCCTGGTCAACATTGTTATCGCGTACGAGAATCTGCATAAACTTACGTCAGCTCCATATTCTTTTTCGGCCAGCAAATCCGCTCGCGCCACGCCTTGGGGCGCGGAAAACGGATGCTCAAGCCATACGGTAAAGGCCAATAGTCAAGGGCACGCCAGCCACCGGGCTGTCGGTCACGAGCAGGCCGTTACCAGTGCATGACGGGGTTTTCAAGGGATTTCGCCGATTATCCGCCGAACAGCCCGGGTTGTGGCATGGCTGCATCGGGTGAAGCTTCCGGCGCGAGCTCGTGCATCAGCGCCTCGTCAAAGGGCTGCACAAGTCCGCGCGCGTCTTCCCAATCGGCGCGCAGCCAGATTTGCAGCGCGTCCCCCGTCAGCATCACCGGCATGGCCTTGGGATGCACCGCGCCCACCATCGGGTTGGGCTCGCAGGTCAGGAACGCATAGCGCGCGCCGTCCTCGGTCGGACGCCAGATGCCGGCAAAGGCGAACGGATCGCCAGATCGCAGCGCGAACCAGTGCTGCCGCTTGCGTTTCGTCTCTGGGTCGGGCTGCGCGCCATATTCGCAAAAGGCGGTAACGGGGACGAGGCAGCGGCGCCGCGAATTGCCAAGCGCGCTGCGCCACATCGGCGACTGCAGATTGCGCACGTTGGTAATCGGACGCTTGACCTCGCCGAACGGCGGCCAACCCCAGCGCATCATCCCCAGCGCCGCGCCTGCGGGTCGGGCAATGATCACCGGCGCCTCGTAATCGGGATAGATGGCATCGAATGCGGGCAGGTTGGTGGCTGTCAGCTCGATCGAGCCGACATGAGCGCCGAACAACTGCCGGATTGCATCGGCGTTGCTTGTCATGCGATACAGGTTGCACATAGCCACCAAAGATAGTGACAGGAGAGCGCGATGGCCACCGCCTTGAAGACCAGCCCCCAGATGTCCACCGAAGAGCACGAAGCCCGCAAGCTGCTCGCGTCGTGCTACCGCGTGTTCGACATGATGGGCTGGTCCGAGATGATCTACAACCACATCACGCTCAAGGTGCCGGGCGAGGAAGACGCGTTCCTGATCAACCCTTATGGCCTGCACTTCAGCGAGGTGTGTGCCTCCAACCTCGTCAAGATCAATTCGGAAGGCGAAAAGCTCGACGGATCGCCCTACCCCGTCAACAAGGCCGGCTTCACCCAGCACAGCGTGTTCCACAAGCGCATTCCCGAGATGCACTGCATCATCCACACGCATACCACCGCGACAATGGCGGTGTGTTCGACCGAAGGCGGATTGCAGCCGACCAATTTCTATGCCTGCAACTTCATCGGCAACATCGCCTATCATGATTTCGAGGGCGTCACCGTCCGCGCCGAAGAAGGCGACCGGCTGGTCGAGGCGGTCATCGGCAAGCGCATCCTAATGCTCAGGAACCATGGCCCGGTCGTGATGGGCCGCACCCTGCCCGAGGCATTCATCACCTATTGGGCGCTGCAGCGCGCCTGCGAGATCCAGCTGGCGACGATGTCGATGGGCAAGCCGATCCTGGTGTCGCAGGACGTGATCGATGTCCACCAGCGCGATCTCAGCCAGGTGCAATTGCCGATGGGCGCGGGCGTGCCCGATTTTGCCGCCATGGTGCGCAAGGTCGACAAGATCGATCCCAGCTGGCGCGATTGACACGCAGGCCGCGGCGGGACGGATGACACAGCCGTCCCGCCCGGTTATGCGCTGATACCATGACCAAGTTCACCGTCAACGACCGCCCGGTACAATACCGGCTCGATCCTGCAACGCCTCTGTTGTGGGCGCTGCGCGATGCGTCCAACCTTACCGGGACGAAATACGGCTGCGGCAATGGCGATTGCGGTGCGTGCATGGTGGTGGTCGATGGCGAGGCGATCCGCTCGTGCCTGGTCAGCATCGCAGAGGTCGAGGGGCGCTATGTCACCACGATCGAGGCGCTGAGCCGCGACCGCAGCCATCCGGTGCAACAGGCGTTCGTCGCCGAACAGGCGGTGCAATGCGGGTTCTGTACGCCGGGGATGATCATTGCGGCCAGCGTGCTGCTCCGCAAGAACAGCGATCCGACCGACGCCGAGATCGATGGCGCCATCCGCAACCTGTGCCGCTGCGGCACCTATCCGCGCGTGCGCGCCGCGATCAAGCGCGCCGGCCGGGTGATGCGGCGGCAGGAGACGATCGCCGCCGCCCCGCCGCCGGGAATTTCACCTGAGGATGCGGCCAGGAACGTGCCCGCGCTGACCCCGCCAGAATGAGGCCACCGGCGAGCGCTTACTCGCCGATACCGTCCCACATTTCCTTCAGCCGCGCGAAGAAGCCCGTGCTTTCCGGGCTTTCCTGGCCGGTTTCGGTTGCCTGGAATTCGCGCAGCAGTTCCTTCTGCCGCGCAGACAGCCGCGTAGGCGTCTCGACGTCGATCTGGATGACCATGTCGCCGGTGCCACGTCCCTGCAGCACGGGCATGCCCGCGCCGCGCTGACGCAGCTGCTTGCCCGACTGGATTCCAGCCGGGATGGGGATGCGATGGCGCTTGCCGTCGAGCCCGGGGATCTCGATCTCGCCGCCCAAAGCTGCGGTGGTGATGCTGATCGGGGCGCGGGTGACCAACGTGGTCCCGTCGCGTTCGAAGATGCGGTGGCGCGAGACATGGATGAAGATGTAGAGATCGCCCGGAGGCGAGCCCTTGGGTCCTGCCTCACCCTTGCCGGTCAGCCGAATGCGGGTGCCGTTGTCGACGCCCGGCGGGATATCCACCGACAGCGTCTGGGTCTTGTCCACCCTGCCCTCGCCGCGGCACGCGCGGCACGGGTTCTCGATCACCTGGCCTGTGCCATGGCAATTGGGGCAGGTGCGCTCGACCACGAAGAAACCCTGCTGCGCGCGCATCTTGCCGCTGCCGCCGCACAGGTTGCAGGTGCGCACCTTGGTGCCGGGCTCGGCGCCCGACCCTTCGCAGGTATCGCAGGTCGCCGCGACATCGATCGAGATTTCGCTTGTCTTGCCGTGATAGGCCTCCTCCAGCGAGATCTCCATGTCGTAGCGCAGATCGGCGCCGCGTGCAGGGCCACGCCTGCCACCCGCTCCGCCGAAGCCGCCGCCAAAGATGGTGTCGAAGATATCGCCCAGGTCGGAAAAGCCCTCGGGCCCTCCGCGGCCGCCGCCGCCAGACATGCCGTTTTCATAGGCCTCGTGGCCGTAACGGTCATAGGCGGCGCGCTTCTGCGGGTCCTTCAGGCAGTCATAGGCCTGGCTGATCGCCTTGAAGTGAGCTTCCGCCTTGGCATCGCCGGGGTTGCGGTCCGGGTGCCATTGCATCGCCAGCTTGCGATAGGCGGATTTGAGCGTGCCATCGTCTGCGGTGCGCGTGACGCCGAGCAGCTCATAATAATCGGTGGTAGTGGCCATAGTCATCGGTCGCGATTCTTCATGCAGCGACCGGGCGGGACAACCGTCACAGTGGCATCAGCCACCCTGCACGATCATCCCGCCCGGCCGGACTGTCGGTCATCAATCCGGCAATCAGTTTTTCGCGTCGCCGTCAACTTCCGAGAACTCGGCGTCGACGACATTGTCCTCAGCCGGAGCCGCGTCGGCCGCCGGAGAGGCTGCCGCAGCCTGTTCCTTCTCGTAGATCGCCTGGCCCAGCTTCATCGCTGCCTGGGCCAGCGCCTCGGTCTTGGTCTTCATGGCATCGGGCTCGTTGCCCTCGATCGCGGTCTTGAGCTCGGCGATCGCGGTTTCGATCTCGCCCTTGACCGTGGCATCGACCTTGTCGCCATGTTCCTCGAGCTGCTTTTCGGTGCTGTGCAGCAGGCTTTCGGCGTTGTTCTTCGCCTCGGCCGCCTCACGGCGCTTCTTGTCTTCCTCGGCGAAGCGTTCGGCATCCTTGACCATCTGGTCGATGTCCGCGTCGCTGAGGCCGCCCGATGCCTGGATGCGGATCACCTGCTCCTTGCCGGTGCCCTTGTCCTTGGCCGAGACGTTGACGATGCCGTTGGCGTCGATGTCGAAGGTGACCTCGATCTGCGGCACGCCGCGCGGTGCGGGCGGGATGCCGACCAGGTCGAACTGGCCCAGCAGCTTGTTGTCTGCCGCCATTTCACGCTCGCCCTGGAAGACGCGGATCGTCACGGCCTGCTGATTGTCGTCAGCGGTCGAATAGGTCTGCGACTTCTTGGTCGGGATCGTGGTGTTGCGGTCGATCATGCGGGTGAACACGCCGCCGAGCGTTTCGATACCCAGCGACAGCGGAGTCACGTCGAGCAGCAGCACATCCTTGACGTCGCCCTGCAGCACGCCTGCCTGAATGGCAGCACCCATGGCAACGACTTCATCGGGATTGACGCCGGTGTGCGGTTCCTTGCCGAAGAATTCCTTCACCACTTCGCGCACGCGCGGCATGCGGGTCATGCCGCCGACGAGAACGACGTCATCGATGTCCGAAGCCTTGAGGCCGGCATCTTCGAGCGCCTTCTTGCACGGGTCGAGCGTCCGCTTGATCAGATCGGCGACCAGCTTTTCGAGATCCGAGCGGCTGATCATCTTGACCAGGTGCTTGGGGCCGTTCTGGTCGGCGGTGATGAAAGGCAGGTTGATCTCGGTGGTCTGCGCCGAGGAAAGCTCGATCTTCGCCTTTTCCGAAGCTTCCTTCAGACGCTGCAGAGCAAGCTTGTCCTTGGTAAGATCGATGCCTTCGGCCTTCTTGAAGTCTTCGGCCAGGAACTCGACGAGCTTGGAGTCGAAATCTTCACCGCCCAGGAAGGTGTCGCCGTTGGTGGCCTTCACCTCGAACACGCCGTCGCCGATTTCGAGCACCGAAATGTCGAAGGTGCCGCCGCCAAGGTCATAAACCGCAATGGTCTTGCCGTCGTTCTTGTCGAGACCATAAGCCAGCGCCGCCGCAGTCGGCTCGTTGATGATGCGTAGCACTTCAAGGCCAGCGATGCGGCCTGCATCCTTGGTCGCCTGACGCTGGGCGTCGTTGAAGTATGCAGGAACCGTGATCACGGCCTGAGTGACGGTCTCGCCCAGATAACTCTCAGCGGTTTCCTTCATCTTCTGCAGCGTGAAGGCGCTGATTTCAGAAGGCGAATAGTCCTTGCCGCCCGCGCTCACCCAGGCGTCGCCATTGGCGCCCTTAGTGATCGAGTACGGCACCAGTTCCATGTCCTTCTTGGTCAGCGGATCGTCGAAACGACGGCCGATCAGACGCTTGACCGCGAACACGGTGTTTTCCGGGTTGGTCACCGCCTGGCGCTTGGCCGGCTGGCCGACCAGCCGCTCACCATCCTTGGTGAACGCGACGATCGACGGCGTGGTGCGCGCGCCTTCCGAATTTTCGATTACCTTGGGCTTGTCGCCGTCCATGACGGACACACAGCTGTTGGTGGTTCCAAGGTCGATACCAATTACTTTTGCCATAGTGCTTTTCCCACGTGACTTTCGATATGCAGATGAAAGATTACGTATCGGCGGCATGCCCCCAAGCATCCTCCGATTCCGTCCCCGTCGGCGGATATAGGGTTGCTTTCGCTTGGCACAAGGCGTGGCAGTATCTACATCACGCTCAAGGCCGTGCTGGCCGAATTCGGCACAATTGCTCTGGAGGACCGCCGCGATATGATCCGCACCCTCAATCTGGTCGTTGCAGGCCTGACCCTGGCGCTGCTGGCAGGTTGTCAGCCGCCCGCCCAATTGCTGGTCGAGAAAGCCTATGTCCAGCTCTCGCCGGTCAAGGACAGCCCCTCGGTGCTGTACTTCACGGTCCGCGGAGGGCCCAAGGACACGGTTCTGCGCTCTATCTCCTCGCCCTCGATCCTGCGGCTGGAGATGCACGAGACGGTCGAGGAGAACGGCATGTCGATGATGCGCCCGCTCGCATCGGCCCCGGTGCCGACCCGCGGCAAGGTGGAGTTCGAACCCGGCGGCAAGCACGTGATGGTGTGGGGCGTCGACCCCGGTGCGCAGAAGAAGGGCAGCGCCGAGTTCGTGTTTTCTTTTTCCACAGGTGAAAAGATCGTCGCCGATGCCGCGATCCGTGCGATCAAGCCGGGCGGCGAAGCTGCAGGCGGCATGGCCCACTAATGGGGCGTGAGCCCATCGACCGGCCACTGGAAGCTGCGGAGGTCGCGCTGGCCCGATCGGTGTTCGGCGACACCATCGCCTATGGCAAGGTGCGCATCCGGCTCAAGAAATGGATTTTCTTCCAACCGCGCAGGACAATCATGGCGCCGATGGGGCATATCCATTTCCACCCTGGCGGCAGCGCCTATTGCGATGATTTCAGCTGCGCCAGCCTCTCGCGCCAAGGGCTGTTCATCCACGAGATGGTGCATGTGTGGCAATATCAGCAGGGTATCTTCCTGCCGCTCAAGCGCCATCCGTTCTGCCGCTACGACTATGCGATCAAGCCGGGACAGCCCTTTGCCAAATATGGCCTGGAGCAGCAGGCGGAACTCGTCCGCCACGCCTTCCTGATCCGGCAGGGCAGCGGGGTACCGGGGGCACCGCCGCTGAACACCTATCGACAGATATTGCCGTTTCCGGTCTGAGAGTTAGCCAACATATGCTGTCACCCCCTCAGACCCGGGGGGGGGGCCGCTTATGCTCCAATCCAGCGCATGAGCGTGATTCCCGCATTCGCGGGAATGACGGAAGAACCTAGTCGGGCTTCTTGGCGACCGCGACCAGCGCCGGGCGCAGCAGGCGGTCCTTGATCATGTATCCGGCCTGCAGTTCCTGCACCACGGTGCCGGGCTCGGCATCCGCGTTCGGGATCTCGATCATTGCCTGATGCTGGTTGGGGTCGAGCGGAAGGCCGATAGCGGCGATGCGCGAAATGCTGTGCTTGGAGAACACGTTGTCGAGCTCGCGGCCGGTGGCTTCCAGACCCACGACCAGCCCCTTCCACTTCTCGTCCTCGCGCAGATCCTCGGGGATCAGTTGCAGCGCGCGCGCCAGATTGTCTGAGACGGAGAGGATATCGCGGGCAAAGCCGGTCGCAGCATAAGCGCGGGCATCCTGTGCATCCTTTTCGAGGCGGCGACGGACATTCTGGGTGTCGGCGCGCGCATACAGCACGTCCTGCCTGGCTTCGGCCAGCTGCGCTTCGAGCGCGGCGATGCGCTCTTCCAACGCGGCGTGATCGTCGCCCTGTTCCTTCAGGCTGTCGGGCACGCCTTCAAGCTCGGCAGCCGCTTCCTGATCGAGCGACCGGCTGGTGTCGGCGTTGTTGCTGGGGTCTTCCTGCGTCACTGTTTCGTCCTGAATCACGTCTGTCCCGTTCATTTCATCAATCTGGTTAGGCTCTGCGCGGTAAAGTCCACCATCGGGACAATACGCGCATAATTGAGGCGGGTGGGGCCGATGACACCGACCACGCCGACTACGCGCCCCTCGCCATCGCGGTAGGGCGCCGCTATCACGGATGATCCGGAAAGCGAAAACAATTTGTTTTCAGCGCCGATGAAGATGCGGGCCGATGCCGCCTCCCGCGCGCTGTCGAGAAGATGGGCAATGTCCTGCATCGCTTCAAGTTCATCGAGCAGCCGCCTCACCCGCTCCAGATCCGCCACCGCATCGTTGTCGAGCAGATTGGCCTGGCCGCGCACGATCAGCACCGGGCGGTCGGCGCCGTCACGCGACCACAACGCAAGCCCTCGGCGGACAAGGTCGGAACTCGCCTGATCGAGCGCGTCCCGCTCGCTGTTGATTTCCGCTTCGAGCGCGAGCAGCGCCTGCGACAGGCTGCGACCGGAAAGCCGGGCGGTAATGAAATTGCCCGCTTGCACCAGCATGCTCTCGGTGACGCGCCGGCTCATCTCCAGCACGCGGTTTTCGATGCTGCCATCGTTGCCCACCAGCACGGCCAGCACCTGAGTATCCGACAGCCGCACGAAGCTCATCTGGCGCAGCACAGGCTCGCGCCGCGGCACCATCACGATGCCGGCGCAAGCCGACAGCCCCGAAAGCGCCTGCGTCGTCGCCGCCAGCGCGGCCTCTATGGGCCCTGCATTGTCGAGCTGCTTTTCGATCGCGGCGCGCTCCTCGAACGACGGCTCTGCTACCTGCATCATGCCATCAACGAACAATCGCAGCCCCTGCTCGGTCGGCATCCGCCCCGCGCTGGTGTGCGGCGCGGCGAGCAGGCCCAGTTCCTCAAGATCCTGCATCACGTTGCGGATCGAGGCGGGAGAGAGGTTGACGGTGGAGGACTTGGAAATCGTGCGCGAGCCGACGGGTATCCCGGTATCGAGATAGCTTTCCACAACGATGCGGAAAACATCGCGCGCGCGGTCGTTCAGTTCGGTGAACTGGCTGGTCATGCCGCCAAATTAGGCGCAAGCGGCCCTACTAACAAGCCATTGCGCCACCGCGCCCCCAGGCGGGGGTCAACCGCCCAGCCCGCCGCGCGCATCCACCAGCGCAAACCACCCGCACAATTGGTCGAATGCCGCATCGGACAAGTCCACGAACATCCGCCGGGCATCGTCGGGATCGGCGCGGCGCTCGAGCAATTGCTGATCGGTCATCAGCCGGATCCAGCGCAGCGCGGTGGTCGGCGGGACGGCCGCTGCGATGCACAGGCTCGAGACGGACACGGAGCGGCGCTCAAGGCGCGATGCCGCCAGATCGAGCAGGATGTCCCAGGCGGGATCGGCAAACAGATCGGGGCGGAAGAACCGGTCGCGCAGGCGGCGAATGCTGATCAGGTGGCGAATCCGCTGCGGATCGGGCGGAATGGCGGGTGCGCGGTCGGTCGGTGCTTCGGCCTGATACGACAGGTTTCGCTCGGCGAGTCCGTCCGGCGCATCGTCATCGCCGGAGGTGATATGGCCGAGCTGTTCGGCCAGCCTCGCGAGTTCCATCGCCAACGCCTGCAGCCGCGCGCGTTCGTCGCGGTCGGGATCAAACGCGCCGTTTGCGTTCAGTATTCCGGTCAGATCGGACACAGCGATGGCGATCAGCGAGGGTGCATCGCCGAAGACGCAGGCCGCGGTGCGACCCTGCAGCAGGACATCGACCGCATCGATGGTCTCCAGACTGACTAGACACAGCAGCCCCGCATCCGATGCCACAAAAGCCAGGGCCTCAGTGCCGGGCACGGCCCGCCGCCAGTCGAAGGCATGGATGCGGGCGCTCGCCGCAAGGGGGCTGCCCGCAGGCGCGATCAGGGCAGCCGGGCGTCCTGCGGCCTGCAGCAGCCGGCCCGTCGCAGGACTGTCGACCGCGACAATCGGGTCTCCCGCAGCCGGAGCCGCGCCGTCACCAAAGGGCGAACGCCCGTCTTCGGACATGAAAACCCCCCATCAAGCGACCCGTCAGTCCGCGAAGGGATCGCGCACCAGGATCGTGTCTTCGCGCTCGGGCGAGGTCGATACCAGCGCTACGGGGCACTGGATCAGCTCTTCGACGCGCTTGATATACTTGATGGCCTGCGCGGGCAGGTCAACCCAGCTGCGCGCGCCCGCGGTCGATTCGTGCCACCCGTCCATCTCCTCGTAGATCGGCTGGACCGCAGCCTGATCGCCGGCATGCGCGGGGAAATAATCGAGCACCTTGCCGTTCAGCCGGTAGCCGGTGCAGATCTTGAGCTTGGCAAAGCCGTCGAGCACGTCGAGCTTGGTCAGCGCGATACCGGTGACGCCAGCGACCGCGCATGCCTGCCGCACCAGGGTCGCATCGAACCAGCCGCAGCGCCGCTGACGCCCGGTCACGGTGCCGAACTCATGCCCGCGCTCGCCCAGCCGCTGGCCAACCTCGTCCTGCAGTTCGGTCGGGAACGGCCCCGATCCGACGCGGGTGGTGTAGGCCTTGACGATTCCCAGCACGAAACCGCTGGCCTGTGGGCCCAGACCGCTGCCGCCCGATGCGGTGCCGGTGACGGTGTTCGACGAAGTGACAAACGGATAGGTGCCGTGGTCGACGTCGAGCAGCACGCCCTGCGCGCCCTCGAACAGCATGCGGGCACCGGCACGGCGAATTTCGCCGAGGCGCTTCCACACTGGCTGCGCGAATTCGAGCACGAACGGCGCGATCTCGGCGAGTTCGGCCAGCAAGGCTGCACGATCGATGGGCGGCTCGCCAAACCCGGCCCGCAGCGCATCATGGTGTGCGCACAGCCGGTCAAGCTGCGGATCGAGCGCATCGAGATGCGCCAGATCGCACACGCGAATGGCGCGCCTGCCGACCTTGTCCTCATAGGCCGGGCCGATGCCGCGGCGGGTGGTGCCGATCTTGCCCTGGCCGCTGGCATCCTCGCGCAGCGCGTCGAGATCGCGGTGGAAAGGCAGGATCAGCGGGCAATTGTCCGCCACAGCGAGGTTGTCCGGGGTGATTTCCACCCCCTGCCCGCGCAATTTGGCGACCTCGTCGCGAAGCGCCCAGGGATCGAGTACCACGCCGTTGCCGATAACGCTGAACGTCCCGCGCACGATGCCCGAAGGCAGCAGCGACAATTTGAACACCTTCTCGCCGATGACCAGGGTGTGTCCGGCATTGTGTCCGCCCTGAAAGCGGATCACCGCATCGGCGCGCTCCGCCAGCCAGTCGACAATCTTGCCCTTGCCCTCATCGCCCCATTGGGCGCCGATCACCGTAACATTGGCCACAAAACCATACCTTTTGCGAGATGGACGCGCCGTCAGCGACGCGCAAAGCGGGCTCGTCCTAGTGACGGCAGCCGCTTGCGTCCAGTGTGTTAGGGCAAAACATGATACAATTTAATGCACTTCGAGAATGGACGCAGGCAAGCAGCGTGCGGCAGACTTGCGCTCGCCCCAAGGGATTGCTGCGGAGACAGGCGATGCGCTGGAAGACTTTTGCACTGATGGTGACCGCCGGACTGATCGCTCCCGCGCTGATCGTCCCGACCCTGGCACAGCAGCGCGGCGGGCGCGAGCGGCTGCTCGACCGCGAATGCCGACGCGAGATCGTGAAGCTGTGCGGGCTGAACCGCTCGGAGATGCGCAGCTGCCTGCGCGAGCGCGGCGACGAGCTGTCGGAACGCTGCAAGACGCAATTCGTGGAGGGGATCGCCAAGCGCAGGCCGACCGCGCGGACCTCGCAGCCAAGCGATATCCCGTTGCGCGCGATTGCCTATGGCACCGCCGCCCAGCAGACGCTCGATCTGTATCTGCCTCAGGCGGAGCGGCCCGCAAGCGGATATCCGCTGGTGGTCTATCTGCATGGCGGCGGCTGGCGCAACGGCGACCGCTCGATGGTGCAGCAAAAGCCAGACTTTTTCGTCGGCAAGGGCTGGGCATTTGCGTCGGTCGGATACCGGCTGCTCCCCGAGGCTCCGGTGGAGCAGCAGGCCGAGGACGTCGCCTCGGCGCTGCGCAAGCTGCTCGCCCAATCGCAGGCGCTGGGTATCGATCCGGCCCGGGTCATTGTTATGGGGCACAGCGCGGGCGCACATCTGGCGGCCCTGGTGTCGACCGACCCGGCCTATCTCAAATCGGACATGGACAGGATTGCAGGCGTCATCCTGCTCGACGGTGCGGGCTATGACGTCGCACGCCAGATGCGCGACACGCCGATGATCGCCAAGAGCCTCTATGTCCCAGCCTTTGGCACCGACCCTGCGCGCCAGGCACGGCTGTCGCCGATCACTCACGCAGCCGCGCCCAATGTCAGCCGCTGGCTGATCCTGCATGTCGCCAGCCGTCAGGACGCAACCGAGCAGTCCAACGCGCTCGCCGCCGCGCTCAGGGCTGCGGGCTCGAAAGTCGTGGTCCAGTCGATCGCAGGCGAAAACCACATGACCATCAACCGCGAACTGGGCGCAGGAGACAATGCGCACACCCGCGCGGTGGCAGCGTTTCTCGAAGAATTCTGAACGCCGCAGCCTTTAAAGCGCGACAGTCTCGCTGCCCTGCAAGCGGTGCGAACAGCCCAGCGCGACCGCATCATCGGCATCGGTGATCGCTGCCAGCGTCCGCCAGCCGATCGCGCGCAGCCTTGCGGCGACCGCCTGATCGTGCCCCAGCGGCAGGAACAGCTTGCCCGCAGCGCCCTGTTCGCCGGTCAGGGTCATGTCGAGCAGCGCATCGGGGTAGAGCGAAAAGCCGGTGGCGACCTCTTCCCCGCCCTTGCCATCGGGGATGGCATAGGTTCCGCCGCGCCCCAGCACGCCTGCACAGCCATCGGCGTAGAGCGAAAAGCCGAACCAGCTCTGGTATTCGAAGCCGTGACGCTCGGTGGGGTCGAGCGTGACGGTCACATCGTCCGGCAGTGCCGCCACGATCTGGCGCAGCGCGGTGATCCGGCTGGCGAGCACGCCGCCGGCATCGATCGCGGCCAGCGAGTCGATCGCGGCCTCGAACGGTCCCATTGCATAGAGCAGCGGCAGATAAGCGTCGGCGCCCAATGCGGTGAGCCCGCCTGCATCCTTCATGTCGAGTTCGCGCCGGACCGAGGAAATCTGCCCCTGCGGCAGCGGGAACGCGGTGCCGGCAAGAGTGTCCACGAGGTCGGGCAAGGTCAGATCGACCGTGATGCCGGTGACGCCTGCCTCGGCCAGCGCCTCGATCGCGATCCGCACCACTTCCTGCGCGGCGGCGATGTTGTCGTGGCCGATCAGCTCGGCGCCGATCTGCAGCCGCTCGCGCTCGGGATTGAGCTGGTCGGATGCGATGCGCAGCACCTGGCCTGCATAGCTCAGCCGCAACGGGCGCGGCGCCGACGCCATCAGGGTCGTGGCCACCCGGCCCACCTGCACGGTGATATCCGAACGAATGGCAAGCGTGCGCATCGATGACGGATCGACCATGCGGAACAGATGCTGGCGCCCGGTGCCCTGCATGCGCGCTGCCAGCGAACGCTCGTATTCCACAAGCGGCGGCGAGACCCGGTCATAGCCATGCCCGGCAAGCACATCCATCGCGCTGCGGGTGAGCCGCGCAGCCTGTTCGGCGCGCGGAGGAAGCAGATCGGCAAGACCTGCGGGCAGGATATCGGGATTCGTCTCTGACATGGCGCTGCGCTTAGACGATTAGCGCGGCAGAGAAAACCTTCTCGCGCACGGGGTTGCAGCAGCAGCCCGGTTGCGGCCTAGGCCGGCAGGGTGCACGCCCCCTTGGTGATCGCGTCCTTGATCGCAAAAGCCTCACGCGTCCAGTTGGTGGTGGGAGCGACGTTGGTCTTCATGTCGATCGCCGCATTGGTAGCGAGCGGGTAGAGCTCGACCTCTTCCAGATCGATCCGCGCGAACATCGCCAGCGTCATCCGGCGCGATTCGACGCGAAACCGGCTCCACTCCGAAGCGATGCGATCCGGGGTCCAATATTGGGCGTGCTGGGCATATTCGGCGAACAAAGTGGCCAGTTCGGCCTGGAACTGCTGTCCCTTTTCGCGGACATGCGGACGCTCGTCCTGCAGCAGCTTGGCGTAAAGATGGCGATCCTCGAAGGCGAGATGCTGCATGATGTGGCTGCCGACCCGCCAGCGGGTCTCGGCAAGCAATGCGCGCGAGGGCATGGTTTCGTGATCAAGCAGCTGCAAAAGCGCCTGCGCTTTTTCGCGGATCAGCCTGTGATCGCGAAGCAATCTGTCCAGCATATCGCGGCCCTTCACTTGTTGAGACCATGCTAGAACCGATACGTTAAACGCTCGTAAATCTTTGGGTCGTTCTGAGGGCAACGACCAGACCCGAATGAGGCTGCGGAGCGGCGCAAACCGCCACCCCGCACCCTAGCACCTGAAAATCAGGCAGCAGCCGAAAGACGGACAGCCGCCATCTTGCCGCGGCGATCCTGTTCCAGTTCAAAGTTCACGCGCTGGTCGCGATCGAGCGTGCGCATGCCCGATGCTTCAACGGCGCTGATGTGAACGAACGCGTCGTTGCCGCCATCGTCGGGCTGAATGAAACCATAGCCCTTGTCGGCATTGAAGAACTTTACGGTGCCAATAGGCATAGTCATTTCCTTAAGTGTCGATTGCATGGGGCCGCACACGTTTGCGGACAGTTCCCCCTGCATAGTCCGGGACCGGAAGTTCGATTTCGACCTGTGCAACGCCCGGTCCCGGCCATTGCACGCGAAGATGCGGGCAACAGGTCATCGCCTTGCGGCAAGACCCTTCGCCCGGATGGCATCAGCCAGGCATGAAGCTGCCCGGCTGGGGATAGGCGATCGCATGCACCCGCAGGTCTTCGACGCGCGCCAGACTGGCCTGCGTGTCGCGCTCATCCGCGCAAGGCGAATGCAGCGCGCGCATGTGCGCAACGTGGAGATTGTCGAAAAGCTGATTGATATCTGGCATGCATTGGCTCGTGTTGCTGAGCAAGCAAGAGCGTGGAGCAAGGATGCCGCGAGTCTCTCAGTCGCGCGCTGGCTTGGATCATGGATCGCGCGATGGCCATCGTATAGCAGCAAATGGCGACAAAGTCTCACACTAAACGCAAGACGGACGGGTCAGCCCCCGGCAGCCTTCATTCGGCGCCTGGCGGCTTGCCGAAGATGTTGACATCCGATGGTCCAATCCAGCCGTTGACATAGTTGGCATAGAACAGCCCGAACACCACCGCGGACAGCGCGGTGGTGATCAGGACGACGCGAAGCGGCTTGAAATTGGCGGGCGCGCTGTCTGCCTGGCCGCGGACCGTCTCGATCCCCAGCTCTTCCGCGGTGCGCACGCCGAAGGGCATCACCACGAACGCGGTGATCACCCAGAACAGCAGATAGATTGCAGCAATGCTCGTCCAGCTCATGCGCTCATGTCCTGTTGCCTTGCGCCCAAGTGGGTCGTCAGCCCGCGATCATCAAGACCGTGACGACAGGCTTTTTGCCGGTCCAGCGCGTCGCGGCACGGCGCACGGCAAGGCGGATCGCCTCCTGCACGTCGTTGCCTCCGCCCGACGACCGGCCTTCCGACCTGCCGCCCCTGCCCTTCGGCTTGGCCTTGCCTGGCTTGTTGATCGCCTCGCGCACATCCTCGATCGTCTCGGCGATGAATGCATCGAGATCGTCCTCGACCGGAAGCCCCAGCGCGCGCACCACCGGATCGCCGATCAGTCCGCCGCGCCCGTCGAGCGCGACCGCGACGCTGACCTGTCCATTGACCGCGAGCTTGCGCCGCTCGGCCATGGTCATGCCATCGGCGGGCAGGATGACATCGCCATCCAGCACCAACCGGCCGGCGCGCTCGCGGCTGATCACTCCGGGCTTGCCGGGGGCAAGCCGCACCATATCGCCGTTCTTCTGCACCACCACCGAAGGGATGCCCTGCTCGGTCCCGAACCGGGCCTGCTCGGTCATGTGGCGCATTTCGCCATGCACCGGCACCAGGATCTGCGGCCTGATCCAGCGGTACATCTCGGCAAGCTCTGGGCGTCCCGGATGGCCCGACACATGAATATCGGCCTGGCGGTCGGTGATCATCTGGATGCCGTCTTCGGCCAGCTTGTTCTGGATGCGGCCAATCGCGATCTCGTTGCCGGGGATGACCTTGGACGAGAACAGCACGGTGTCGCCCGCCTCCAGCTTGATCTGGTGGTTGCCCTCGGCCACGCGCGCGAGCGCAGCGCGCGGTTCACCCTGGCCGCCGGTGGCGACTACCAGCACCTGGCGGCGCGGCATGCCCATGGCGGTGTCGAAGTCGACCAGTTCGGGAAGGTCCTTCAGATAGCCATTGGCCTTGGCGACCGCGATGATACGATCGAGCGAGCGCCCGGCGACGCAGAAGGCGCGATTGGTCGCCTTGGCAACCTCGCCCAGCGTGTGCAGGCGCGCGACATTGGAGGCGAAGGTGGTGATCAGCGCCCGACCCTTGAGCGGCTTTACCGCCTTGATCAGCGCATCACGCACCGCGCCTTCGGAGCCCGAGCTTTCGGGATTGAAGACGTTGGTGGAATCGCAGACCATCGCGAGCACGCCCTCGTCGCCGAGCGCGGTGAGCGTCTCGGGCGTTGAAGGCACCCCGACGATCGGCTCGTCGTCGAGCTTCCAGTCGCCGGTGTGGAAAATGCGGCCATAGGGCGTGTCGATCAGCAGCGCGTTGCCTTCTGCGATCGAGTGCGCCAGCGGCAGATAGCGGAAGCCGAACGGGCCGAGCTGAAGGCTGCCCTCGTTCTCGATGACGTTGAGCTCGACATCCTTGACCAGCCCCTGTTCTTCGAGCTTGCGGCGGATCAGGTCGGCGGTGAACGGCGTTGCGAACAGCGGGACATTGAGGTCCGCCGCCAGATACGGCAGCGCGCCGATATGGTCTTCATGGCCGTGCGTCAGCACGATGCCGAGCAGGTCGTCGGCGCGTTCCTCGATGAACTCGAGATCGGGAAACACCAGCTCGACACCGGGATAGGCCGGATCGCTGAAGGTCATGCCCAGATCGACCATGACCCATTTGCCGTCGCAGCCGTAGAGGTTGGCATTCATGCCAATTTCGCCCGACCCGCCAAGGGCCAGGAACAACAATTCTTTTCCAGGTTTCATGTAATCAAAATGCCCTTTCGGCAATCATGGCGAGACCCTGCAGGGTCAGGTCGGGTTCGACCGCATCAAATATCGTCGTGTGCTCATCAAACAGCACCGCAAGTCCGCCGGTTGCGATAACCTTGGCCGGGCGGCCGATTTCGGCGCGCATCCGTGCGACCAGTCCTTCCATCATCGCGACATAGCCCCAGAACACGCCGATCTGCATCTGGTCCTCGGTGTTGCGGCCGATGACAGAGCGGTTGTTGCGCGGGGTTTCTATCGCGATGCGCGGCAGCTTTGCGGCGGCTTGAACCAGGGCATCGAGCGAGAGGTTGATCCCCGGCGCAATGATGCCCCCCTTGTAGGCACCCGTATAATCCACGACGTCATAGGTGGTTGCAGTGCCAAAGTCGATGATGATGATATCACCGGGATGCAGCGCGTGCGCCGCGATCGAATTGACCGCGCGGTCGGCGCCCAGCGACTTGGGCTCGTCGACATCGATCTGCATCTGCCAATCCGCAGGTTCAACCCCGGCGATCAGTGGCTCGACACTGAAATACTTGCGCGAAAGCACCTGCAGATTGTGCAGCGCGCGCGGCACCACAGTGGAGATGATCACCTGGCTGATATCCTGCCGGATGAAGCCTTCCAGCGCGAGCAGCTGGTTCAGCCACACGGCATATTCGTCCGCAGTGCGGCGCGCATCGGTGGATATCCGCCAGCGCGCCTTGATCGTGCGTTCGTTGAACAGCGCAAACACGGCGTTGGTGTTGCCGACATCAATGGCAAGCAGCATGCGTCACGTCCTTCATTTCGACTAAACGGCTTCAAGCGAGGAGATGGACATCGCCTGCGCTGACGGATTCGATCCGCCCATCGGCACACCGCAGCAGCAGCGCGCCATCCGTGGACAGACCTTCGAACACACCCTCAATTCGATCCTCGGGGCCCCGCTGGACCGCCATCGCTTCCCCGGGCTTATGCGCGGCGGCGCACCAGACTTCAAGCAGCGTTGCAGGGTCGGTCGTTCGCCATTGCAACAGGCGCGACCGGAAGCGCGGTTCGAGCAGCTCGATCACCGCTGCTGCATCCACCTGCGCCATCGCGCCCTGATCGTGCAGCGACGTGACGCTGCGCCCTGTAACCTCGGGCGTAATCGCGACATTCATGCCTATGCCGACCACCACTGCATCGCGCCGGCGCTCAAGCAATATTCCAGCAAGCTTTGCGCCATCGACATGCACGTCGTTGGGCCATTTTAGCCGGGCATGACTGTCGGGGAGAATCGCACGGACGGTATCGAGCACCGCAAGCCCCGCGACGAACGCCAGCAGATGCGCGGCGGGATCCTGGGAGCCGATCCGCACGAGGGTGCTGCAATACAGATTGCCCAAAGGGCTCAGCCATTGCCGGCCAAGTCGTCCGCGGCCCCCGCTCTGCTGCTCGGCCCGGATCCACAATCCTTCGGGCGCACCCGCCTCGGCACGCTCGAGCATGTCCGCATTGGTGGATGCGGTCAGCGCGACCGTTTCGATCAGGCCGACCAGAACAGTGCCTTGGCGGCCCCTGCCGTCACCGGGCTCAGCGCCAATGTCGCGAAATAGCCCAGCGGCGACACGAACAGCGCGGTGATCGCAACCAGCACCATGCGCGCGGGCGAATCGCTCGGTGCAATGACATCGGCGGGCTCATCGAAGTACATGACCTTGATGACCTTGAGGTAGTAGAACGCACCGATTACCGAGGCGGCGATGCCGATCGCGGCGAGCGGGATCAGGCCTGCCGCCACTGCGGCATCGAACACCACGAACTTGCCCCAGAAGCCGAACAGCGGCGGGATGCCGGCAAGGCTGAACATGAACACAGCGAGCGCTGCGGCCAGACCCGGGCGCGTCCGCGAAAGCCCCGCAAGCTTGCCGATATCCTCGACAGGCGCGCCGGTGCGATCGTTGAGATCGAGCACGCACACGAAGCTCCCCAGCGTCATCGCGACATAGATCACCAGATAGGTCATCATTGCCGATGCGCCTTCTGGCGTTCCGCAGGCAAGTCCGATCAGCATGAAACCGACATTGTTGATCGACGAATAGGCCAGCAGCCGCTTGATGTTCGTCTGCCCGATGGCGCCAGCAGCGCCCAGGATGATCGAGGCCAGCGCCACGAAGATCACGATCTGCTGCCAGATGCTCTGCTGACCGCCGAACGCCTCGATCGCGACGCGCATGGTCAACGCGAGGGCAGCGACCTTGGGCGCGGTGGCGAAGAAGGTGGTCACCGGGGTCGGCGCGCCCTCATAGACGTCGGGGGTCCACATGTGGAACGGAACCGCGCTGATCTTGAACGCCAGGCCCGAAAGCACGAAGACGATCCCGAACAGCGCGCCGGTCGACACGCCATCGGCAAACGCGGTCTGGATACCGATGAAGCTGGTGGTGCCGGTAAAGCCATAGAGCAAAGACATGCCGAACAGCAGGATGCCGCTAGCCAGCGCGCCGAGGACGAAATACTTGAGACCGGCCTCTGCCGAACGATCATCGCTTCGCAGGAAGCTTGCGAGCACGTACGCGGCAAGGCTGTTGAGCTCGAGACCAATGTACAGCGTCAGCAGATCGACCGCCGAGACCATCAACCCCATGCCGATCGAAGCGAACAGGATGAGGATCGGGTATTCCGCGCGCATCATGTCGCCGCGCGCGAAGAACTTGGGCGCGACAATGACGCAGCCGATCGCCGACAGGAAGATCAGCGCCTTTGACAGCGAGGCAAAGCGGTCCATGCGATACTGGCCGTAGAACGCATCCGCGCCATCGGCAAAAGCCGGGTCGAACAGGAAGTTGAGCGACAGCGCCAGCGCGCCGAACAGCGCGACGACCGCGAGCACGCTGACCATGCGCGACGCCTTGTTGCCACCCCAGGCGGCGATCAGCAGCAGCACGAGGCCGGAGATGCTGAGGACGATTTCCGGCGAGGCCAGCTGGAACCAGAGCGCGTAATTCATCAGTGATGGCCTTCTTCAGCATGGGCTGCGGGCGTGAGAGCGGTACCTGAGCCCAGCTTGACCTGAGCATCGCCCAAGGGCTTGGCGGCAGCGAGCCGCGCCTCGAGCGCGCCGACATCCTTGCGCATCGGTGCCATGAAGCTTTCGGGGTAGACCCCCATCCACAACACGACGAGTGCGATCGGCAGCAGCAGCGCGATCTCGCGCTTGTTGAGATCGGGCATGGCGGCGACGTCATCCGACTTGATCACGCCATAGGCCACGCGCCGGTAGAGATAGAGCATATATGCCGCGCCCAGGATGATGCCCGTGGTCGAGACGATCGCAACCCAGCTCGACACCTCGTAGACGCCCACCAGCGAGAGGAACTCGCCGACAAAGCCGCTGGTGCCCGGCAGGCCGATCGAGGCCATCGTGAACAGCAGGAACAGCAGTGCATAACGCGGCATGTTGATCGAGAGACCGCCGTAACGATCGATCTCGCGGGTGTGCAGCCGGTCGTAGATCACGCCGACGCACAGGAACAACGCGCCCGAGACCAGACCGTGGCTGAGCATGACGATCAGCGCACCTTCCAGGCCCTGACGGTTGAACGCGAAGAGCCCGACGGTAACGATCGCCATATGCGCGACCGACGAATAAGCGATCAGCTTCTTCATGTCGCTCTGCACCAGTGCGATGAGCGAGGTGTAGACCACCGCGACCATGGACAGCGCGAACACCAGCCAGATGTAGTCCACCGACGCATCGGGGAACATCGGCAGCGAGAACCGGATGAAGCCATAGCCGCCCATCTTGAGCAGCACGCCCGCCAGGATCACCGAGCCTGCGGTGGGTGCCTGCACGTGCGCATCGGGCAGCCAGGTGTGCACCGGCCACATCGGCATCTTGACCGCGAAGCTCGCGAAGAACGCCAGCCACAGCCAGGATTGTGCCTCGAGCGGGAAGTCATAGGCCATCAGCGTCGGGATGTCCGACGTGCCCGCCTCGTTCACCATCCAGAACATCGCGATCAGCATCAGCACCGATCCGAGCAGGGTGTAGAGGAAGAACTTATAGGACGCGTAGATCCGGTTCGCACCGCCCCAGATGCCGATGATCAGATACATCGGGATCAGGCCGGCCTCGAAGAAGATGTAGAACAGGAAGATGTCCTGCGCGGCGAACACGCCGATCATCAGCACTTCCATCAGCAGGAACGCGGCCATGTACTCGCCGACGCGGGTCTGGATCGCTTCCCAGCTTGCGCCGATGCAGATCGGCATCAGGAACACCGAGAGCATGATCAGCATCAGCGCGATGCCGTCGATGCCCAGCGCCCAGCTGAACCGGTCGAACAGCGCCGCCTTCTCGACGAACTGCCACTGCGCTCCACCGATGTCGAAGTTCATCCACAGCACGATGCCGAGCGCCAGATCGATCAGCGTGGCGGTGAGTGCCAGCCAGCGCGCGGTGTTGGCGCTGACGAACAGACACGCGATCGCCGCCGCCATTGGCACGGCGAGCATCATCGACAGCACAGGAAATCCCAGATCGTTCATGTCAGCGCACCATCAGCCAGGTGAGCGCCGCCACAAGGCCGAGCAGCATCACCAGAGCGTAACTGTAAAGGAAACCGGATTGGAGCTTCACCGCCATGCGGCTGCCCGAGGCGACCAGGACTGCGGCGCCATCGGGGCCGAAGCGATTGATCGTCCCTTCGTCGCCGACCTTCCAGAAGAAGCGGCCCAGCGCCATGGATGGCTTGACGAAGATGTGGTTGTACAGCTCGTCGAAATACCACTTGTTGAGCAGGAATTGGTAGACCGGCGCCAGCGCCCCGGCGAGCTTGGCGGGCAGGCTCTTGTTGACGACATACATCAGGATCGCGGTGGCAAGACCCACCAGCATGGCGACGGTAGAGGCCAGCTTCACCCACAACGGCACTTCATGCATCTCGTGCATCAGGTGCTCGTTGAAGAACAGGCTGCCGTTCCAGAAAGCTTTGCCATGCTCGGCATCGATGAACGCGTGGTGGAAGACGAACCCTGCGGCCACCGCGCCGATGGTCAGCACGATCAGCGGGATCAGCATCGGCAACGGGCTTTCGTGCGGGTGATAGCCGCCCGTGGTGTCCGCGCCTGCCTGCACCGGCGTCTTGTGGACGCTGTGCTGAATATGCTCGGATTCGATCCAGCGCGGCTTGCCGAAGAAGGTCAGGAACATCAGGCGCCAGCTGTAGAAGCTGGTCAGCAGAGCCGCGATCACGCCGATGCTGAAAGCGAACTGGCCGACCTGCGTTCCGGAAGCGAAAGCCGCCTCGATGATGCCGTCCTTGGAATAGAAACCGGCAAAGCCTGCGACGCCTACGATACCCACGCCGGTAATCGCGAGCGTACCCGCCATCATCGCCCAGAAGGTGATCGGGATCGATTTACGCAAGCCGCCATAATAGCGCATGTCCTGCTCATGGTGCATCGCGTGGATCACCGAGCCTGCGCCCAGGAACAGCAGCGCCTTGAAGAACGCATGCGTGAACAGATGGAACATCGCCGCGCCATATGCGCCGACGCCTGCTGCAAAGAACATGTAGCCGAGCTGCGAGCAGGTCGAATAGGCGATCACGCGCTTTATGTCGGTCTGCACCAGGCCAACGGTCGCGGCGAACAGCGCCGTGCAAGCGCCGACGATGGTCACCACGGTGAGCGCAGTCGGGCTGGCCTCGAACATCGGCGACAGGCGGCAGACCATGAACACGCCGGCGGTAACCATGGTCGCGGCATGGATCAGCGCCGACACAGGCGTCGGGCCTTCCATCGCATCGGGCAGCCAGGTGTGCAGCCCGAGCTGCGCCGACTTGCCCATCGCGCCGATGAACAGCAGCAGGCACAGGACGGTCATGAGGTCGAAGCGTCCGCCAAGGAAACCGATCGTCGCGCCTTCCATGCCGGGCGCGGCTGCCAGGATCGCGGGGATCGAGACGGTGCCGAAAACCAGGAAGGTGCCGAAGATGCCCATCATGAAGCCAAGATCGCCGACGCGGTTGACCACGAACGCCTTGATCGCAGCCGCATTGGCGCTGGGCTTGCGGAACCAGAAACCGATCAGCAGATACGAGGCAAGGCCCACGCCTTCCCAGCCGAAGAACATCTGGACGAGGTTGTCGGCAGTCACCAGCATCAGCATGGCGAAAGTGAACAGCGAGAGATACGCGAAGAAGCGCGGCTGGTCCGGGTCCTCGTCCATATAGCCCCAGCTATACAGGTGGACGAGTGCGGACACCGAGGTCACCACGACCAGCATGACAGCGGTCAGCGTATCGACGCGCAGCGCCCAGTCGAACTGCAGGTCGCCCGAGCGCAGCCAGGACAATACCGGCACGACATATTCGGTCGAGGTGCCGCCGAGGAAACCAAGGAAGATCGGCCAGCTGAGCGCGCACGCGGCGAACAGGGCGGCGGTCGTCACCACCTTGGCGGGGACATTGCCGATGATCCGGTTGCCCAGCCCAGCGATGATGGCTGCCAGCAGCGGCAGGAAGACGATCAGGGTGATGGCCATGTGCTTAACCCTTCATCTGGTTGACGTCGTCAACCGCAATGGTGCCGCGGCCACGGAAGTAGATGACCAGGATAGCAAGACCGATCGCCGCTTCGCCTGCCGCAACGGTCAGCACGAACATGGCGAACACCTGGCCCACCATGTCGCCCAGGAACACGCTGAACGCGACGAGGTTGATATTCACCGCGAGCAGGATGAGCTCGATCGCCATCAGGATGATGATGACGTTCTTGCGGTTGAGGAAGATGCCCAGCACGCCCATCACGAACAGGATGGAGCTGACCACGAGATAATGCTCGATACCAATCATAGCTCGACACCTTCACCGACGACGGGCTGCGTGTTGCGCGTGGCCTCTTCGGGACGACGGCGCACCTGCGATGCGATGTTCTGCGGGCGGACTCCGGCGCGCTTGCGGTGGGTCAGCACGATCGCACCGACCATCGCCACCAGCAGCACAAGGCCTGCGCTTTCGAACAGGAAGATATAGCGGGTGTAGAGCAGCTCACCCACTGCCTGGATGTTGCTCGCGCCCATGCGTGCGGGGTTGAGCGCATGCTCGCCCAGCGCGATGTTGCCCGCGCGATACGCACCGATGCCGAACACCAGCTCGGCCAGGAACACCGCCGCGAGCGCGAGGCCCAAAGGCAGGTTCTTCATGAAGCCGCCGCGCAGTTCGGCAAAATCGATGTCGAGCATCATCACGACGAACAGGAACAGCACCGCCACCGCGCCGACATAGACGATCACCAGCAGCATCGCGATGAACTCGGCGCCGATCAGGATCATCAATCCCGCCGCGTTGAAGAACGCGAGGATAAGCCAGAGCACCGAATGCACCGGGTTGCGGGCGAGGATGGTGAACGCACCGCTGGCGATCACCACCGACGCGAACATGTAAAAGGCAAATATCTGGATCAAAGCTTTACAGCCCCCGATGCGCCCAATCGAGCAGGTCTGGTATCCGGCCCCTGCCCCGCGTCTCCCAGCGGGTCAAAAGCCTTCGGTGAATCGAATTCGTGTGCGCCTTAACGATAAGGGGCATCCGCTTCAAGGTTGGCAGCAATGGCACGTTCCCATTTGTCGCCATTCTCAAGCAGCTTGCCCTTGTCGTAGATGAGCTCCTCGCGGGTCTCGGTGGCATATTCAAAGTTCGGCCCTTCGACGATCGCATCGACCGGGCACGCTTCCTGGCAAAAGCCGCAGAAGATGCACTTGGTCATGTCGATGTCGTAGCGCGTGGTGCGACGGCTGCCGTCCTCGCGCGGTTCGGCCTCGATGGTGATCGCCTGGGCGGGGCACACGGCCTCGCACAATTTGCACGCGATGCAGCGCTCTTCTCCGTTGGGATAGCGGCGCAGCGCGTGTTCGCCGCGGAAACGCGGAGACAGCGGGTTCTTCTCGAACGGATAGTTGATCGTCGCCTTGGGCTTGAAGAAATACTTCAAGGTCAGCGCGTGCGCCTTCACGAACTCGTACAGCGTAAAGGCTTTGAGAGTTTGCAACATGTCTATCAGACCCCGTAGCGTGTGAGCATCAGATAGCCCGACACCAGGAAAATCCACAGCAGCGAGATCGGCAGGAAGACCTTCCAGCCCAGCCGCATCAATTGGTCATAACGGTAGCGAGGCACCGTCGCCTTGACCCAGCTGAAGATGAAGAAGAACGCGGAAATCTTGAGGATCAGCCAGAAGATGCCGGGGACGGCATAGAGCGGCGCCCATTCGAACGGCGGCAGCCAGCCACCCCAGAACAGCACCGCGTTGAGCGTGCACATCAGCAGCACGTTGGCATATTCGCCCAGCCAGAACAGAGCGAACGCCATCGAGGAATATTCGGTCTGATAGCCTGCAACCAGTTCGCTCTCTGCTTCGGTGAGATCGAACGGCGCGCGCGCGGTTTCAGCGAGCGACGAGATCAGGAACATCACCGCCATCGGGTAAAGCAGCAGGTTGAACCCGTACCAGTTGATGAAGCCAAGCCCGTGCCCGCGCTGCGCCTCGACAATGTCATTGAGGTTGAAGCTGCCGGTCCATAGCACGACGGTGACGATGATGAAGCCGATCGAGACTTCGTACGAGATCATCTGCGCGGCGGCACGAAGCGCCGAGAAGAACGGGTATTTCGAGTTCGACGCCCAGCCTGCGATCACCACGCCATAGACGCCCAGCGAACTCACCGCGAGGATATAGAGCAGACCGACGTTGATGTCGGCGAGCACCATGTCCTGATCGAACGGGATCACCGCCCAGGACAGCAACGCCACAGTGAAGGTGATGATCGGCGCGATCAGGAACAGGCCCTTGTTCGCGCCCGAAGGAATGATGGTTTCCTGCAGGAACACCTTCAGCGCGTCGGCGAAGCTCTGCAGGATGCCGAATGGGCCTACGACGTTAGGGCCACGACGCAGCGCCATCGATGCCCAGATCTTGCGGTCGAAATAGATGACGATCGCCACCGACAGCATCACCGGCAGTGCGATCAGCAGGATGAGGATGAGGTTGGCGACGAACCAGCCCCAGCCCATGCCCAGCGATGATTGGAAAAACTCGGTCATTCCGCGGCCTCCAGCATCGCTTCGCCGTGCAGCAGTTCAGCCGAGCAGCGCTGCATCGTCGTGCTGGCGCGCGCGATAGCATTGGTGAGGTAGAAATCCTTGATCGGATAGCCGACCTGACCCTGCGGGCTGGACGCCAGCCTGGGCGGTGCCCAGTCGTAAGAGGCAAGCCCCTCGATGCCCAGCGCCGGAACCGCTGCGATCATCGCCGCGCGGCATTCGACAAAGCTGTCGAACGGAAGCGTCTGGCCCAGCACCTCGGACAAAGCGCGCAGGATCGACCAGTCCTCGCGGGCATCGCCCGGCGCGAACACGGCCTTGTCGCTCATCTGCACACGGCCTTCGACATTGACATAGGTGCCGTTCTTTTCGGGATACGCCGCCGACGGCAGGATGACATCGGCAGCGGCCGCACCCTTGTCGCCATGATGGCCGATGAACACCTTGAAGCTGCCATCGAACTGGCTGAAGTCGACCTCGTCCGCACCCAGCGCGAGCAGCAGCTTGGGCTTGGCGGCGACCAGATCGGCGATGCCACCGGGCTGTGCCCAGCCGAGCATCAGCCCGCCCATGCGCGATGCGGCCATGTGCAGGACGTTGAAGCCGTTCCAGGGACCGTCTTCGGTATCGCGAACCATGCCGAAGCTGTCGGCAAGCGCAAGCGCTGCGCCATGCGCGCCTTCGACGCCCAGCGCACCGCCGCCCATGATCAACCCGGGACGCTTGGCGCCCTTGAACACGTCAGACACCGCGTCGGGCAGAGTGCCCAGCAGGCCCATGTCGTTGCCCAACCATTCGACCTTGTAGGTAAGGTCGATCTCGTCGCCGATCGCATAGACCTTGGCGCCGTGCTTGATCGCCTTGCGGATGCGGGTGTTGACCAAAGGCGCTTCCCAGCGCGGATTGGTGCCCACCAGCAGGATCGCATCGGCGGTCTCGATGCCGTTGAGCGTCGAGTTGAAGTTGACCGCAGCGAGGCTGGAGGTGTCGTATTTGAGGCCGGTCTGGCGGCCTTCGATCAGGCTCGAACCCATCTTGGCCAGCAGTTCGCGCGCGGCAAACATGGTTTCGCAGTCGAGCAGATCGCCCGCGACGGCCGCCACGCTCGATCCGGCGTTGACCGCAGCGATTGCTGCAAACGCCTGCGCCCAGGTCGCCTCGACCAGCTTGCCGTTGGTGCGCACATAAGGCCGGTCGAGCCGGCGGCGCATCAGGCCATCGACCGCGTACCGGGTCTTGTCGTGCGCCCACTCCTCGTTGACGTCGTCGTTGACGCGCGGCAGCACACGCAGCACTTCCCTGCCCCGGCTGTCGAAGCGGATGTTGGTGCCGACCGCGTCCATCACGTCGATGCCCAAGGTCTTCTTGAGCTCCCAGGGACGTGCTTCATAGGCATAGGGACGCGAGGTCAGCGCGCCGACGGGGCACAGATCGATGACATTGCCCGAAAGCTCGGACGAGACCGCCTTTTCCAGATAGCTGGTGATCTGCATGTTCTCGCCGCGACCGATCGCACCGATCTGCTCGGTGCCGGCGACTTCCTCGGCAAAACGCACGCAGCGGGTGCAGTGGATGCAGCGGGTCATCACCGTCTTGATGATCGGACCCATGTACTTTTCGGTGACCGCGCGCTTGTTTTCGTCATAGCGCGAACCGCCGCGGCCATAGGCCACCGACTGGTCCTGCAGGTCGCACTCGCCGCCCTGATCGCAGATCGGGCAATCGAGCGGGTGATTGATCAGCAGGAACTCCATCACGCCTTCGCGTGCCTTCTTCACCATGTCGGAGTTGGTGCGGACTTCCTGATTGTCCATCGCGGGCAGCGCGCAGCTCGCCTGCGGCTTGGGCGGCCCGGGCTTCACCTCGACCAGGCACATCCGGCAGTTGCCAGCGATGCTCAGCCGTTCGTGATAGCAGAAGCGCGGGATTTCCTTGCCGGCAGCCTCGCAGGCCTGCAGCACGGTCGCGCCCTGGGGGACTTCAACTTCGATCCCGTCTACGGTCAGTTTAGGCATAATTACTCCGCCGCCTCCATCAGGCCGCCGCCCTGCTTTTCAACAATGCGGCGCTCCATCTCCGGACGAAAATGCTTGATGAGGCCCTGGATCGGCCAGGCTGCGGCATCGCCGAGCGCGCAGATGGTGTGGCCTTCGACCTGCTTGGTGACTTCGTACAGCGTATCGATTTCGCTGATGTCGGCGTCTCCGGTGCGCATGCGCTCCATCACGCGCCACATCCAGCCGGTGCCTTCGCGGCACGGGGTGCACTGGCCACAGCTTTCGTGTTTGTAGAAGTAGCTCAGTCGGCTGATCGCCTGAACGATGTCTGTCGACTTGTCCATGACGATGACCGCTGCGGTGCCAAGCCCCGATCCGACCTCTTTCAGGCCGTCGAAATCCATCGGCGCGTCCATGATCTGCGCGGCAGGCACCAGAGGCACCGACGAACCGCCGGGGATCACCGCGAGCAGATTGTCCCAGCCACCGCGAATACCGCCGCAATGCTTCTCGATCAGATCGCGGAACGGAATGCTCATCGCTTCCTCCACCACACAGGGCTTGTCGACATGCCCGCTGATCTGAAACAGCTTGGTGCCCTTGTTGTTCTCGCGCCCGAAGCTGGCAAACCAGCTCGCGCCGCGCCGCAGGATCGTCGGCACTACCGCGATCGATTCGACGTTGTTGACCGTGGTCGGGCAACCGTAAAGCCCCGCACCCGCCGGGAACGGCGGCTTGAGGCGTGGCTGGCCCTTCTTGCCCTCAAGGCTCTCGATCATCGCGGTCTCTTCGCCGCAGATATAAGCGCCCGCGCCGCGATGGACGAAGACGTCGAAATCATAGCCCGACTTGGCCGCGTTCTTGCCGATCAACCCGGCTTCATAGGCCTCATCGACCGCAGCCTGCAGCACCTGCGCTTCGCGGATGTATTCGCCGCGCACGTAGATATACGCAGCTCGCGCGCGCATCGCGAAGCCCGCGATCAGCGCGCCTTCGATCAATTTGTGCGGATCGTGGCGCAGGATTTCGCGATCCTTGCAGCTGCCAGGCTCGGATTCATCGGCGTTGATCACCAGGAAGCTGGGCCGACCGTCCTTGGATTCCTTGGGCATGAAGCTCCACTTCATGCCGGTGGGGAAGCCCGCACCGCCACGACCGCGCAGGCCAGACGCCTTCATCTCGTCGATGATCTTGTCCTGGCCCCAGGCGATCAGGTCCTTGGTCTTGTCCCAGTCACCGCGCGCCTCGGCCGCCTTCAGGTTCCACGGCTGATAGCCATAGACGTTGGTGAAGATGCGATCCTTGTCGGTGAGAAAATCAAAGCTCATCACCATTCCCCGCGATAATCATGATTGGCATCGACCATGGCCTTCAGCGATGTCGGTCCGCCCTCGGGCTCGCTGGTGTGGCGCCCGGCGATCTGGGTGCCGGCCTTGGGGCTTTCGCCCGCTGCCAGCGCTTCCAGGATGCGCGTGGTGCTGTCGTAATCCAGATCCTCAAAGTTATCGTCGTTGATCTGGACCATCGGTGCATTGGCGCAGTTGCCCATGCACTCGACCTCGGTCAGCGTGAACAGGCCGTCGGGCGTGGTCTTGCCCTTGACCAGGCCCTTGTTGGCGCAGGCCGCCATGACATCGTCCGATCCGCGCAGCAGGCACGGCGTGGTGCCGCAAACCTGCACGTGGAAACGCCCGACCGGCGCGAGATTGTACATGGTATAGAAGCTCGCGACTTCATAGGCGCGGATGTACGGCATATCGAGCATCGCTGCGACATATTCGATCACCGGAACCGGCAGCCAGCCCTGCGTCTGCGTGTCCGCACCCACCTGGCGCTGCGCCAGATCGAGCAGCGGCATCACCGCCGAGCGCTGGCGCCCTTCGGGATAGCGCGCGATGACGGTCTTCGCGATCGCGAGATTCTCTTGCGTGAACGCGAAACCACCCCAGCGGGCGCGGGTTTCGGTTTCATCGGGGATATGGGCTGCGTCAGCCATCAGCGGACAAACTCCACGCGCGACACCTTGTCGCCATTGAAACTGTAGATCGACATGACCTCGAACGGCTCGCTCTGCGAGGAGCGCGAGACGCGTTCGTGCAGGACGACATATTCGCCCAGCATGTGACCCGAGAGCACTTCGGCGCGGTTCTCCGGATACTCGGCGAACATCGCCTTGAGCCCGGAGCGCACGCCTTCCTTGCCCGCGCGAAGCACGTCGCCGCGATAGCCCGCTTCACAGGCATCATCGGTCATCAGCGCGACATAGGCGTCGGCATCCTGAGCGTTGTAATGCGCGATCATCGCCTCTGCGACGGCCATCTGCACGGTCACCGGTCGCACTCCCCGAACACCACATCGATCGCGCCCAGGATCGCCGTCGCATCCGACAGCATGTGGCCGCGCGACATGAAGTCCATCGCCTGGAGGTGCGAGAACGCGGTCGGGCGGATCTTGCAGCGATAGGGCTTGTTGGTTCCGTCGCTCACCAGATAGACGCCAAACTCGCCCTTGGGGCTTTCGGTCGCGACATAGACCTCGCCGGCAGGGACGTGGAAGCCTTCGGTGTACAGCTTGAAGTGATGGATCAGCGCTTCCATCGACTGCTTCATCTCGCCGCGCTTGGGCGGCACGATCTTGCGGTCGAGCGAGGCGATCGGGCCTTCGGGCATGTCGTTGAGGCACTGGCGCATGATGCGCGCGGACTGGCGGACTTCCTCGACGCGGACCATGAAGCGGTCATAGCAGTCGCCGCGGGTGCCGACGGGAACGTCGAACTCCATCCGGTCATAGACATCATAAGGTTGCGATTTGCGCAGATCCCAAGCGATGCCGCTGCCGCGGATCATCGGGCCCGAAAAGCCCCAGCGCACCGCATCGTCCTTGGATACGATCGCGATATCGACGTTGCGCTGCTTGAAGATGCGGTTGTCGACGACGAGGCTCATCGCGTCCTCGAACAGCTTGGGGAAGGTGTCGAGCCAGTCGGCAAGGTCGGTGAGCAGCTTGAGCGGCACGTCCTGGTGGACGCCGCCGGGGCGGAACCAGGCGCTGTGCATGCGCGCGCCGGAGGCCCGCTCAAAGAAGTTGAGGCAATCCTCGCGGATTTCGAACAGCCACAGGTTGGGCGTCATTGCGCCGACATCCATCACATGCGCACCCAGGTTGAGCATGTGGTTGCAGATGCGGGTGAGTTCGGCGAACAGCACGCGCAGATACTGGGCGCGCAGCGGAACCTCGAGGTTCAGCAGCTTCTCGATCGCCAGGACGTAGCTGTACTCCATCGCCAGTGGCGAGCAGTAATCGAGCCGGTCAAAATAGGGGAGCGCCTGGAGGTACGTCTTGTACTCGATCAGCTTTTCGGTGCCGCGATGCAGCAACCCGACATGGCAGTCGATCCGCTCGACGATTTCGCCGTCGAGCTCCATCACCATCCGCAGAACGCCGTGCGCAGCAGGGTGCTGGGGGCCGAAGTTGATCGTGTAGTTCTGGATCTCGAGGTCGCCAGCGGTCGAATCCTGCTCGACCAGAGGCTCGTCCAGATCGTCGGGAAGTGCTTCGGCGGTCATGCCTTGCTATCCTTCTTGTCGGCAGGCTTGTCGGCAGGTGCCTCGGGGCTGGCCTTGGCGGCCTCCTTGTTGGCAGCCTTGCCCGCGCCAGTGTCGGACTGCTTCTCGGTCGTCTTGGGCGTATCGACATGCGGCGGCCCGCCCAGCGACTTCTCGTCACCCGGCAGAACGTAATCCGCGCCTTCCCAGGGCGAGGTGAAGTCGAAGCTGCGGAAGTCCTGCGCCAGCTTGACCGGCTCATAGATCACGCGGCCCTGCTCCTCGGAATAGCGCATCTCGCTATAGCCGGTGAGCGGGAAGTCCTTGCGGAAGGGGTGGCCGCGGAAGCCGTAATCGGTGAGGATGCGGCGCAGATCGGGGTTTCCGGCAAAGATCACGCCGTACATGTCGTACACTTCGCGCTCGAGCCAGCCGGCCACGGGCCAGATATTCGTGACGGTCGGCACCGGAGTGTCCTCGTCGGTCGTGCACACGACGCGGATGCGGTGGTTCCTGGTCAGGCTGAGCAGGCAATAGACGACCTCGAAGCGCTCGGCGCGCTCGGGATAGTCGACGCCAGCGATCTCGACGAGCTGCTGGTAGTCATGGAAGTCGCGCAACAGGTCCAGCGCCTCGGCCACTGCGGCGCGGCGGACGGTGAAGCAATATTCGCCCTGCGCAAAACGCGTCGCGAGCAGCCGGTCCCCCAGCGTCGCGGCGACAGCATCGCCCAGGCCTTCCAGAACGGCATAACGTGGTGCCGAATGTCCCATGTGCGTCCCTTATCCGGCCAGCCTCCGCAGCAGGCCTTCTCAACTTCGTGTCAGCGTTCGATCGTGCCCACCCGGCGGATCTTGCGCTGCAACTGCATCACGCCATAAAGCAGCGCTTCGGCGGTCGGCGGGCACCCGGGGACATAGATATCCACCGGAACGATGCGGTCGCAGCCGCGCACCACCGAGTAACTGTAATGGTAATAGCCGCCGCCATTGGCGCAGCTGCCCATCGAAATCACGTATTTCGGCTCGGACATCTGGTCATAGACGCGGCGCAGGGCCGGAGCCATCTTGTTGCACAGCGTGCCCGCCACGATCATGACGTCCGACTGGCGCGGCGAAGCGCGCGGCGCGACGCCGAAACGCTCCATGTCATAACGCGGCATACTGACGTGGATCATCTCCACCGCGCAGCAGGCCAGACCAAAGGTCATCCACCACAACGAACCGGTGCGCGCCCACTGGAAAAGCTCTTCGGTCGAGGTGACCAGAAAGCCCTTGTCGGCGACTTCGGCGTTGATGTCGTTGAGGAAACCGACGTCGGGCAGAACATTGGTGCCGGGCACGATGGCTCCGGCGGACGCGCCTGCAGAGGTTGCGGCCATGTTAGCTTCTACTCCCAATCCAGGGCTCCCACTTTCCATGCGTAGATCAGGCCGATGATGAGTTCGAACAGGAAGACCATCATCGTGGCCCAACCGGCCCAGCCGATCTGTTCCAGCGATACTGCCCAGGGGAACAGGAACGCGGCTTCGAGATCGAAAATGATGAACAGGATCGCGACCAGATAGAAGCGAACGTCGAACTGGCTGCGCGAATCTTCGAACGCGGGGAAACCGCATTCATATTCGCTCAGCTTGGCGACGGTGGGTTTGTGCGCTCCGGTAAGCCGCGACACCCCGATCGGAAGGAAGACAAATGCCACCGACAAGAGCAGAGCGACCGCCAGGAACAGCAGAATTGGCAGATATTCGGCCATGTGCGTATCCCGCTTGTGCGTGTTGCTTGGAGGTCCTTTAGGCCAGCGACGCTGCTATCGCAAGCCGGATGCCCCCCTTTTTTGCGGCAATGCACACATCGCCGAAAACGCCAAAATATTGCGCATTTCTGTGCTTTTCGGCACAATCCGGCAAGCGGCGAAATGCGACAGGCGGACATGGCCGCGGTGCCGCAAGCGTAAAGGGGGATTCGCGATGAAGCTGAACTGGAAATATGCGTCGATTGCCGGGGCGATCGTGATGGCAGCAGCTGCGCCCCTGCCCGCATCCGCGCAGACCGTATCGGCGGCAAGCCCCGACACCATCGCCGCCGTGCTGACAGCGCGCGGCCTGCCGTCCGAACTCAAGCAGCAGCCGGACGGAAACCCCTATATTCGCAGCGCCTTCGACGACATGCCCTTCCTGATCGCGCTGATGAACTGCGACGCGCAAAAGGCGCAGTGCAAGACGGTGCAGTTCTATTTCGGGTTCAACGACCGCAAGGGCTTTGCGCTGGAAAAGCTCAACGAGTGGAATCGCACCAAGCGCTTTGCCCGCGCCTATCTTGATACCGAGAACGATCCCGTGCTGGTGATGGACGTCGACACTGACATGGGCGGCGTGCCGAGGGCGGTGTTCAACGAGAATCTGGATGTCTGGCTGGGCCAGATGCAGCAGTACCGGCGCTTCGTAAGCGAGTGACCGCGCCGCAGCGCCGCCAGGCGATCAGCGCAGCGCGCCGACCAGCAGCTTGTGCAGGCGCGAATGCAGGGAATCGTTGCCCGCAATCACCTGCTGGCGCTCCATCGGCTGGCCACCACCGCGATAGTCGGTGACGAACCCGCCGGCTTCGCGGACCAGCAGAATTCCGGCGGCCACGTCCCAGGGCTTGAGGCCGCTTTCCCAGAATCCATCGAACTTGCCCGCTGCAACCCATGCGAGGTCAAGCGATGCTGCGCCGAACCGGCGGATACCGGCGACCTCGGGTGCGATCGCACCGAAGATGCGGGTCCATTCGCCGATATCGCCATGACCCAGGAACGGAATGCCCGTCGCAATCAGCGCCTCGTTGAGGCTGCGGCGACCCGACACGCGCAGGCGCCGGTCATGCAGCCAAGCGCCGCGCGACTTTTCCGCCCAATAGCTCTCGTCGGTGACCGGCTGGTAGATCAGCGCGGCGCTGATCTCGCCCCAGCCCTTGCCGTCCAGAGTGGGCTCCTGAACCGCGATCGAGATCGCGAAATGCGGGATGCCATGGAGGAAGTTGCTGGTGCCATCGAGCGGATCGATGATGAAGCGCGGCTTGCCGGGTTCGGCGGGAATATCGCCGCCTTCTTCGAGCATGAAGCCCCAGCCGGGACGCGCCTTGCTCAGCTCGTCATACAAAATGCGTTCGGCGCGCTGATCAGCCTTGGAGACAAAGTCGGCCGGGCCCTTCTGCGAGACCTGCAGATGTTCCACCTCGCCAAAGTCACGACGCAGGCGGCCGCCCGCCTTGCGCGCGGCGCTTTCCATGACACGGATGATGGCTGAGATGGCAGGCATTGCAATAAGGTCCGATCAATCCGCCTTGCGGACATATTCCTTGGCATAGACATCGACGACGATGCGCGTGCCGCTGCTGATGTGCGGCGGCACCATGACGCGCACGCCATTGTCGAGAATGGCGGGCTTGTAGCTCGACGAGGCGGTCTGCCCCTTCACCACGGCGTCTGCCTCGACGATCGTCGCTTCGATCTGATCGGGCAGCTGCACCGAGATCGGGCGCTCGTCGTACATTTCGAGCGTGACCTGCATGCCGTCCTGCAGGAAGGCAGCTTCATCACCCAGCAGCTTGGCCGCGATGGTGATCTGCTCGTAATTTTCCTGGTCCATGAAGACATAGGCTTCGCCGTCGGCGAACAGGAACTGGAAGTCCTTGGTATCCAGACGCACCTTCTCGACCGTATCCTGGCTGCGATAGCGGATATTGGTCTTGCGGCCGTCTTCGAGGTTCTTCATCTCGACCTGCATGAACGCGCCACCCTTGCCGGGCTGGGTATGCTGGATCTTGGCGACCTTCCAGATGCCGCCTTCGTGTTCCAGAATGTTGCCGGGGCGAATATCGACACCGCTGATCTTCATGCGAGGCTCGTTTCCATCAGGTTTCAGGGAATGGACAGGCCCTCTAGGCGCTCGCCGCTGGCATGGCAAGGCTTTTGGGAAGCCACGCAGACCCGTGTTCTCCAAACCGCCACGATCGACAAAGGGCTTCGGTCGAAGCCGGTGCGATGCCTGTCGAGATGCCCCCTCAATGGCTGTTTCTTCCTATATAGCGAGGCTGGCAGATAGTAGGTGGAGAACATCGCTCAAAGCTGCTAAACATCCGCAGCGGATTGGACCAACAGATCATGCCATTGTTCAGCATCAAGACGCCCGCTGCCGGTATTTTCGGCAAGGCCACCAATCAGATAGCCTCCGCCCATACGGTGCGTGGAGAGGCCCTGCCCGGTGTCGAGGAGTTCGAAGCCGACTTCGTAAGCTACTTGAGCCGGCTCGAGGCTTCAGCCCGCGTCTGCACCGCTGTCCTTGCCCATCAGGGCAAGGAGCTGTCGCACGGCTGAGGCCGGACCCTCGGGGTAATTCCATACCCCGCCCGATACCGCGATAAAATCCGTCCCAGTGGCAATGATCGGAGCAGCATTGTCCACCGTGATCCCGCCAATGGCGACGCAGGGCGGCTCCATCATCGAAGACCACCATTCCAGGATTTCCGGCTCGGCCTTGATCTTCGCATCCTTGGTGCTGCTCGGGAAGAAGGCGCCGAACGCGACATAATCCGCGCCCATTTCGCCTGCTTCCAGCGCCAGATGGCGGCTGTTGTGGCAGGTCACACCGATCTGCGCATCCTTGCCCAGCTCCTCGCGCGCGTCGCGCGGGTCACCATCGCCCTGCCCCAGATGCACGCCATCGGCGCCCAGCCTTTTGGCGAGCGCGACGTCGTCGTTGACGATGAACGCACAGTCATGCTCGCGGCAGATCTCGAGCAGCGGCGCGGCGAGCCTTGCCGCCTCGTGCTGGTCGATATCCTTGACGCGAAACTGGAAAGCGGCGACCGGGCCTGCTTCCAGCGCCGCGCGCAGCCGTTCGGGAAAATCCCCGCCCACATCGAGCGGGGAGATCAGATAGAGTTCGCAGCCGGTCAAGCGATCGAGGCCTGATGGATCTCATCGATCGCGCCGCCGAGCGAGGCGTCGAACTCGTCGTCGCTCATCTGGTGCTTGAGATCGTTGAGCAGCGCGCGCGAGAAGCTGGCGATGATGCCGTTGTTCTTGGCGAGCTCGGTGCACGCCTCAGTACGGCTGAAGCCGCCCGACAACGCGACCACGCGGATGACGGCGGGGTGGCTGACCAGATCGGCGAACAGGCCGGCCTTGGCGGGAAGCGACAGCTTCAACATGACGCGGCGCCCTTCGGGCAGCGCATCGAGCGCCTTCCTGGTCTCGGCGAGCAGGATTTCGTCGCACTGGGCGCGCGTCTCGCTCTTGATGTTCACTTCAGGCTCGATGATCGGGATCAGGCCGTGATCGAGGATCTCGCCTGCGACCTCGAACTGCTGCTTCACGATCGCGGCAATTCCGGTTTCGGACGCCGAATTGATCACCGAGCGCATCTTGGTACCGAACACGCCCTTGGCCTTGGCCCGATCGAGCAATTCACCCAGGCCGCCGATCGGCTTCATCATCTGCACGCCGTCGGCTTCGTCTTCCAGGCCCTTGTCGACCTTGAGAAACGGAACAACGCCGCGCTCCCAGAGCAATGCGGGCACGCTCTTGCCGCCCGCTTCGCCATCCATGGTCCGTTCGAACAGAATCGCGCCGATCACCTTCTCGCCGTTGAAGCAGGGCGAGGTCACGATCCGGCTGCGCATGCCGTGGATCAGCGCGAACATTTCCTCGTCGCTGCCCCACGCACCGTCGTCGATGCCATAGCCCTTGAGCGCCTTGGGGGTCGAACCGCCGCTCTGGTCCAGCGCGGCGATAAAGCCTGCGCCGGTCTCGATCTTGGCGAGCATCTGGTCGAAGTTTGCGGTGTCGGTCATGTCGGTTCCCCTTGGGTCTTTGCCAGGTTTTTAGTTGAACTCAGGTTGCAGCCTCAGGCCTCGAGAGCCTTGACGCCGGGCAGGACCTTGCCTTCCATCCATTCGAGGAAGGCGCCGCCAGCGGTTGAAACAAAAGAGAAATCGTCCGCGACACCAGCATGGTTGAGCGCCGCGACGGTATCGCCGCCGCCTGCCACCGAAACCAGAGTGCCTTCGCGGGTGAGCGCTGCCGCGGTGCGCGCGAGTGCGACGGTCGCGGAATCGAACGGCGGATATTCGAACGCGCCCAGCGGACCGTTCCACACCAGGGTGCGGCAGGTCTTGAGCACGTCGGACAGCGCCTCGACCGCAGCTGCACCAACATCAAGGATCATTTCGTCGGCGGCGACTTCATGCACATTGGCGGTGCGGCACTCGACATTGGCGCCGAACTCCTTCGCCACCACCACGTCATACGGCAGGTGGACGGTGCAGTTGGCCTTGTCCGCGGCATCAAGGATGGCGTTGGCGGTATCGGCGAGGTCATGCTCGCACAATGACTTGCCAACATCGACGCCGCGCGCGGCGAGGAAGGTGTTGGCCATGCCGCCACCGATGATCAGATGATCGACCTTGCCCACCAGATGGGTGAGCACATCGAGCTTGGTCGAGACCTTCGCGCCGCCCACGACAGCCGCAACCGGATGCTCTGGATTGCCCAGCGCGGCTTCCAATGCCTTCAATTCGGCCTCCATCGCGCGACCGGCAAAGGCGGGCAGCAGATGCGCGAGGCCCTCGGTGGTGACGTGCGCGCGGTGCGCAGCGGAAAAGGCATCGTTGACGTAGAAGTCCCCCAGAGCCGCCATCTGCTTGGCCAGCACGGGATCATTCTTTTCCTCGCCGGGATAGAAGCGGCTGTTTTCCAGCACAGTGATGCTGCCGGGCTCAAGCACGTCGATCGCATGCCGGTCGGGCGATGCCAGAAAGCCGACATGCCGCCCCATTACCTCGCCCAGCGCCTCGGCGATCGGACGCAGCGTGAATTCGGGATCGACCTTTCCCTTGGGCCGACCGAAATGCGCCAGCACCAGCACCTTGGCGCCATGATCGGCGAGTTCGGCGAGCGTCGGCATCGCCGAACGCAGCCGGGTGTCATCGGACACCCGGCCTTCGTGGATCGGTACGTTCAGATCTTCGCGAATTAGAACAGGCTTGCCAGCCAGGCCGTGACGGTCGGCAAGCAGATTATCGATGGTCTTGAACATACCGGACTTTCTATCGTTGCTTGGGGCGATCAGAGCAGACCGGCCATCACGCCTGCGGTGTCGACCATGCGGTTGGAGAAGCCCCATTCATTGTCGTACCAGCTGATCACGCGGACCAGCTTGCCGTCGATCACCGAGGTTTCCAGGCTGTCGATGGTCGAGCTGGCAGGATCGTGGTTGAAGTCGATCGAAACCAGCGGCTCGTCGGTATAAGCGAGCACGCCCTTGAGCGCGCCTTCCGACGCTGCCTTGAGCGCGCCGTTGATTTCTTCAACGGTCGTGTTGCGGCCCGGGGTGAAGGTCAGGTCGACCAGGCTGACATTGGCGGTCGGCACGCGGATCGCCGACCCGTCCAGCTTGCCCTTGAGTTCGGGCAGCACGAGGCCGACCGCACGCGCGGCGCCGGTGGTGGTGGGGATCATCGACATGGCAGCAGCGCGCGCGCGGCGCATGTCGCTGTGGATCTGATCGAGGATCTTCTGGTCGTTGGTGTAGCTGTGCACGGTGGTCATCAGGCCGCGCTCGATCCCGACGGTTTCATGCAGAACCTTGGCCATCGGCGCGAGGCAGTTGGTGGTGCAGCTGGCGTTCGAGACGACCAGATCATCCGAAGTCAGAACGCCATGGTTCACGCCGAACACGATGGTCTTGTCCGCGCCGCCGGCGGGAGCCGAGATCAGCACGCGCTTGGCGCCTGCAGTCAGGTGCGCGCTCGCCTTTTCCTTGTCGGCGAAGAAGCCGGTGCACTCGAGCGCGATATCGACGCCCATTTCGCCATGCGGCAGCTTGGATGGATCGCGCTCGGCGGTGACGCGGATCGCCTTGCCGTTGACGACAATGGTGTCGCCCACGGCTTCGACGGTGCCGGGGAACGGGCCATGCACGCTGTCGCGCTTGAACAGCAGCGCATTCGACTTGGCGTCGGCCAGATCGTTGATCGCGACGAGTTCAAGGTCGTGATCGGTCCGCTCGAGCAGCGCGCGCGCCACCAGACGGCCGATACGGCCAAAACCATTGATTGCAACCTTGACTGCCATCGGAAATTCTCCTGCGATTAATGTCGTGTAAGGTGTCTCAGCCCTGCCCCAGAGCGGCACGGACGGCGGGTGTGATCTTGTCTGCGGTCAGCCCGAAATGGTCGAACAGTGCCTCGATCGGCGCCGAAGCACCGAAGCTGTCGATACCGAAGCTCAGGCCGTCGGGGCCGACATAGCGTTCCCAGCCAAAGGTGACGCCCGCTTCCATCGACACCTTGAGTACGTCGGCGGGGAGCAGATCGTTGCGATAGCTTGCGCTCTGCGCGTCGAACAGCGACCAGCACGGCATCGAGACGACGTCCGCACCGATTCCTGCGGATTCAAGCGCGTCGGCGACCGAAAGCGCCAGCGACACTTCGGAGCCCGTACCGATCAGCACCACCTGGCGCTTGTTGCCCGACGTCTTGATGCGATAGGCACCGCGCGCGCACTGGTTGCCATCGGATTCGACGCGGCGGAACTGCGGCAGGTTCTGGCGGGTCAGCGCCAGCACCGTCGGCGTCGCCGATGCTTGCAGCGCCAGTTCCCAGCATTCGGCGGTTTCCACTGCATCGCCGGGACGGAAGGTCAGCAGGTTGGGCATCATCCGCAGGCTCATGACATGCTCGACCGGCTGATGGGTCGGGCCGTCTTCACCCAGGCCGATGCTGTCATGTGTCATCACATAGATGACCCGCTGCCGCTGCAATGCCGAAAGACGGATCGCGGCGCGGCAATAATCGGAGAACACCAGGAAGGTGCCGCCATAAGGGATCACGCCGCCGTGCAGCGCCATGCCGTTCATCGCGGCGGCCATGCCGAATTCGCGGATGCCATAATTGACGTAGCGACCGCCGTAGTTGTCGGCGCTCATCACGCCCAGCCCTGCGGTCTTGGTGTTGTTCGAGCCGGTGAGATCAGCCGATCCGCCCACCGTTTCGGGCAGGCGCGGGTTGATCGCTTCCAGCGCGAGTTCGGATGCCTTGCGGGTCGCGACCTTTTGCGGATCGGCGAGCAGGCCTGCGACATGCTGCGACAGGCCGAATCCCTGCGGCAGGTCGCCCGCCATGCGGCGCGTGAATTCGGCTGCCTTGTCCGATGCCGACAGACGCTCGGCCCATGCGGCATGGGTGTCCGCGCTGCGGCGGCCAAAGGCAAGCCAGGCGTCGCGGATATCCTGCGGCACATCGAACGGTGCGTGCTTCCAGCCCAGAGCTGCGCGCGCGGCATCGACTTCGGCGGTGCCCAGCGGCGAGCCATGCGTGGCCGACGTGCCCTGCTTGTTGGGCGATCCCTTGCCGATGATGGTGGCGCAGGCGATCAGCGACGGCCGCGGATCGGCGATCGCGGCGTCCATCGCAGCGCGGATCGAGACGGGATCATGACCGTCGCAATCGACGACATGCCAGCCCGATGCCGTGTGCCGCGCGCGGATGTCCTCGCTGGTCGACAGATCGGTCGCGCCATCGATGGTGATGCGGTTGTCATCCCACAGCACGTTGAGATGGCCGAGCTTCAAATGCCCGGCAAGGCCGACGGCTTCGTGGTTGATGCCTTCCATCAGGCAGCCGTCGCCCGCGACCACCCAGGTGCGGTGATTGACCAGATCGTCACCGAATTCAGCATTGAGGTGCCGCTCTGCCATCGCCATGCCGACCGCCATCGCCAGGCCCTGGCCCAGCGGACCAGTGGTGCATTCGACGCCCGCCAGTTCGAAGTTCTCGGGGTGGCCCGCGCACGGGCTGTGCAACTGGCGGAAGTTGCGGATGTCCTCGATGGTCGGACGCGCATAGCCGGTGAGGTGCAGCGCCGAATAGATCAACATCGAGCCGTGGCCCGCAGACAGCACGAACCGGTCACGGTCGGCCCAGTGGGGGGCGGAGGCATCGTATTTCAGATACTCGCCGAACAGCACCGTTGCGACATCGGCCATGCCCATGGGCATTCCGGGGTGACCGCTGTTCGCAGCCTGAACCGCATCCATCGACAGTGCCCGGACGGCATTGGCGAGATCTTCAAAAACCACGGACATCGCCTGTAAATTCTCCACACTGATCTCCGATCCGCACCGTAATCGCGTCGTACCGGAGGTTCCGATGTCGCAGAAACGCGCGCCGAGTCGGCTTTGGCGTCACCCTTTGGTATCCATGGTGCACCGCGTCAAGTTCCGCAAAGCGCGGCCTGGTGCAAATTATTGCATTTGTCATGATCGGTGCTAAAACCAATCCATGGCAAATGAACGCCTTATCCTCGCTATCGGACAATTGGAGCGAGCTTTAACGCGGCTGGAAACAGCGCAGGCCCAATTGAGCGAAGCCGCCGCCGCGCCGTCGGGCGCAGGAGATAGCGACATCGCCGAGCGCCATGCCCGCCTGAAAAGTGCCGCGGCAGAGGCTCTGGCTGGCATGGATGCCATTCTGGCCGGAAAGCGATAAACCCCATGCCCGACATGCGCCTCACTATCGCCGGACGTATCTACAGCGTCACCTGCAACCCCGGCGAAGAACAGCATCTCGCCCGGCTGGGGTCAATGCTGGACGGTGCCGCGCGCAAGGCGGGCGCATCGGGTGGCCTGAACGAAACCCGCGCGCTGCTGTTTGCCGGACTGCTGCTAGCAGACGAGCTCGCCGACGCCCAGGATCGCGAGGCCGAGGCCCTGACCGCACAGGCTGCCGCCGCCCAGCCTGCCAAGGGCCAGGGCGACCTGCTGGCGCATGACGAAGACATCGATCTGGCTACCCGCGCAATCGAGCGATTGGCACTGCGGATCGAGAATCTAGCAGAAGGCCTTGAGAAGACGGCCGATCGGTCCTAAATCAGATACGGGACTGCCTGGTACGAGCTGCAGAGAACATCCCTGAGGCGATACATCTTCCAAGGGAGCTGTCCCTGCCCTGGCTCCGGCCAACGGTACACGGCGCCCACCTGACGTTACTGGCGTCAGAGGATATTCCAGCAAACGGCCAAGGCGGTTCCACCCATGGCCCCGATCCAGTCCAGCGCGAGCCTGGCCCCGGTGCGGGTGCCGGCTTTTTTCCATCCGCGCGGGCCAACAGGATGAACCAGTGACCACCCTGATCAGCAAGAAGCGTGAACTGCGCCGTGCCATGCGCGCCGCGCGCCTCGCCCATTGGCAGGCGCTGCCCGATTCCCACCGTGCGCTGATCTTCGGACGGCCGCCGCGGATCATCCTGCCGCTGATCGAGCACGCCGAAACGGTAGGCCTGTACCACGCCATGCCCGGCGAGGTCCCGACCGCGCGCTATGCCGATCACATGCTCGACATGGGCAAGATGATCGCCCTGCCCTGGACCCGGTCAGCCGAGGGACCGATGATTTTCCGGTTGTGGACCGGATCCGAACAGACGCTGGAGCAAGGTCCCTGGGGCCCGCAGCCGCATGCCGCGATGCCCCAGGTGGTCCCCGGCGCACTCTTCATGCCGCTGGTCGCTTTCGATTCGGCTATGGGGCGGCTTGGCCAGGGCGGCGGGCATTATGATGCCTGGTGCGCGGCCAATCCCGATACACGCAGGATCGGGCTTGCCTGGACGGTGCAGCAGGCAGAGCGCGTCCCTGCCGAACCCCATGACATGCCGCTGGATGCGGTCATCACCGAGCAGCAGGTGCTGCTGCCGCACAACGAGAGAGAGTTTTCATGAAGCCGACCATGCGCAAGCCCGTGGGCATTTTTGCCATATTGGCGATCATCACCATCTGGGCGGTGATCGTGGCAAGCTTCTCGCAGATCATCGGCACATGGCACATCGCCGTGCAGTCGGTGATCTATTGCATCGCTGGGATCATCTGGATCGCACCCATGCGTCCGCTGATGATCTGGATGGAAACCGGGCGCTGGCGCGCCTGATCGGCTGGCGATTTCAGGGAAGTTCCAACACCTGCGAGTGGCCATTTTTCCGGAGCAAACCTCCAGAGAAATGGCGCGAGTGACGGGGCTCGAACCCGCGACCTCCGGCGTGACAGGCCGGCGCTCTAACCAACTGAGCTACACCCGCATCGTGTTGGAGCGCGGCTGTTAGAATTGTCCTGCCCGGCTGTCAACACGTGTTTCAATTTTTCCCACGAACCGGTGAAAGTGGCTCAGTCGCAGGCGATTCCTTGTCGCCCGGCGCACGGGTCAGCGTCCCCGATTCGAAAAGGAAACCGGCAATATCCGGCTTTCCGGCTGCGGCCACGACCGTCTGGATGATGATCAGCAGCGGCACCGCCAGCAGCGCGCCGGTGGTGCCCCACACCCAGGCCCAATAGCTCAGCGAGACGAGAATCAGCAGCGGGTTCATCGTCAGCCTGCGCCCCAGCACGGCAGGCGTGATCAGATTGGCCTCCACCAGATGGAACACGATCTGGACGCTGGCGGGAATCAGCGCGGTCCACAGGTCACCAAAGCTCATCAGCCCGCCCAGCGCCAGCAGCACCGCCGCCAGCACCGGTCCGATATACGGGATGAAGTTGAGCAGGGCGACGATGCCGCCCCACATCGCAGGCGATTCCATCCCCAGCATCCACACCACCACGCCCACCGAGACACCCAGCAGCAGGTTGATGATGGTGATGGTGGTAAGATAGGCCGATGTGGCCGATACGACGTTCTGGATGACCCGGGCGGTCGCCATGGCACCGGTGAAGCTGCCGCGGCTGCTGATCGCGTTTTCGCGCAGCTTGGTCCAGCCGGCGAGGAAGAAGAAGATCAGCAGCACGACGAATGCCATCTGCAGCGCCACCCCGGGCGCGGCGCTGGCGAACAGGTCGAGCAGCGATTCGGGCGATGCGGTTGCCGCCTTCTGCGCCTTGACCATCGATCCGGAAACCAGCCGGGTGGTATCGTCGACGAACTTCTGCAGATCGGAATAGAGATCGATCAGCGGCGCCAGATTCTCCATGATCTTGGGGATCCGATCAGGAAGCAGCAGGAACCAGTCCGCCGCCGGAACCACGATCACCGCCAGCGCGCCGTTGGCTATCGCCAGGAAAAGCACCAGGCACAGGAACGCCGCCGCCATGCTCGGCAGGCCGCGCCGCTCCATCCATTCCAGCGCCGGCACCAGCGCGATCGAAAGCACGATCGCCACCGCCAGCGGCAGGAAGAATTCGGCCCCTGCCCGCATCGCGAATGGAAAGGCGAGGAACAGGGCCACGCCTGCAATCAGCGCGAGCGCAGCCAGCAGGCGGTCGCGCCGCAATTCATCGGAAACAGCGCGATCGGTAGGAGGTAGCGACATGTGTGCAGATGCCCTTTGCCCGCAAATCGGGCTATCGCGGCTATATCTGCACCGAATTGGGCCCACAATCCAGCAGCATTGATGGGCCGTGGGCGGTGAAAAACTGCTGGCGCATTAACCATATGTTCGCCGCTGGTGCCTAGACAGCTCCTCAGCCGGACAGGGCCGGCGGGGGTAAATCGGGGTAAGGAATGCTGCGCACCACCATCGCGCTGCTCGCCTTGGCGGCGCCGGTCATGGCGCTGGCATCGAGCGATGTTCGGACAAAATCATCGATCTTCGTCGAACGGATCGACCCGGAGGGCAGCGGCGCGCGCCGCGTGCGGCTGGAACCTGCGCGTCAGGTCAGCCCCGGCGAGCGGCTGATCTATGTGGTGGAATACCGCAACATGGGCAACCGCCCGGTCCAGGGCTTTACCGTCACCAATCCCCTGCCCCGCACTGTCAGGCTCGACAAGACCGTAGACGGCAACGAGATGGTGTCGATCGACGGCGGCCGCAATTGGGGACCGCTGGGCACGCTGCGCGTGTCGCTGGGCGACGGAAGCTGGCGCCCGGCCAACCCCGATGACGTGACGCATCTGCGCTGGCAGGTCGGTGACCGGCTGATGCAGGGCGAGACGCGCCGGGTGACCTTCCGGGCGATTGTGAGGTAAACACAACGCCTCTCCCCTCCCGCCTGCGGGAGGGGTGGCTGAGGCGAAGCCGATGCCGGGGTGGGCCTGAAAGGGCTTAACCTTTGGCCCACCCCGGCCCGGAAAGCCGGGCCTGCCCCTCCCGCAAGCGGGAGGGGAGAAACTCAATCCGCGAAGATATAGATCGGCGTCTCGATCCGGCGCTTGAGCGCCTGGACGAAGCTGGCCGCGTCATAGCCGTCGACCACGCGGTGATCGCACGAGATCGACAGGTTCATCATCTTGCGGATGACGACCGCGCCATCGACCACCATCGGGCGCTCGACGATCTTGTTGGGGCCGATGATCGCGACCTCGGGCCGGTTGATCACCGGGGTGGTCGCAATGCCGCCCAGCGGGCCCAGCGAGGTCAGCGTCAGCGTCGAGCCTGACAGCTCCTCGCTCTTCGCCTTGCCGCTGCGCGCGGCGTCCGCCAGCCGCGCGATCTCGCTCGCCATATCCCAGACGCTCAGGGACTCCGCACCGCGCAGCACCGGCACCATCAGGCCCGCATCGGTCTGCGTCGCGATTCCGAGGTGCACCGCGCCAAATCGGGTGACAACATTGGCCTCGTCATCATAGCGCGCGTTGAGCATCGGGTATTCGCGCAGCGTCTTGCAGATCGCCGCGATCAGGATCGGCAACGCGGTCAGCTTGGGCCGATCGCCCCGGCTCGCGTTCATTTCCCCGCGCATATCCTCCATCTTCGTCACGTCGATTTCCTCGACATAGGTGAAGTGCGGGATGTTGCGCTTCGATTCGGCCATGTTCTGCGCGATACGCTTGCGCATGCCGATCACGCGGATCTCTTCGTCCGCCGCGCGGCCCGGCCCAGCGCGGGTGCCGCCATAGTTCAGATAGGCGTCGAGATCGGCATGGCGGATGCGGGTGCCTTCCGAAGGCCGCACCTTGGCGAGATCTATCCCGAGGTCGCGCGCGCGCTGCCGCACGACAGGCGATGCCAGCACCTTGGCGGAAGCTTCGGCATCGACCACCGCGGGCGCCGCAGCAGCCTTGGGAGCGGCCGGAGCAGGAGCGGGAGCGGGAGCGGGCGCTGCGACAGGCGCCGATGCAAATTCCTCCACCGGCGGCAGTTTGGGCGTCTCCGCCTCGATCACTTCAGGCTCGGGTGCGGTCTCGGTAACCGGCGCACCGCCGACATCGCTGCCGTCGCCTTCGCCTTCGATCTCGATCTCGACCAGCATCGAACCAATCGCGATGACGTCGCCCTCGGCGCCGGCGACCTTGATCACGGTCCCCGAAACCGGCGATTCCATCTCGACGGTCGCCTTGTCGGTCATCATGTCGGCGATGCGGCCGTCTTCCTCGATGCGATCACCGATCTTGACGTGCCACGCCACGATTTCCGCCTCGGCAATGCCTTCGCCGATGTCGGGCAGGTTGAAGGTATAGGTTGCCATGGCGGGTCAGTCCTTCATGATCTTGGCAATGGCGCGACCGATGCGGATCGGGCCGGGGAAATACGCCCATTCCAGGCTGTGCGGATAGGGGGTGTCGAAGCCGGTGACGCGCTCGACCGGCGCCTCGAGGTGATAGAAGCAGCGCTCCTGCACCAGTGCGGAAAGCTCCGCACCGAAACCGCTGGTCCGCGTCGCCTCGTGCACGATCAGGCAGCGTCCGGTCTTCTTCACCGAAGCCTCGATCGTCTCGATGTCGAGCGGCAGCAGCGTGCGAAGGTCGATCACCTCGGCATCGACGCCATTGGCTTCGACCACGGCCTTGGCGACATGCACCATCGTGCCATAGGCCAGGATGGTCAGGGCCTCCCCTGCCCGCACGATGTTCGCCTTGCCCAGCGGGATGCGGTAATGGCCGGTGGGCACATCTGCCGCCGCATGCTTGGACCAAGGCTCGACCGGGCGATCATAATAGCCGGTGAACGGGCCGTTGTAGATCCGCTTGGGCTCGAAGAAAATGACGGGATCGTTGTCCTCGATCGCCGAGATCAGCAGGCCCTTGGCGTCATACGGCGTCGATGGGATCACCGTCTTGAGGCCAGCGACATGGGTGAACAGGCTTTCGGGGCTCTGGCTGTGGGTCTGGCCGCCGAAGATGCCGCCGCCAAAGGGCGAGCGCACCGTGATCGGCGCGATGAACTCACCCGCCGAGCGATAGCGCAGCCGCGCAGCCTCGGAAATCAGCTGGTCGATGCCGGGATAGATATAGTCCGCAAACTGGATCTCGGGCACCGGACGCAGGCCGTATGCCCCCATGCCGACGGCAACGCCCACGATCCCGCATTCGCTAATCGGGGTATCGAACACCCGGGCCTTGCCGAACTTGGCCTGCAGCCCCGCAGTGCAGCGGAAAACGCCGCCGAAATAGCCGACATCCTCGCCCATCACCACCACATCAGGGTCGCGTTCCATCATGACATGCATGGCGCTGTTGATCGCCTCGATCATGTTCATCTTCTTGATGTCCGCTTCTGCAGCGGCAACCTGGCTCATCACTTCGGCCATTTCGCAGCCCTTTCCTCGAGCGCCTGCGCCATCTGTTCCTGCAGATGCCAGGGAAGTTCCTCGAACACGTCCTCGAACATCGTCTCGAACGGCTGGTGCATGCCGTGGCCGAGAACGCCGTTCTTTTCGGCCTGCTTGGTCGCGGCCTTGACCATTTCGGCCAGCTCGAGGTCCATCGCAGCATGCCGCTCGTCGTCCCAGATCCCCAGCCCGATCACATGCTGTTTCAAGCGGTGGATCGGATCACCCAGCGGCCATTCGGCGCTTTCCTGCGCACTGCGATAGGCGGACGGATCGTCCGAAGTGCTGTGCCCCTCGGCGCGATATGTGAAGTGCTCGATCAGCGTCGGGCCCTTGTTGGAACGCGCACGTTCTGCCGCCCATTGCGTTGCGGCATAGACCGCCAGCGCATCGTTGCCATCGACACGCAGTCCCGCGATGCCATAGCCGATCGCGCGGGCAGCAAAGGTGGTGCGCTCGGCCCCCGCGAACCCCGAAAAGCTCGAGATCGCCCACTGGTTGTTGACGACATTGAGGATCGTCGGCGCGTTGTAGACCGAGGCAAAGGTCATCGCGCTGTGGAAGTCGCCTTCTGCGGTCGATCCTTCGCCGCACCAGCAGCTGGCGATGCGGGTATCGCCCTTGATCGCGCTCGCCATCGCCCAGCCCACGGCCTGCGGATATTGGGTCGCGAGGTTGCCCGAGATGGTGAAGAAGCTGAGCTCGGGCACCGAATACATGATCGGCAGCTGGCGACCCTTCAGTTTGTCGCCGCGGTTCGAATAGATCTGGTTGATCATCTCGGTGAGCGCATAGCCGCGCCACATAAGGATGCCCTGCTGGCGATAGCTCGGGAACACCATGTCGTCGCCCTGCATCGCGGCAGCTGCGGCGACAGAGGTCGCCTCCTCGCCGGTGCACTTCATGTAGAAGCTGGTCTTTCCCTGCCGCTGCGCGCGATAGAGCCGCTCGTCGAACGCGCGGGTCAGCGCCATCGTGCGCAGCATCTTGAGCAAGGTCTCGGCAGGCAGGCGGGGGTCCCAGGCACCGACCGCCTTGTGGTCGTCATCGAGCACGCGCACCAGCCCGAAGCTGAGATCGCGCATGTCATGGGGGGAAACCGCCTCGTCGGGCCGAGCCATGCTGCCGGCAGCAGGCACGATCACATCGCTGAAATCGACAGGGTCGCCAGGGCGCGAGCGCGGTTCGGGAACGTGCAGCTCAAGCGGCGGCAGGTTCGATCTCAAAGGACCATCGGCCATCAAAAATCCTCTCGGGTCTGTGCACCGTCAGCCGGAAGAAGCTCTTGATGGCCTTTCGACTAATTGCACCGTCGAGACATATTATTTCAAGATTCGCGATAGGTCAATAGTGCTGCCCTTCACTCCTCAATCACACAGCAACCGGCGCGGCGATATGGGATTGCGGAGTATAATCGCGCACTTCGAAGTCCTCGATTCGGTAGTTGAAAATGCTGTCGGGCTGGCGGACGATGTCCAGCCGGGGCGCGCCGTGCGGCTCGCGCGACAGCTGCGTCTCCACCAGTTCGCGATGGTTGAGATACAGATGGACGTCGCCGCCGTTCCAGATCAGCTCACCCGGCTCGAGATCGCATTGCTGCGCGAGCATGCGGATGATCAGCGCGGCCGAAAAGATGTTGAACGGCACGCCCAGCGCCAGATCGCACGAGCGCTGGTAAAGCAGGCCAGTGAGCTTCCCGTCGGCGACGAAGAACTGATAGGTCTTGTGGCACGGGGGCAGCGCCATCCGGTCGAGTTCGGCGACGTTCCAGCCCTCGAAGATGTGGCGGCGCGATCCGGGATTGGTGCGCAGGCTTTCGACCAGTTCGGCGATCTGGTTGATGCCTTTGGGGCGCTTGCGGAACAGGCCGGGCTCTGCGTCGACCGGCTCGTACACCGGCCAGTCGGTCCACTGCTTGCCATAGACCGGGCCAAGATCTCCCCAGCGTTCGGCGAAGTCCGCATCGGCGATGATCCGCGCCTCGAAGGCGTCGCGGTCGATCTCCTCGCCGGTGGCCTTGCGATAGCTGTCGAGCGGCCAGTCGGTCCAGATGTGCACCCCTTGCGCGACCAGCGGGCGAATGTTGGTGTCGCCGGTGAGGAACCAAAGCATCTCGCGCGCAGCCGCCTTCCAGTACACCCGCTTGGTAGTCAGCAGCGGAATTGCATTGTCGGACAGGTCGAAGCGCATCGTCGCGCCGAACAGCGAGCGCGTGCCCACTCCGGTGCGGTCGGAACGTTCATGGCCGTGCGTCCAGATCTGCTTCATCAGATCAAGATACTGCCACTCGAAATGACGCGACTGCGCCTGGTGCGGGGCGCGACTCTGCAATGCGATGTCCATGTTCGCTGGTCTAGCATGCGGCATTTGCCCATGCCATCGCATCGCCGGAGAAAAGGCAAAATGGTCGCTTGCAAGCCAGCCGCACCGTGGCTATAGGCACGCCCCTGCCTCCCAGGCGCCGCAAGGCATCATGAAGTCTGGGTCGGGGAGTAGCTCAGCCTGGTAGAGCACTGTCTTCGGGAGGCAGGGGCCGGAGGTTCGAATCCTCTCTCCCCGACCATTTATTCCAGCATCGATATAGTGCCGGATATCGCGGTAGCTTGATCCAGCAAAAAGGGCGCTGCCCTTGCCGGGACAGCACCCTTCATCGCCATCATCTTTTGAATTTGTCCAACTTCAGACCGCCCAAGAGCCCTCAGTGGGTCCTGAGCTTGCCGAAATGGCTTTCTAGCAGCGCCTGCATCTTGTCCGATGCATCACGCACCGCAGTTTCAGTCTGCCCTGCATTGCCCTTCACTGTCACCGGTTTGCCGCCCTCAGGGCGCGCTTCCAGGGTGCACACGATGTCATCGCTGCCACCGCGCGGGCCGTTGACATCGGCAAGGTGGATTTCGACCCGGCTGAGCCTGCTGGCGAACCGGTTGAGCCGCGATGTCACGATCTCCTCCGCCTGCGCGGCCAGGTCCTCGTCACCGGTGATACGGTTGTCGGTATTGAACTGGATCAGCATCTGGGCTCACCTTACCTTTCTGGAACGCTCGAGAACGGGGCGATGCCCTTCGGCATCCAGCGCGCCCATCGGCGGGTTGTGGGCGCCGAGTTCGGCGATGCGCCCCTCTCCAGCGGTGTCGGTCTGGTGCTGCAGATATTCGGCGTTTTCTGCCGAATCGCCTTGCTGCTTGAGGTCTAGGGCCTTTTCCGACAATTCGGACTGGCCCGGCGGGGCTTTTTCGGTTTTCTTGCTCATGCCGCATTTACGCGCGGCAAGCCGCAGAAGTTCCTGCAAAACCTCTGTCAACCAAGCGGTTAGGCTATGGACCGTGGCGTTCCGGCGCGGTGCTCAGGCGCCTGGTGCGATCACCCCGTAGAGGTCGTGCTCGTCGGCATCCTCGACCAGCACATCGACGAAAGACCCGGGCGCAAGGCCCTCTGGCACGTCGCGCAGATAGACATGGCCGTCGATCTCGGGCGCATCGGCCTGCGAACGCCCAGTGGCCCCGACCGAGCCGTCTTCCTCGTCAGGCTCGCCGACTTCGTCGATGATCACGGGCAGCGTGCGGCCGACCTTGGCGGCAAGCTTTGCGGCGCTGATCGCGGCGGTCTTTTCCATCAGCCGCTGGTAACGCTCTTCCTTGACCTCTTCGGGCACCGGATCGGGCAGGTCATTGGCGGCAGCGCCCTCCACCGGCTCGAAGCGGAAGCCGCCGACGCGGTCGAGTTGCGCTTCGTCCAGCCAGTCGAGCAGATACTGGAAGTCTGCCTCGGTCTCGCCAGGAAAGCCGACAACGAACGACGAGCGGATGGTGATATCGGGCGCGATGGTGCGCCACGCCTTGATCCGGTCGAGCACCTTGGCCTCGTTCGCCGGGCGCTTCATCCGCTTGAGAACCGCAGGGGCTGCGTGCTGGAACGGGATATCAAGATAGGGGGTGAGCAGCCCCTCGGCCATCAGCGGGATGACATGGTCGACATGCGGGTACGGGTAGACATAATGCAGCCTCACCCAGGGCGCCTTGCCCTCGGGGGTCCGCAGGCCGCCGAGCTCGCGCGCAAGATCGGTCATGTGCGCACGCACCGGACGCCCCTTCCAGTCGCGCGGTTCGTGCCGGGTATCGACGCCATAGGCCGAGGTGTCCTGGCTGATCACCAGCAGCTCGCGGGTTCCTGCCGCGACCAGCTTTTCCGCCTCGCGCAGCACCGCATCGATTCGGCGGCTGACGAGGTCGCCGCGCAAGGACGGGATAATGCAGAACGAGCAGCGGTGGTTGCAGCCTTCGGAAATCTTCAGATAGCTGTAATGTCGCGGGGTCAGCTTGATGCCGCCTTCGGGAACCAGATCGATGAAAGCGCCGCGCGCAGGCGGAGCGGCATCGTGGACGGCCTGGACGACATCCTCATACTGATGCGCGCCGGTGACCGCGAGCACATCGGGGAAGCGCGCGCGGATGACATCGGCCTCGTTGCCCATGCAGCCGGTGACGATGACGCGGCCGTTCTCGGCCATCGCCTCGCCGATTGCCTCGAGGCTCTCCTCCTTGGCGCTGTCAAGAAAGCCGCAGGTGTTGACCAGCACCACGTCGGCGCCCGCGTAATCGGCGGACATCTGATAGCCCTCGGCACGCAGCTTGGTGAGGATGCGTTCGGAATCGACCAGCGCCTTGGGGCAGCCAAGCGAGACCATGCCGACTTTCGGCGGGGCGGGAATAGTGATGGGGGTGGTCATGATGGCTGCGGCAGATAGGCGTTTGGCGGCGATTTGTCATCGGAGAAGTGCAGCACCGCCGCCGGTACCCGCACAGCTGCGGTTTCAGTCCTCGACGAACAGCACGCGCCCGACCGCCCATGCCGCGATTGCGCCGGCAAACTGCATGACGACGAACATCGGCACATCGGCAGGGGCAATGCCTGCAAAGCTGTTCGACAGCGACCGTGCCACCGCAATCGCGGGGTTGGCAAAGCTGGTCGAGCTGGTGAACCAATAGCCTGCCACGATATACAGCGCGACAGCGGCTGGCACGTTGTCCGGCCGGTATCGCACACTCCCCAGGATCGTCAGCAACAGGCCGAAGGTCGCGACGAACTCGCCGGTCCAGTTGCCGATCCCGGCGCGCGTTTTGAGAGACATCTGCAGGATCGGCAGATCGAACATCAGATGGGTCACGAAGATGCCGATGATCCCGCCGGTCAACTGCATGACGACGAACGCCAGCGCCTCGCGCGTGCCGATCTCTCCGCGCAGCCGCATCACCAATGTCACCGCCGGGTTGAAGTGCGCGCCTGAAACCGGGCCGAAAATGGTGATCAGCACATACAGAATCGCGCCGGTGGCCAGCGTGTTGCCGAGCAGCGCGATGGCGACATTGCCCCCGGACAGCGCCTCGGCCATGATCCCGGATCCGACGACACAAGCAAACAACAGCCCGGACCCGAGCCCTTCCGCAATGAGCCTGCGCCCCTGTCGCCCCATGGTCACTCCTCTCGAATCGCTGCGCAGCGATAGGGGCAACGCTGGAGCGATTGCCCCTCGGCTGCAAGCGCGAAGCGCTGCGAAGATCATGCTAAACTTTTTCTGAACCTTTCTGCCCCAGACTTGGCACGATGTTCCTGCGCCCCGGATTCTTGCCCGTTCTGGCCTGTGCTGCTGCCCTGACCATCGCCTCCCCGCAATCGGAGGCGCAGGAGCCGCTGCTGCAATGCGTGCCCTATGCGCGGCAGGTGAGCGGAATCCAGATCTATGGCGACGCGCACAGCTGGTGGCAGCAGGCCGACGGTCGCTATGCCAAGGGACAGCGCCCCGCGCCCGGCGCGGTGATGGCGTTCAAGCCGCATCGCGCGATGCAGCTGGGCCATGTCGCGGCGGTGAGCAAGGTCATCGATTCGCGCCGCGTGTTGCTCGATCACGCCAACTGGTCGCCGATCAACGGCCGCAAGGGCCAGATCGAGCGCGACGTTCTGGCCGAGGACGTGTCTGCCGCGAACGACTGGAGCGAAGTGAGGGTGTGGTACACGCCGATCGGCGGGCTGGGCACGACGCGATATCCGGTGCATGGGTTCATCTATCCGCAGGGCCGCGCGCCCCGGCAGCTGCAGACGCCGCCGGTGCAGATCGCCTCGAACGCTGAAGCAACCCGCGAACTTTCGCGCGACGAGCGCAAGGCGCAACGCAAGGCCGAGCGGCTTGCCGAAAAGGAAGCGCGCAAGAAGCTCAAGCAGATCGAAAAGCAGCGCCGAGACTATGCGCGCTATCTCAAGCAGCAGGACAAGGCCCGGCGCGAAACCGTGCGCATGTCACCGCCGCCGCTTCCCGCTCCGCAGGCCGATCCGATCGGCGACCTGATCGACCGGATCGGCGGCTAGCTCAGCCTGCCTTGGCGACCGGAGCGTCGTCGCCCAGATCCTTGTACCAGGCTTCCACCGGGCCGCTCAGTTTGAGCGTCAGCGGCTGTCCCTTGCGGTCCATGGTCTTGCCGGCCTGGACGCGAATCCAGCCTTCGGAGATCGAGTATTCCTCGACATTGTTCTTCTCGACGCCCTTGAAGCGGATGCCGATGCCGCGCGCGAGCAGATCGCCGTCGAAATGCGGGCTGCGTGGGCTGATCGCCAGACGATCGGGCGGCACATCGCCGCTGGCCGCTGCTGCGGGGGTGGTCTGTTCGGCGGTTTCGGGCGTCTCGGTCATCGCGTGTGTCCAGTCATCATGGGCTTTGCGCGCCCATAGCCAGCCCTAGCGCACATCGCAATAGACCTGCCGGATGATCCCCTGGTCGAGGAGGACGCGGAACAGCGATGCGGCGCTGGCGGGGGTCGAAAGATTGGTGATTTGGCCCCGGTCGTCCACCGCGGCGCTCGCCTGCACCAGCCGCCCGATCGCCACAGGATCGGTGGTGAGCACCCGGCCACGGCGCGGCGTGGATGCGGCGTTGACCCCGACCACCCTGCCCTGTTCGTCAAAGGTCGGCCCGCCGCTGATCCCGCCCAGCGCACCATCGGTCGGAGGCAAGCGGTCGCCTTCGGCCCAGGCGAGGATCGGTTCGGCAACTCCGCCAGGGCCACCGCGTTGCGCAAAGGTCTGGCCGATATAGCGCGACACAACGACCGAAGGTTCGCCTGCCGGAAACCCCATATGATAGCCCAGCGCACCCTCTTCGGGCAGATCCTCGGTCAGCGCCAGAGCGAAGCGCGCCTGCGGACCCTGGCGTATCACCGAGACATCGGCCTCGGCGCTTTCGAGGACATCGACCAGCGGATCGATCGCTCCATCGGAGACCATCCCCAACCGGTCGCACCCGTGCGTGACATGCTGCGCGGTCAGCCAGGTCCCGTCGCGATCCACCGCAAAGGCCGTGCCCTGGCTGTCCTGCTGCGGGCCGGGATCGGCAATGACGAAACTCTCGCCGATCTCTGGCATTGGGCGGCGCGGGTTGCGCGGATCAAATTGCTCGACCACCAGCGCGCCGTCCTGCCACTGCGGATCATCACCGCTGAACCAGACCCACAGCAACACGCCCCCCAACAGCCAGGGCAGGCAGCCGCGGCGATTGCTGGTGCGCTTGCTGCTCATGAACACTCCGGATTGTGGGAACCAATGGCGGCGTCGCGCATACTCCCAAGGCTAGTGGTTGGGCCACCGGAATCAAGTGCGACGGGACGCTTGCTGGCTCGAAGTCATGTCCAGAGATTCTCATGTCTTCGATGATGACCCAAATGAACAGATGATAACGGTGTTATTAATCAGCCATTCATGTCATCATTTGTGACAAAATGAGACTGTGACAAATCGGCAACGCGTTATCCACATTATCAAATTACTTGGAACCGGGATCACATCTGTTGGTTTGGCAAGCGTCTGAATTAAAAACGCAAGGACGCGAACATATGACTACCCCCATCAAGTTTTCCGCAGTTTCTGCCATCGCCATTGCGATGCTGGCAACCCCTGCCTTCGCCCAGACCGTCAAGGAAGATACCGATTTCGACGGCGTCTATGTCGGCGGCCATTTTGGTTATTCGGCGCAGTCGAGCGATCGCCGTGAGGGCGTGGTGTTCGACACCAACGTCGATGGCGATTTCGGTGACGGAGTGTTTACCACCTCGGGCGCCAACGCATTCGCACCTGGCTTCTGCAAGGGCGCGGCTCAGGCCAACAACGCGGCTGGCGGCTGCCGTCAGGACCAGAACGGCATCGAGTATGGCGTTCGCATCGGTGCCGACAAGCGTTTTGGCAACTTCGTGCTCGGCGCACTGGTCGAAGGCAGCCGTTCGGAAGCCAAGGACTTCACCACCGCATTCAGCAGCACGCCTGCCAACTACACCTTCACGCGTGAACTCGATTACGCCGTGTCTGCCCGTGCCCGCGCAGGCTACACCCCCGGCGGCGGCATCCTGTTCTATGCAACCGGCGGCGCGAGCTATGGTCGCATCGAAAACAGCTTCCAGACCTCGAATGGCGCCAACTCCTTCACGCCGCGCAACGGCAAGGATTGGGCATGGGGCTGGCAGGCCGGTGGCGGCGTCGAAGCCAAGATCGCTCCGAACATGAGCATTGGTCTGGAATATCTCTACAACACCTACACCAACGACGATTACGTCGTGAACGTCGGTCCGGGCACCGCGCCTGCGACCAACCCGTTTCTGCTGGTGTCGGGCCAGACCGACATGCGTCGCAGCGATCCGAACTTCGATTTCCACTCGGTCCGCGTCACCACCGCATTCCGTTTCTAATCAGCGGACGATCCTCGCGGATGTGAATTTGCGATGATCCGAAACCTGGCGGGGCGCCCAACGGCGCTCCGCCATTTTTTTATCCGGCCACCGCTGCTGCGTTGAGGCAGGCCAATGCGATCTTGGTCATCGCCAGAAAGGTCGCCGCAGCCACTTCGTTCTCCTCGATCCGTTTCGACAGGTTTCCGATCAGCAGATCGACCGCGCGAAAGGCGATGAGCTGGAGGATCAGCGTGACGCTGCCCCAGATCAGCACGTCCCAGACGTTCACCGAGGCAGCCAGGCAGAACGCCAGCGGCAGCGCGAGGCCGATCGCCGCGCCGCCAAAGGACACGGCCGCCGCCATATTGCCTTCGCGGATCAGTGCGAATTCGCGATGCGGGGTGATCCAGACATACAGCGCCAGCGCCGCGGCCCAGGCCAGCGTCGCCGATCCCAGATGCAGCATGAAGATGGGCAGCCCGGCAAACAGGCTCTGGATTACGGGGGCAGGATCGGTCATGGCGCGAACTGTTGACCCGAAACCGCCGGGCGATCAAGCCTCAACGCCTTGCCCCTGCCAAACTGACCGAGTGCCTCCATGTCCATCTGCATCCTGATCCCCGATGATGCCGACCTCAGCCGTTATGATGACTGGCGCGATCAGGCACGGCAGATAGAGCCTTTGTTGGCGCGCCACGGCATGTCCGTCGAATGGCGCGCCTGGACCGATCCGCGGCCGCTGGCGCATGATCTGGTACTCCCGCTGATGGCGTGGGGCTATCACCGCGATCTGCCACGCTGGCATGCGCAGCTCGACAGATGGCACGGCATACGCTTTCTGAATTCGATCGAGATACTGCGCTGGAATACCGACAAGCGCTATCTGCTCGAACTCGCTCGCAAGGGCGTCGCGATCGTTCCGACCCGGTTCCATGAGGCGCTGGACGAAGCCGCGCTGGCCGAGGCGCGCAGCCATTTCGCGACCGGCGAGATCGTCATCAAGCCGCCGGTGTCGGCAGGATCTGACCATACCTGGCTGCTGCGCGACGGCGCGCCCTGTCCTGCGGAGGCGCTGGGCCGCACGATGCTAGTGCAGCCGATGATGCCGTGCATCGCCAGCGAAGGCGAGCTGTCGCTGTTCTACCTGGCGGGAACCCTTGCGCATGCCATCGTCAAGCGCCCCGCCAACGGCGATTTTCGCGTACAGGGGCAGTTCGGCGGGATTTCAACCGCGATCGATCCCCCGGCGGCGGCTCAAACCTTGGCCGCGCAGACCATCGCGGCGGTCGATGGCGATGTGCTCTACGCCCGCGTCGACATGGTCGGCGATGGGCATGGAGGCTATGTGCTGATGGAAATCGAGCTCATTGAACCCTGGCTGTCGCTCGATCGGACCGCCGATGGCGGCGAGGCCTTTGCCGCAGCGATCGCGGCGGCCTGCGCCGCCCCGGCCAGCCACGGTTAAGGTCCGCACCGCCATGCGCGGCTCCGACCTCCAACAGGATACGGCTCCATGACCCTGCCCCTCATTTCTGCACTGATGCTGCTTGCAGCCGCGCAAACCGCATCCGGCGAAGGCGTCGTCCCGCCAGGCGGGCAACCGGCACAGCCCGAGCAGCCGGCACAGCCCGTCGCGGCAGGACAATCCGGCGAGGCGCCCGCGCAGACTGCGGGACCCGCAGCTCCGGCGTTCGTGGCGCCGCTCAACGACGAGGCCCGGTTCGAGGCGTGCATGGACATGGCCACCGACGATCCGGCGAGCGGAATCGTCGCGGCGAATGAATGGCTGATCGGCGGGGGCGGCTATTTCGCGCGGCACTGCCTGGGCTTTGCCTATGCCAAGGACGGGCGCTGGGGGGCCGCTGCCGACGCGTTCGTCTCCGCCGCACGCGATGCGGAGCGCGCGCGCGACAATCGCGCTGCCAATCTGTGGACGCAAGCCGGCAACGCGGCGCTTGCCTCTGGTGACGCAGCGATCGCGCTTACTTATTTCGATGCCGCGATGGCGCGAGGAGTCAGCGAAGGACTCTTGCTCGGCGAACTGCATCTCGACCGCGCCCGCGCCCTGGTGGTGGCGGGCAAGGCCGAGGAAGCCGAAGCCGCTTTTGCCGAGGCGCACCGGCTGGTGCCCGAAGATCCGCTCGCCTGGTTGCTGTCGGCGACGCTGGCGCGCAGACAGGGCAAGCTCGACCGTGCGCAGGCCGATATCGACATCGCCGCGCGCCTCGCCCCGCGCGATCCCGAAGTGGCGCTGGAGGCTGGCAACATCGCTGCGAGCGCGGGCAAATACGACATCGCCCGGCGCAACTGGACGCAGGCGATCGATATCCGCCCCGACGGCCCGATCGCCAAGACCGCGCGCAACCATCTGACCCAACTCGACGAGGCGGAAACTGGGGCCAAGGGCGCCGAGCCAGCCAAGGCGCAGTAAGGACCAGTCACCTCCCCTCCCGCAAGCGGGAGGGGAGAGATTGCCCCAATCAATCCAGGTAGAAGTCCACCGTAGTGACCACGCGGACCTTCTTGTAGGGCGTATCGCTCACGCCCCAGCCGCCGCCGGTGTCGCCATCGCGCGATTCGACCGAGAAATAGCCCTGGGTCGCGCTCTTGATCCCGCCCACGCCGGTGCCGCTGTCCTGAGCGAACTGTTCGGCAGAGGCCCGCGCATCCTTGGTCGCTTCGGCCACCATCTTGGGCTTGATGTCGTTGAGCTTGGTGAAGCTGTAGGCCATGCCCGAACCTTCCTCGAGCACCACGCCACGCTTGATCAGGTCGAACTGCCGCTTGACCGCCGCCTGTGCCTTCTTGATGTCGTTGGTCCGCAGCGAAAGGCGCTGGCGGATGGTGTAGGTGGTGGTGCCGTAGTTGTTCTGGAACTGCGAGACGTTCGCGCCGGTCGGTTGCAGCGCATCGCCATCAAAACCCAGATCGGTGAAGAAACCGCGCAGCGCCTTGGTGTCGGCATCGATATCGTCCTGCGCTGCAGCCAGATTGTCCGCCTGCGCCGAATAGGCGATGGTCCAGGTGGCAAGGTCTGCGGTCACATCCTTTTCGGCAAGCCCGCGCACCGTGACCGAGCGATCGGCCTGCTTGGCGCGGAGCAGTCCATCGCCCAGCAGATAGCCGCCTGCGACCATTCCCAGTGCAAGGATGCCGGCCCCCGCCAGCAGCACGTTGTTCGCCACCCAGCCGCGTTTGCCCGCGCCGTCCGATTCCCCGCCCTCAACCATTCCCATTGTCCTTTCAATGCCACACGCACCGCCTATATTCGGCAGGTAACCCACCTGACGGCACGACCCATCGATTAGCGTTGCTGCGATGAACCGTGTCTTAACTGCGATGAATTGAGTAGAGTATAATGACGAAATATCTGCACACCATGATCCGAGTCACTGATCCGGAGGCCACCGTCCGGTTTTTCGAGCTGATCGGCCTGAAAGAAACCAAGCGGTTCGACAGCGAGCAGGGCCGGTTCACGCTGATCTTTCTCGCGGCGCCTGGGCAGGAAGGCGTGGCCGAGGTCGAGTTGACCCATAACTGGGACCCGGAGGTGTACACCGGCGGGCGCAATTTCGGGCATCTGGCCTATCGCGTCGAGAACATCTACGAAACCTGCCAGCGGCTGATGGACGCAGGTGTGACGATCAACCGCCCTCCGCGCGATGGCCATATGGCCTTCGTTCGCAGCCCCGACGGCATTTCGGTCGAACTGCTGCAGGAAGGGCATCTGCCGCCTGCCGAACCCTGGGCCTCGATGCCCAACACCGGTGCGTGGTAACGGTCTGGCAACGATGCTGGATCGAGTGTAAACTGACGCCCGGAGTCAGGGGGCGAATGAAAGGATGACGGACGTGCGTACACTTCCAGTTGCACTCGCTCTGGCGGCTATCATCGGCTCGGCGCCGCTGCTCGCTGCTGACAGCCGCCAGGACGAACTGCGCGAGAACACGCTCGCTGCTATCGCCGGGCTGGATGAGCGTGGCCAGAAGATCGCGCGAAATTATCTCAAAGATCGCGTCGCAGGCAAGCCGGTCAGCTGCGTTCCGCGCATGCGGCTCCGCCGCTCGGCGGCTGCCAGCGATGATGTGCTGATGTACGACGACGGCGCGGTCGTTTATGTCAACACGCCGTATCTTGGCTGTCCGCGCGCGCGGGACAATGTGCTGATATCGGTTTCGCCCAGCGCGCAGATGTGCTCGGGCGACATCATCCAAGTGGCCGATGTTCAGGTCGGAATCCCGCTGGCCAGTTGCACGCTCAACCAGTTCGTCCCGTTCCGCAAACCGAAGACAGGCGGCTGACCCGCATACCGCGGGCGCTCAGCCCTTATAGCCGAACGCGTCCCTCGCCATGGCGACCAGCACAGGATCGGCGTCTGGCAGGTCCTTCGGCACGCTGGCATCCAGCCGGTCGGCCAGATAGGTCAAAGCGGCGATGCGCGCGGCTTTCTTGTTGTTTCCGTCGAACACCGCCCAGGGTGCCCAGCGCGTGTCAGTCTGCTTGAACATGGCGTGGATTGCCGCGAGATACTCATCGCGCTTGGCGCGGTTGCGAAAGTCTTCCTGCGTCACCTTCCAGCGCTTTTCGGGAACCGACAGGCGGTCGGCGAGCCGTTTGTCCTGGGTCGCCTGGGTGACATGCAGAAACATCTTGATGACCGTGGTGCCGCCATCGACCTGCTGCGCCTCGAACTCGTTGATCTCGTCATAGCCGCGCTTCCAGTCGCGCTCGCTGCAGAAGCCCTCGACCCGTTCGACCAGTACGCGGCCGTACCAGGACCGGTCGAACACGCACACCTCGCGGCTGCCGGGCAGCTTCTGCCAGAACCGCCACAGGAAGTGTCTGTCACGCTCATAGGGTGTCGGTGCGCTGATCGGCCAGACCTGGAAGTAACGCGGATCCCATTCGGCGGTCATCCGCTTGATGATGCCGCCCTTGCCCGCCGCATCCCAACCTTCCAGAACGATGATCGCGCGGCGGCCGTGGACGATGTGCCGGGCGTGTGCGTGCGACAGCCGCTCCTGCAGCTTCTTGAGCACTTCGGCATAATCACCGTCGTACGATGCGCCCTTTTCGTAATCGGAAAGCTGGATGCTCATGGACGGCTCCCTGAAAGTCTGTCTTCGCGCGTAGCGTAATCGGCTTCGGCGGCGCGGCGCGCGCTGATCCGGTCGAAGGCGGCGACAATCGCGCGCTCGCGCGGCAGCAATGTCTGCGCCTGGCGGTAGCGCACCAGCGCTTCATCCAGATCGCCGCGCTGCTCGGCGCACAGCGCCAGGTTGAATACGACCGAGCTTTGCCCGGGCACTTCGCCATCCAGCGCCTGCCAGATATCGCATGCACCCTGGGGGTTGCGTGCGGTGGCCTTGAGCGCATCGCGGAAACGGTTGGACTGGTCCTTGTCGAGCCCCTTGCGCACCTCGAGCACGCGGATGGCATCGCTGCGATAAACCGGCGCGATGTCCAGCCGGACCTCGGCTACGGCGTTGCCGATCAGCGCCGATACGGTGTCCTCGACGCTGCGCGTCGCAGCGCGATCGGGGCACCAGACGATCTGGTCGCGCTCCTGCAACTGACGCTGATAGACGATTGCGCCATCGTCGACCCGCGCCATGCGCAGCGACGGGTTGAATGTGACGATGCGGCGCTGGCATCGGATCTTCTGGCTTTCCTCGCGCACGCACTTGTCGTTGTCGTCGCGCTCGACGCAGACCTTTCGGTCCTCCTCTACCGGCTGGTTCTGCACCGCGGCATTGGCGATTCCCGACAGGATCGCCTCGGCAGGCGCACTCGATCGCTCGGCCACCACGCGGAAATAGGGTTGGCCGTAGATCGCGTGCTCGGCCAGCATGCCTTCCAGCGCAAACGACAGTTCACGCCCGTCCCTGCCACCGAAGCGTTCCACCACCAGCGATCCGACCCCGGCCGCCGCCGGCGAGCGCGCAGGGTACAGCCCTTCCACCGTGAGCGTTTCGGCCGAGGCGGGCACGGCGGCAAATCCGCTCGCCAGCGCCATTGCTGCAGCCAATGCCCGCGCCGTGACCCCGCGTGCATAGTTACCCCGTTTCACGACACCCCCCATCGCTCGCCATTCCCACTCATGGATCGATTCCGCTGAAATGTAACATGTTTCTGGGCCAAGTCATGGCCCAATGCTGTGCGCTTCATCACCGCCTTCTGTGTCAGGCAGGGATGCAGCGGACGCCATAGTCCGGAAATTTCGCATCGTCGGTGATGACAACCGCACGCTCGGCAAGGGCCTGAGCGATGATCAGATGATCGAATGGGTCGCGATGATGCAATGGCATGGCTTTGAGCACGCGAAGATGCGCAGGTTTCAGATCAACCATCGCGATGCCCTGATCGAGCAGCGCCTCCATGATGGCAGCACCGCTGTCATCCATCTTGCCGACCCGGTGTTTGACCGAGATCTCCCACGGCGTTGCCAGGCTGACGAGCACCTGGTTGGCCGAATCGGCGATTAACGCGCGCGCGGGTGCACCCAGTCTGGGATTGTCCTGCAGCCACCAAAGCAGAATATGGGTGTCGAGCATCAGACGCATCGTCGCGAGCCTTGTCTAGTCGGCAGGCCAGAACTCGTCGTCGTCCTTGCCTTCCATGGCATCGATCAGCCATTGCGGGGTTTCACAGAAATCATCCGTCATCCCGATCTGCCCCCGCAGCGCGCCGGGCTGCCGGGGCTTTTTCAGCGGCACGAATTCGCTCACCGGGGGCAGCGAGGGCGCGGCAACGAAGGTCTGCGGCATTTCACGCACTCCGGCTGGCGGCGCCCCGGCAGGAGCATTGCCCGAAGCGACGCCCTGCAGATACGCCTTGACCATGGCCGACAGAGACGTACCCAGTTCGGCGGCGCGGATTCGCGCCAGCCGATGGGTCTCGTCATCCAGAGCGATGGTCACATTCTTCATGACCAGCGCAGTATCACAGTTTCACAGTTTTCTCAACCTGCGCCCGTGTGACAGAGTGTCATCAGCCCTTGGGCGTCTCTGCCACCCGGATGTTGAGCTCGCGCAACTGCTTGAGGCTGACCGGCGACGGTGCGCCCATCATCAGGTCCTCGGCCTTCTGGTTCATCGGGAACAGCACGACCTCACGGATGTTGGGCTCGTCGGCGAGCAGCATCACCATGCGATCGACACCCGGTGCCGAGCCACCATGCGGCGGCGCGCCGAACTTGAACGCGTTGATCATTCCCGAGAAGTTCTTCTCGACCTCTTCCTTGCTGTAGCCGGCGATCTCGAACGCCTTGTACATGATGTCGGGACGGTGGTTCCGGATTGCGCCCGAGGACAGTTCGACGCCGTTGCAGACGATGTCGTACTGCCAGGCGAGGATATCGAGCGGGTCCATCGTCTCCAGCGCTTCCATCTCACCCTGCGGCATCGAGAACGGGTTGTGGCTGAAGTCGATCTTCTTGGCGTCCTCGTCATATTCGAACATCGGGAAGTCGACGATCCAGCAGAACTTGAACACGCCCTGCTCGATCAGGTTCAGCTGCTCGCCCACGCGCGTGCGCGCCGCGCCTGCGAGCTTCGCCGCCTGAAGCTCCTTGCCCGCCGCGAAGAACACGCCATCATTGGGGCCGAGGCCGAGCTCTGCGATCAGCTTGGCGGTGCCTTCCTCGCCATGGTTCTTGGCGATCGGGCCGCCGGCGACACCGTCGCGGATGTTGATGTAGCCAAGGCCAGCATGGCCTTCGCCGCGCGCCCAGTCATTCATGTCGTCGAAGAACTTGCGGCTCATCGCGCCGGCGCCGGGAGCGGGGATTGCGCGCACCTTGCCGCCCGAGCTCACGATCTTGTCGAACAGGCCAAAGCCCGATCCCTTGAAGTGGTCGGTCACATCGCTGATCACCAGCGGGTTGCGCAAGTCGGGCTTGTCCGATCCGTATTTGAGCATGGATTCGCGATAGGGGATGCGCGGGAATGCGCCTTCGGTGACGGCCTTGCCGTTGGCGAACTCGCGGAACACGCCTCCGAGCACGGGCTCCAGCGCCGCGAACACATCGTCCTGCGTCACGAAGCTCATCTCGAGGTCGAGCTGGTAGAATTCGCCCGGACTGCGGTCGGCACGCGCGTCTTCGTCGCGAAAGCACGGCGCGATCTGGAAATAGCGGTCGAAGCCCGCGACCATCAGCAGCTGCTTGAACATCTGCGGTGCCTGGGGCAGCGCGTAGAACTTGCCGGGGTGGACGCGGCTGGGGACCAGATAATCGCGCGCGCCTTCGGGCGAAGACGCGGTGAGAATCGGGGTCTGGAACTCGGTAAAGCCCTGGTCGACCATCCGCTTGCGCAAGCTGGCGATGACCTGCGAGCGCAGCATGATGTTGCGGTGCAGGCGTTCGCGGCGCAGATCGAGGAAGCGATAGCGCAGGCGAATATCCTCAGGGTACTCCTGCTCACCCGCGACCGGCATCGGCAGCTCTTCGGCAGCCGACTGGACGATCACCTCGCCTGCGCGCACCTCGATCTCGCCGGTCGGCAGGCCGGCGTTCACCGTCTCGGCCGAGCGCGCGACAACCGTACCGGTCACCGTGACGACGCTCTCCACGCGCAGCCGCTCAAGCGCGGCGAACGCGGGGCTGTCGGAATCGGTGACGATCTGGGTCAGGCCGTAATGGTCGCGCAGGTCGATGAAGAGCAGATTGCCATGGTCGCGCTTGCGATGGACCCAGCCCGAAAGGCGGACCTGCTGGCCAACATCGGATGCGCGAAGCGCGGTGCAACTGTGGGTGCGATATGCGTGCATGGAAAACCGTCAATCCTGATCGAGACAAGAGGTGCCAGGGCCCTGCACGGTGCAAGGCAGGCCGATGGTGCGGCTAACACCGCGCCACCGCCATTTTGTCAAGCTTTGTGCGCCCGCCCCACACCCCTTTGCCACGCGCTGCCCCGTTTCAGATCAGCCCCAGATGCGTCAGGCAATCGCTGCCGAACACGGCAAGATCGCCGGGATCGGGCATCATCCGGCGTTGCGCGGCCCTGAACCGGTGGTAATCCGCGCCATAATCATGCGCCACCCGCGCCGCATCCAGGTCGTTGGTCTTGCCCCAGTGCCGCGTGAAGCGGATGCCCAGCGCATCGAGCCTGGCGACGACCGCGCGATAGCTGCGGTGGCTGACATCGCTGCGGGGCCCGTCGAAATCGATGACGACATTCTCGTCGAACCGTGCGGGCGCGAGCAGGCCCGCCGCGCGCTTCATGAAACGCAGCGTCACCACGGTGCCCCCACCCCCGCTCAGAAACGCCTCGATCAGCGGATCGAATGCCCGTTCGAGGTCCGCGCGCGCCATGGTCACCGATCCGTTGAACAGATTGGCGATCGGGTTGTGCGGCTCGGTAGTGTTACCCCAGGTCGCCACCGCTTCGGGATCGTCGACATCGCGCTGGACGGCATAGCCTGCGCGCATCGCCAGTTGCAGGACATCGGCGCGGAACAGATCGAACCCCGCCATCGCCTTGCCGATCAGCGTCAGCGCGTCATAGCCTGCCCCTGCCAGCGGCCGTGGCGGTGGCGGAATCGCAGGGTCGAAGGCGCGGCGGTAGAGCAGTCGCAGCAACGCGTCCTTGTCGAAGGGGTCAAACGGATTGAGAATCACCTGTGCAAAGTACGGGTCCTCATCCAGCCCCGGCTCGCGCGAAAACCCGCGAAAATCGCCGTCGGCGAGCCGGGTGACGTGTTCACGCGTCAGCCGGGCGCGCTTCTGGATGTTGCGCACCATGTAGATAGGCTCGCATGCGATCACCATCGCGGTGACGAAGCCCATCGCGCCGACCGCGACGACGCACGCGGCAAACACATCATCGTCGCGCAGGATGGTGCTGCCGGTGTTGGCAACGAAGCCCGGAGTCATCAGCGGTTGCTGCGGCTCCACCCAGAAGATGCCCGAGGGCGTGACCACCTGCAGCGCGCGGATATGGTCCTGGATACCACCTGCGCTCAGCACGCTGCCATGCGTGCCGGTGGCCGCCGCACCCGCCAGCGTCTGGCCGTTGCTGGCGCCGCCGGTGACCAGCGACAGACCCATTTCCTCTGCGCTGTCGTTGACTTCGTCGACCGTGGCACCAGCCTGCACCAGCATCAGCCGCGATCCATCCACGCCCGACGCGACATCGTCGCTGTCCAGCCGGAAACAGCGGTTGATCCGGCGAGTCTCGACCAGCCAGCCGCCATCGACAATGCAGATCGGCGAAGGCGACCAGCCCGATCCGAGCGGGCGGACATGGATTTTGGCTGCACGCGCCTGCTGCAGCAGTGCCAGCACATCGCGCGCCACCTCGCGCAAGGCGTCGCGCCCGGATTCGGCGGTGCTGTTGGTGAGTTCGACCAGATCGGCAAGGTCGGCGGATTCGGTGCCGTGATAATTGGTCCAGCGCAGCGCGCCATGACGGTGCGGCGCGGGCATCAGGCCTCCTCCACCGGGCTGTTGCCCGCGAACATGCGGTAATCGATGTTCACCCGGCGGACGATGCCCAAGGTCACCACCGAAAGCAGGATCTGGCCGAAGTGCATCGAGAAGCGCATGTCGTTAATCCCGCGCCCGGCCGGATCGCTGATGCAGGCGCTGCGCCCGGCGCGGGTCGCGAACCCCCAGGCCAGTATTGTCAACACTTCGCGATCACCTCCCACCGGCCTTGAATTATCAAGAACCAGAAAGGCATCGCCACCTGCAGCCAGCATCTGCCCAATTAGCATCAAAATGAGAATAATTATGACCACATGATAGACCCACATGACTTGTCCCCCGCGCCCAACGAGGCACGCATTACATGATGGATGGATGGATGTTTGTTCCGATCGGCGTCAGGGACAACTATCCTTGCGCTGATTCATTATGGACCCGCTCGCAGTTTGCGACATTCTTCGCACGCTGTATAGGTTCAACATGCAGATTCACCCACTGATTACCGACACCGATTCCCTCGCGCGGCTATGCACGCGTCTGGCCCAATCCGACTTTGTCGCGGTTGATACCGAGTTCATGCGCGAGAACACCTATTGGCCTGAGCTGTGCCTGGTACAGATCGGCAATCTGGAAGAGGCTGCGGCCATCGATCCCAAGGCACCGGGAATCGATCTGAGCCCGCTGCTAGACCTGCTCACCGAGAATCCCGAGGTCCTCAAGGTCTTCCATGCAGGACCCCAGGACATCGAGATCATCTTCAACCTGACCGGCAAAACCCCCACCCCGCTGTTCGACACCCAGGTCGCCGCGATGGCGCTCGGCCAGGCCGAGCAGATAGGCTATGCCAATCTCGTCGAAAGCTGGCTGGGACTGACGGTCGACAAGGGTGCGCGCTTCACCGACTGGTCGCGCAGGCCGCTGGAGGCCCGCCAGATCGACTATGCCATCGGAGATGTCACGCATCTGGCCAAGATCTTCCCCAAGATGCTCGACAAATTGCGCCGCACCGGGCGCGGTGCGTGGCTGGATATCGAGATGGAAAAGCTTGGCGATCCGCGCCAGTACAAGCCCGATCCCGACACTTTGTGGCAGCGCATCCGTCCGCCGGGCCGCAGCGCGCAGATCCTCGGCCGCATGCGCGCGCTCGCCTGGTGGCGCGAGACCGAGGCGCAGGACAAGAACCTGCCGCGCGGGCGCATCATGAAGGACGAGACGCTTGCCGACATCGCGGCGCATCCGCCCTCGCACCAGTCCGATCTGGGCAAGGTGCGCGGCCTGTCCGCGGCGTGGCGCGAAAACGATATCGGCGCGCGGATGATGGATGCGCTGATCGCCGCGCGTCCGCTCAGCCCGGCGGAAATGCCGCCCAAGAGCCCGCGTGGCCCTGCACTGGGAAAGGAAGGCGCGCTCGTCGCTGACCTGCTCAAGCTGCTGCTCAAGATCCGATCGCGCGAGATCGATGTCGCCGCGCGGCTGCTCGCGCGCAGCGACGATCTGGAAGCGCTGGCGGCGGGTGTGCGCAAGAACCTGCCGATCCTGGAAGGCTGGCGGTTCGAACAGTTCGGCCGCGATGCGCTGGCGCTGGTCGAGGGTCGGATGGCGTTTGCCATCGCCGATGGCCGGATCAAGATGACGCGCACCGAACTTGCGGCAGAAGCCGAGCCGGATGCCGATGCCGCTGTCGCCGCTGCGCTTGCGGAGCAGCCATGACGTCATATCTGCCCACTCTCAAACAGCTGCAATATCTCGTCGCGCTGGAAGAGCATGGTCATTTCGGCAAGGCGGCAGACGCCTGTTACGTGACGCAGTCGACGCTGTCGGCGGGGCTGCGCGAGCTGGAAACGCTGCTGGGCGTGGTGCTGGTCGAACGGACCCGGCGGGTGGTGCGATTCACGCCGCTGGGCAACAAGGTCGTGGCCAAGGCGCACCGTATCCTGCGCGAGGCGGAAGAGCTCTCCGACCTCGTGCGCTCATCGGGCAAGCCGCTGTCGGGCGATCTGCGGATGAGCGTCATCCCCACTATTGCCCCGTTCCTGCTGCCCCGGCTGCTTCCCGGCCTGCGCCGCGAGCAGCCCGAGCTCAAGCTGTTCCTGCGCGAGGAGGTCAGCAGCGCCGCAGTCGAGTCTCTTCATCACGGCCAGGTCGATTGCGTTCTGCTTGCGCTCCCCTTTCCGGCGGGCGATGTCGAGCACGAAACCCTGTTCGTCGATCCGCTCTACGTAGCCTTCCCCAAGGATGACCCGCGCGACCCGCCCGAATTCGTGCGCCCCGAGCTCATCGACGAATCGCGGCTGCTGCTGCTCGAGGATGGCCACTGCCTGAAGGACCACGCGCTTGCCGCGTGCAACCGCCCCGAACTGCGCGCCAGTGCGATGATGTTCGGCACATCGCTGCACACGCTGGTGCAGATGGTCGACAACAAGCTGGGCCTCACATTGCTGCCGCAGATCGCGATCGATGCGGGGATATTGAACAACACCGATATCGTGGCGCGGCCGTTGCTGGCGGATCACGCCTCGCGCGACATTGCGATCATCTGGCGCCGCAACAGCCCCCGCGCCGAGGAGTTCCGGATGCTGGCGGACATCCTGCGCCGTGGCCATGCCGAAGGGAAGTGCGCGGGGTAGGCACCATTTTCTCCCCTACCGCTTGCGGGAGGGGTGTCTGAGCCGAAGGCGAGGACGGGGTGGGCCTGCGCCACAACCAATTGTGCTCCCAGCCCACCCCGGTTCAGCAAGCTGAACCTGCCCCTCCCGCAAGCGGTAGGGGAGAATTTGGGCTAATCCATGTGCTTCAGGCCGACCCGCAGATAATCCCAGCCGGTGACCAATGTCAGGATCGCGGCGGTCCACAATGCGGCGATTCCCAGCTGCTGCATCCACAGATGCTCGGGAAAGCCGCCGGCAAAGATCAGGGTGCCAAGCGCGAGCAGCTGCAGCGTGGTCTTCCATTTGGCCAGCTGCGACACCGGCATCGAGACCTGCAGCCCCGCCAGAAACTCGCGCAGGCCCGATACGGTGATCTCGCGCAGCAGGATGATCAGCGCGGCGATGACGTGCAGCCCGTCGATATCGTTGTTGGCGCACAGGATCAGGATGACCGCCGCCACCATGATCTTGTCGGCAATCGGATCGAGGAAAATGCCCAGCCGCGATACCGCCCCCTGGGCGCGTGCCAGATAGCCGTCGAAATAATCGGTGATGCCCATCAGGCAATACACGACAAAGCCCAGCAGATAGCCGGTCGCCCATTCAGGCCACCACAACAGGGCGGCCAGCAGAGGCACGGTCACGATGCGCGAGAGGGTCAATATGTTGGGCAGTGTCAGCATAGGGTGCGAGCCTCTTAACGGCATTTGTACAGGATGGAAATGGCTTGACCGGCCCGGCATCCATCCCGATACCCCGGCCACGACCTGCCGCTGCCCGGCCACCCGCATCGGGATGGAGCGCAGCGCAAGGTCGGCGGGTTAATCGCAGAGGAATTGACGGCATGGCATCCGCTGGCGCGCTTTTGAACAAGAGGCGCTTTCTCCCCCTGTTCGTGACCCAGCTGCTCGGGGCATTCAACGACAATCTGTACAAGAACGCGATGGTGCTGTTCGTCGTCTACAGCGTGTACAACGACGAAACCGCCGAAACCTGGTTCAGCGCGATCGCCACAGCGGTGTTCATCCTGCCGTTCTTCCTGCTCTCGGCGCTCGCCGGGCAGCTGGCCGATACGCGGGACAAGGCCGCCATCATCCGCATCGTCAAATTCTGCGAAATCATCATCATGCTGGTCGGCGGCACGGGGCTGTACATGGCCTGGGCCGGCATGGCCGTGCACAGCATCGCCATCCCGCTGATGATGCTGGCGCTGTTCGCGATGGGGATCCACTCGACCTTTTTCGGCCCGATCAAATACGCCATCCTGCCGCAGCACCTCAACGATGACGAGGTTCTGGGCGGCACCGGGCTGGTGGAAGCGGGCACCTATATCGCCATCCTGCTGGGTACCATCCTGGCAGGCTGGATCCCGGTCGAGGTCGCCGGCATCGCGGTCGTGATAACCGCGATGATCGGCTACATGACCGGGCGACAGGTGCCCCCTGCCCCGGCCATGATCGAACGCACCAAGCTCGACTACAACTTCATCCGCGCCTCGGTCGCGCTGATCAAGGCAACGATGAAGGTGCGCCGGGTGTTCCTGGCCATCGTCGCGATCAGCTTCTTCTGGACCATCGGCGCGGTACTGTTCATCCAGTTCCCGCCGCTGGCCAAGAACGTGCTGACCGCGAGCAAGGAGGTCGCCAGCCTGTTCCTGGTGGTGTTCTCGATCGGTGTGGCGATCGGATCGGTTGCGATCAACGCGCTGCTCAAGGGCACCGTTTCGGCGCGCTATTCGCCCGTGTCGGTGATTGTGATGGGGCTGTTCGTGGTCGCCTTCTTCTTCGTCTGCCGCCAGTGGGTGCCCGACACCGCCGGATCGCTGTTCACCGTGGGCGAGTTCATCCGGCACTCCATGGCCATTCCGCTGCTGCTCTCGCTTCTGGGGATCGCGGTGGCAGGCGGCATGTTCGTCGTCCCGCTGTACGCGTTCCTGACCACCACGGTGCACAAGAGCGAGGCTGCACGCACCATCGCGGCCAACAACATCGTCAATTCGGGCGCGATGGTGATCGGCTCGCTGATCGCCATCGGGCTCAGCCTGGCCGGGTTGCAGGTGATTTATCAGCTGCTGCTCAGCGCGGCGATGTGCGTGGTCGCGGCCTGGCTGGGGCATCTGCTGCACCAGGCGAGCCTCGAGCCGCATGGCGACCACGAACTGGACGGTTGAGCGAGAGGCGCGCGCTATTCGACGACGCGCACCAGCTTGCGCTCGAGCGGGGCAAGCACGCCCGACAGCTCGTGCCCGCGCTTGAGCACCGCACCGCCTTCGCCGACCAGCGCCCACATGCCCTGCTTGCGGCGCAGCGCAGGACGCTTTTCGATGCGGAATTCGGGCCGTTCGGTGGCCCTGCGAAAGCATGAGAAGATCGCCGCATCGCGGCCCAGTTCGATCGCGTAATCGCGCCACATGCCGGCCGCGACCATGCGTCCGTACAGATCGAGAATGCGGTTGAGTTCCTGCCGGTCAAAGCCGGTCTGGTTCGCCGTTCCGCCGGTCAGCGGAAACAGGGAGACATTGCCGCCCGGGTTCAAGCTGCGACCTCGGTGTTACGGCTCATGTCAGGCTGCGGTCCCGCTATCGCGATCGGGCCCCTTGAGCTCGGCGCCGCGGACGGCCTTGCGGGCCTCGTCGCGTTCTTCCATCAGCTGGCGGATCCGCTCCTGCATCTGCAGAATCTCGCACTGCAGCAATTCCAGCTTCTGCGTGGACGGGTCGAAGGTCTGGCTGCACGGCGTGCCGTACTGCACGAAGCCGCGCTGCTTTTCCGCCGCATCGACCGGCGTGGGGCGCGCCGGAATGCCGACCATTACCGACCCGGGGGCGACATCGCGGGTGACGACGGCGTTCGCACCGATGCGCGCACCCTTGCCGACGGTAAGCGGGCCAAGGATCGCCGCGCCCAGGCTGACGATCACGTCATCCTCGATGGTCGGGTGGCGCTTGCCGCCCACGCCATCGGTGGGGTTGCGCCCGCCCAGCGTCGCGCCCTGATAGATGGTCACATTGTCGCCGATCACCGCGGTCTCGCCGATCACGACAAAGCCGTGGTCGACAAACAGGAAGCGACCGATCTGCGCGCCGGGATGGATGTCGATCGCGGTGAGAAAGCGCGAGATGTGGTTGACCAGCCGCGCGAGGAAATAGAGCTCGCCGGTGAACAGCCAGTGCGCGACCCGGTGCAGGCCCAGCGCCAGCACGCCAGGGTACAGCAGAATCTCCCACCGGGATCGGGGGGCGGGATCGCGCGCGCGGATGGAATCCAGATATTCGCTCAATGCGCTGAACATGCGCCGTTCCTTCGCCTGTGGTAGCTGCCTAAATAGAGGATGGTGGGTCAATTTACCAGACCCCGGCCCAATCAACTCAGGCTAAGTCCTGCCCGAAGGCCCATGAACTGCGCCAGACGCCGTAGCCGCCGCTCGACGACCTCGCCGTACAACGCCCGGTCCGCGGGATCGAGCACAAGGTGCAACGCGTCACCAACCCGCTGCAGATGGCTGCGCTTGAGGACATCGTGCGTGCCCGCACCCAACCGCTGCGCCAGGCGCATCGCCAGTCCCCAACCGATCGCACGTTCCAGCATCTCGGGCGTGGCGACGTGGAAATCGAGCGGGAACGGGCGCGGACCTCCGCCAAAATTGGTATAAAGTGCCTGGCCGATCATTGAGCGTCCGACCACATCGATCCCCACCCAGTTGCCGTGCAGCGCGATCTCGAGCCCACGTTCGGCGCGGAAATCGGGGCTTGCCTGCCACGCAACATCAGAAAGATGGCACGCCGCCTTGAGCCAGCGCTGCCAGTGCGGCGGGTCCTCGGGGAATATCCGCGAAATCCAGTCGAACAGCGGCTGCGAATCCTCGCCGAAGCGCGACTGGAGCTGGCCGTAGCGGTCCGCCGCCACCAGCAGCGGATCGCGCTGGCGCACGTCGTCGTCCATCCGTGCGTAGAGCAATCCTTCGCGCAGGCCATAGGACGACACGATCAATTCGCTGGGGCTGATATGATCGCGCATCAGCCGCAGGAGCGCGATCGCATCGGGCAATGTCTCGATGCGCGAGGGCGCGAGGCCCGTCGCCTGGCGCACCGCGTCGCGATCCATGGCGCGAAACCCGGTGAGCACCGCTTCGGGCCGCGCGATATCGATCCGATACTCGTTGAGCACCCGCAGCGGATAGGCGGTAAGGTGCATGTCCAACCGGGCAAAGGCACGCCATGACCCGCCCACCAGATAGAAGGGCTTGCCCGGATGCTCGCGCAGCCACGCATAGGGTGCGACCATCTTGCGGAAGGCCGAGGCCAGCGTCATGCCATCGCCCTGCCGCACCGCCGCGGCGCGCAGCACGCCCAGCGGCAGCGTCGCGGTTTCGACCACCGTGCCGCTGCTGACCCGTGCAAGGTCGAGGCTGCCGCCCCCCAGATCCCCCACGATGCCGTCGGCGTGCGGGATCGCCGAGAGCACGCCGAGCCCGGAGATCCGAGCCTCGTCATCGCCCGACAGGATGATGATATCCAGCCCCAATGCCCGCGCCTTTCGCGTGAACTCGTCGCCATTGCTGGCATCGCGCACTGCCGCGGTCGCGACGCACACGGTCTCGTCGACATCCATTTCGCGCGCGACGATGCGGAACCTCTCGAGCGCCTCGATCGCGCGCTTCATCGCGGCGGCATCGATCGTGCCGGTGTCCGCCAGCGACCGACCCAGCCCCGCCATCACCTTCTCGTTGAAGATGAGCGCCGGGTTGCGGCGCGGCCCCGAATAGACGACCAGACGCACCGAGTTCGAACCGATATCGATGATCGCCGTGCGATAGAGATGCGCCGGCTGGTTCTGTTTGCGGATGAAAAAATCCATAAGGGTCCGGTCAATCCTCGCGTGGGGCGCGGCGATGGAGGCTGAGCTTGGGCACCGCATCGCTGTTCTTGAGCGCAGTGCCGCGTCCGGACAGCGACGGGTTTGTCATGAAATAGCGGTGCAGGTTGAACGGCTTGTCGTCGGGACGGATGCGGATGTAGCGGCCATCGCCGTCCAGCTCCCAGCTTTGTTCGTTGTCCAGCAGATTGGCGACCATCACCTGTTCGAGCACCTGATCGTGCACCGTCGGGTTCTGGATCGGCAGCATGTATTCCACCCGCCGGTCGAAATTGCGCGGCATCCAGTCGGCCGAACTGATGAACACCTTGGCCCGGTCGTTGGGCAGCGCATCGCCGTTGCCGAACGCCCAGATGCGACTGTGCTCAAGGAAGCGCCCGACCACCGACTTGACGCGGATGTTGTCGGAGAGGCCCGCAACGCCCGGGCGCAGGCAGCAGATACCGCGGATGACCAATTCGATCTGCACGCCCGCGCTGCTCGCGGCATAAAGCTTCTCGATCATCGCCGGATCGACCAGCGAGTTCATCTTGGCCCAGATCGCGCCTTTACGCCCGGCGCGTGCCTCTTCCATTTCATGATCGATCAGCGCGATCAGGTCGCGGCGCATGTCGCGCGGCGACATCGAGAGCAGTTCGAGCTGCTCGGGCTCGACATAGCCGGTGATGTAGTTGAACAATTGCGCCGCATCGCGGCTGGCGCGGGGATCGGCGGTGAAGAAGCTGAGATCCGTGTAGATCCGCGCGGTGACCGGATGGTAGTTGCCGGTGCCAAAGTGGCAATAGGTGCGGAAGCCGTCGGGCTCGCGGCGCACCACCATCGAGATCTTGGCGTGGGTCTTCCACTCGATAAAGCCATAGACCACCTGCACCCCGGCCCGCTCGAGCGCGCTCGCCCAGAGCAGGTTCTGCTCCTCGTCGAAGCGCGCCTTGAGCTCGACCACCGCGGTGACAGACTTGCCGGCCTCTGCCGCCGCGATCAGCGCGTTGATGATCGCGGACTGCTTGCCGGCGCGGTACAGCGTCTGCTTGATCGCCACGACATCTGGGTCTTGCGCTGCCTGTTTGAGGAACGCGATGACCACCTCGAAGCTCTCGTACGGGTGGTGGACGACGATGTCCTTGCTTCTGATCGCTGCAAAGCAATCGCCGTTATGTTCTCGGATTCGTTCAGGAAATCGCGGCGTGAAGGCGGGGAACTTGAGATCGGGCCGGTCCTCTTCGACCAATGCGGCGAGATCGCCGATCCCCAGGAAGCCATCGTCGGACGACTTGTTGCCGCCCTCCTGCAGCAGATTGTCATCCAGCAGCTCGGCCAGCCCCTTGTCCATCAGGCGCGATGTTTCCAGCCGGATCACCTGCCCGCGCTTGCGCCGTTTCAGCGCATTGCGGAAGTACAGCACCAGATCCTCGGCCTCTTCCTCGACCTCGATATCGCTGTCGCGGATGATGCGGAACAGGCCCGATCCGCGCACATCATAGCCGGGGAAAAGCTTGTCGGCAAAGGCGACGACGATCTTTTCGAGCGCGACATGCCAGCCCTTGTCGCCCGCGATCCGCACGAAGCGCGGCATGGTGGCGGGCAGCATCACGAGCTCGCGCACCGTCTTGCCGTCCGACCGGCGCTTGAGGTCGAATATCAGGCTCAGTCCCTTGTTGGGGATGAACGGAAACGGATGCGCCGGATCGAGCGCCTGCGGGGTGAGCACCGGGAAGATCTGGGTGACGAAATGCTCGCGCAGCCATGCCTTGTTGACGTCGTCGAGATCATCGACATCGGCCTCGACCACGCCATTGGTCGCCAGTTCGGCGCGCAGATCGCTCCATACCTGTTGCTGAGCGGCATTGAGCCTGTCGACCGCGCGCTCGATTTCGACCAGCTGCTGCGCAGGCGTGCGGCCGTCGGCGGAGCGCTCCTCGACATGCTCTGCCACCTGCCCCACGAGCCCAGCCACGCGCACCATGAAGAACTCGTCGAGATTGTTTCCCGAGATCGACAGGAAGCGGAGCCGCTCGAGCAGGGGGTGGCGCGGATTGCACGCCTCTTCCAGCACCCGGTCGTTGAACGCCAGCCAGCTGAGTTCGCGGTTGAAATAGCGGCGGGCCGATTCGGCAGGATCTGCCGGGCCAGATTGTTCAGTCTGTGTCGGATGAGCCGCCATCGGTTCCTGCCAAGTTTGCCAGTGCGTCGCGCACCAGTCTTTGGCCGATTGGGCGCTGCATTGCCAGCGCCATCTCGTCGATCATGTGCGCCAGCCGGCAGATGGCCGGATAGGATCGCTCGACCCTGAGCGCGGCATAAGCGGCCAGCGCATCGGGCAGCGCAAGCCCTGCCCGCGCCAGCAGTTTCTGCAGCAGCAGCGCGGTCATTTCCTCGTCGGGTGGCGGAATTTCGACCAGCAGCGATGCGCCCAGCCGCGACAGCAGGTCGGGCAGCCGGATGCCCCACTGCGCGGGCGGGAGGGACGCGGCGAACAGCACCGGCGCGCCCTGGGTCTGCGCACGGTTCCAGGCGTGGAACAGCGTCTCGTCGCTTTCGCCATCGGCATTGTCGATGAAGCAGCCGCCCGATCCTGTGACGAACGCGCGGCCGATGGTGGTCTTGCCCGATCCGGGCGGGCCGATCAGCACCGCCGCACCAAAGGGTAGCCGCGTCCAGTCGAACAGCCGGTCGATCGCCGCACGATTCGATTCGGTGACCAGAAAATCGCTGTCGCCATCCGGTCCGGCTGCCGCAAAGGGCAGTACGAACTGGCCCGTCATCGCGTGTTATCCCCCGCCGCCGGGGGCCGCAGCCGGTGCCTGGGCGCGCGAGATGCGCAGCACGCCCGCGCCCTGCTGCACCCGCCAGCCACGGGCTTCGAGCGCGCCGCGCAAGGCGTCGATATCGATGTTGGCGTTGACCTGCATCACTGAGGTGCCGCCCAGCGCCAGGCTGGCGGTATTGGCCGATTGCACGCCGGGGATACCACGCACCAGCCGCTCACCCGCCTGCACTGCAGCGACATCGGGGGTGTCGAACTGGATCGAGATGATCTGCGGCCCGCTGGTCAGTCCACCGGCTTCGAGCGGCACATCCTCGGCCAGGCTTTCGTCGAGCAGTTCCTCGACGATCTCGACCGGCTTTTCGATGATCAGCGACGAATCAGGGCGCAGTTCGCCCGAGCGCACTGCGCCGGCATAGATCCGGTCGAGCCGCTGGATCGCCTCGTCGAGCATCGCATTGAGGCCGTCGCTGTTGCGCGCGCGCAGCGTGAACGATCCCAGCAACCGGCTGTCGGGGCCAAAGCGCGCGGCAAACCGTCCGGTGATCGGTCCGCCGGGATATTGCCGCTCGATATGCGCGACCGGCACCACGACGTCCGCCGCGCCGAACTGGTCGAGTATCAGCCGCCACCAGGTACGGCTGCGGCGACCCGACTGCGCGGCGTTGACCAGCAGCGAATCCGCGCCCGATCCATGCGGACGGATATAATCGACAATGCTCTCGGAGGTGCGATAGCGCGCCCAGGCCGCCTGCCATGGCGTGCGGTTCTCGAACGTCTGCGCCGATCCGCCCGAGACGTAGATCGGAATTACCAGCATCGGTGCCGAGCGCAGCACCGATCCGCTGACGCCGAGCAGTTCCCCTGCGCGCGCGCGATCGAACAGCACGCCCAGTGTCGCGATATAGCGGCGCGGGCCGATCTGCTCATATTCCACCACGATGGCCGAGACGATTCCGTCGAGCACCGAGTCGCTGAGCTTGGGCGCCGCGCCAGAGCGGTTGGTCTGCATCCACAATTTCTGCCAGCCCTTGCGCTGCGCCTCGCGCCACGCGTTCGAGCGAGCCTCTTGCGCATTCTTGCCCGATGCGTCGACCTTTACGCCGCTGACCTCGAAATCGCCGCCGCTGGCAACCGGCGGAATGCCGCGGTCTCCCTCGATCTGGGCGTACACGATTCCCGCCAGCACCAGCAGCAGCGGGAGCAGGATTGCGGCGATCCACGCGCGCGATAGTCTCGGCGCTGGGCGGCTCAGGGTCAGGCTGTTGGTCAAGATATCCTTAGCTTCAATCAACCGTATAAAATGATGATCCCCGGCGCATTGATCGCTGGCGGTGGTTTGGCGGCCCCTTTTGGCGACAATGGCGTGGAAATCCAAGCGAGAAGTCGCTAACCGCTCAGCCCATGACTGACAAGACCGGCGCGACGCCACCTCACGACTCCTACAGCTATGCCCAGGCCGGGGTTTCGATCGCGGCGGGCAACGCCCTGGTCAAGGCGATCGGCCCGCTCGCCAAGGCGACGGCCCGCCCCGGCGCCAATGCCGAACTTGGCGGATTTGGCGGGTTCTTCGACCTCAAGGCTGCAGGGTTTCGCGATCCGCTGCTGGTTGCGGCCAACGATGGCGTGGGCACCAAGGTCAAGCTCGCCATCGACCACGACCGGCATGATGCGATCGGCATCGATCTGGTGGCGATGTGCGTCAACGATCTGATCGTCCAGGGCGCTGAACCCTTGTTCTTTCTCGATTATTTCGCAACCGGCAAGCTCGACACGGGGATTGCCGAACGCGTCGTCGCCGGGATCGCCGATGGCTGCAAGCTGGCGGGCTGCGCGCTGATCGGCGGCGAGACCGCGGAAATGCCCGGCATGTATGCTCCGGGCGATTACGATCTGGCGGGCTTCTGCGTCGGCGCAGTCGAGCGCGACGAGGTGCTCACCGGTGACAAGGTGAAGCCCGGCGACGTGCTGCTCGGCCTTGCCTCGTCGGGCGTCCATTCCAACGGCTATTCGCTGGTGCGTCGTCTGGCGGCGGACAAGGGCTGGAAGATGAACCGCCCTGCCCTGTTCGATCAGGATGTGCTGCTCATCGACGCGCTGATCGCGCCGACACGAATTTACGTCTCCTCGCTGCTGCCCGTGGTCAAATCGGGCCGCATTGCCGCGATGGCGCACATCACCGGCGGCGGACTGCTCGAAAACATTCCGCGCGTGCTGCCCGATGGCGCGCATGCGCATGTCGATGCCGATGCATGGGTTCAGCCGCGGCTGATGGCGTTCCTGCAGGCGCAGGGGCATATCGAACCCGAGGAAATGGCGCGCACTTTTAACTGCGGAATCGGCATGGTGCTGGTGGTTGACGAGAGCGACGTGGCCTCGGTCACCGCGGACCTCGAGGCAGCGGGCGAAACCGTCCACCGCATCGGCCGGATCGACGCTGGCGACAAGGGCTGCACGGTCAGCGGTTCGGTCGAGACCTGGAGCGCCAAGGCGGCGTGGAGCGCCACCCATGCGGGGTGATTCTGCCCCTCTCCCCTCCCGCAAGCGGGAGGGGCAGCGCGGCTCGCCGCGCGGGGTGGGCCTGAAATTTGCGCAAGACAGGCCCACCCCGGCCTCGCCTGCGGCTCGTCCACCCCTCCCGCTTGCGGGAGGGGAGAAGTGACGAAGGCCCGCGTCGCCATCCTGATCTCGGGCAGCGGCACCAACATGGCCGCTTTGCTCTATGCCTCGCGCGCGGCCTCGTGCCCCTATGAGGTGGTGTTGGTCGCATCGAACAATCCTGAAGCGGGCGGCCTGAAGCTCGCCGCGGCAGAAGGCGTGCCGACCTTTGCGCTGTCGCACAAGGGCATGGACCGCGAGAGCCACGACGCCGCGATGGACAATGCGATCCGCGCATCGGGCGCCGATCACGTCGCCCTCGCCGGCTATATGCGCATTCTCACGCCCGGCTTCGTGCGCGGGTGGGAGGGGCGGATGCTCAACATCCATCCTTCTCTGCTGCCCAAGTACAAGGGCCTGCACACCCACCAGCGCGCGCTCGATGCGGGCGATGTGCAAGCTGGGTGCAGCGTGCATCTGGTGACCGCAGAGCTCGACGATGGCCCTGTGCTGGGCCAGTGCGCAGTCGCGATCCAGCCCGGCGACACTGCAGACACGCTGGCGGCGCGGGTGCTGATCGCCGAGCACCAGCTTTATGCCCGCACGCTGAGCGATTATGTCAGCCGCGAGGCCGATCCCGACTGGATCGTCGCCAAGGTCGGGGAACTGGCGCTCGCATTGCCCGAGACCGACACCCGCCCTTCGCACGGCGCACCCGGCTGGCGCGTCGGCGGCGACAAGACCGGCAAGTATTTCGCCTATGTCTCGGTCCACCATCATGGCGAGGAAGCGATCGCGCTGTTGGTCAAGACCAGCGGTGCCGACGAACAGGCAGCACTCGTCGATCAGGATCCGGAGCTGTACTATCTGCCCAAATTCTACGCGCCCTCGGGCTGGATCGCGATCCGCCTCGACACCGGCCGCACCGACTGGGAGCACATCGCCGACTGGCTCGCCCGCAGCTGGCGCAGCGTCGCGCCGAAACGGCTGACGAAGATGATGGATATCGCGGCGGAGTTTTGAGAGGCGGGCCATGCGAACTCGCAGGAGACCCGGTTAGGCGGCAGGCGTTGCGCGTGCCCCGGCCCACAAACGCCCAAGCATCAGATCCAACTCCGGCGGATCGAACGGATCGAGCCCCGAACCCGGATAGAAGGTCATCTCGCCGAACCGCGGTTCGCCTGCGATCTCGTAGAAATCCACGCGGACAAAGTCGAAGCCCTGCCCCAGCGTTTCGGCGGCCTCGATCATCCGGTCCAGCGAGACGGGCGCGGCAGGGTCCGCATCGGCGGTGGGAGACGATATCCGTTGCCAGTCGCGGGTCAACACAAGCCAGCGGTGCCGGGTTTCGCGCTCCAGATGCACCTGGACGCAGGCGACCTTGCCGCCGAAGACGTAGAGCTTGTAATCGACCGGAAGCTGGCCGTCGCTGCCGATGAATGGCTCGACCAGCAAGCCGCGCGGGATCCGGCTATACAGCCATTCATCGAGCGACCGCCCGTATGATTGACGCATCCACCGCGCACTGCGGCGCCGGATCGCAGCCCAGTCGTCGTCGGCGGACCGCACGAAGGCGCGCTGGTTGCAGCCGTGGCGGGACTTGACCACGACCGGGCGCGGCCATGGCGGATTGGCGGGCAGCGTTGTGCCGTGCCACAATGTCGGGGTGATCCAGTGCGCGCCGATCCGGTCGGCGACGAACTGCTTTACGGCAACCTTGTCGGAAAACGCCGCAAGCCGTGGGTCTCGGTCAAACAGCTTGCGGTGCTGGACAAACTCGGTAAACGTCGCGGGCCGGTCAATCCGTGGCAGCCGGTGATGCCGCCACAGATAGGTCAGCGCGATCCTGAGCCGTGCGTTCAGCAGCACGGCTCAGCCTCCGCGACGTTCCTTCGCCGATCAGCCGACGATTTCTTCGGGCTTGAAGAAATACGCGATCTCGATCGCTGCGTTCTCGTCGCTGTCCGAACCGTGCACGGTGTTGGCTTCGATGCTCTCGGCCAGTTCCTTGCGGATGGTGCCGGGTTCTGCGTTGGCGGGGTTGGTGGCGCCCATGATGTCGCGGTTGCGCTGCATGGCGTCTTCGCCTTCCAGAACCTGCACGACGACGGGGCCGGAGATCATGAAGTCGACCAGTTCACCGAAGAAGGGGCGCTCGCGGTGTACGGCGTAGAAGCCTTCGGCCTGTTCGCGGGTCATGTGGATGCGCTTGGAGGCGACGACGCGCAGGCCTGCTTCTTCCAGCATCTTGGTGACCGCGCCGGTCAGGTTGCGACGGGTGGCGTCGGGCTTGATGATCGAAAAGGTCCGGGTGACGGCCATGATGAAGTGCTCCTGAAGTTTGACGATGGGCACGCGCACGCATGGCGCGATTCGACGCCGCCCCTAGACGGACCGATTGTGCGCTGCAAGAAAAACCCGCTTTTCCGCCCTGCTCGCGAGGATCTGCGGGGGTGTCAGCCCTCTCCGGCGATCAGCGTGATCGACGATCCGCTTTCGGCAGGCGCCACCTGAAGGCTGAACGAGCCGCCATCCTTGGTGCCCGAAATGGCACGCATGTCCTGCGTGGTGATCTCGCTTTCGATCTTGAAGCCCTTGGCCTCGACCGCCTTGCGATACCAGGCGACCACGGTGTCGCGGTCGGCGCTGCTTTCCATCACCACCATGCCGCCCGACTTGCCATCCGCGTTGGAGGTCATGGTCGAGACGACCTTGGCGCCGGGGTAGACCGCAAGCCCCAGCGGCAGCTTGGCGTCGGCCCCGCCGCTGTCGATGTTGACCGTCGCCGATCCGTCGGCGCTGGTGATCTTGATCTCGGACGCATCGCCATCGCCTTCGCGGGTGACCTTGACCTCATTGCCCTCGGCATCGCTGTAGACCGTCTTTTCGCCGCCACAGGCGGTGAGCGCCAGCGTTGCCGTCGCCATCATCAGGAAGTTGCGCATCATGCTGGTGTCCTTTGTCAGTCGGATTGATCCTGACGCCTGCCGGGCGTCTGTTCAACCCATTTGCCGCCGTCCTGCTTCCAATAATGCCTCTCGAGCCCGCCAAGTGTGCCCAGCGTCACCCACGCCTTGCGCGCATCGGCGATCGTTGCATCGTTGAACAGCAGGAATGTGCGCGCAAAGGCCAGCGCTTCGTCGCGCCACTGGCCATCGGCCAGCACGACGAAACCCGCGCCATTGGCGGCTTCGACCCGATCGGCGAGCAACAGCGGCTGGACCTGCGGATTGGGGGCATCAAGATCGCCATGCGCCAGAAAGCTCTCGGGCGTGTGCGTCCACAGCGCCTGGCTGAGCGAGGCGCGGTGACCTGCATCGGCCGACACGATCAGCATCCGCTCCCCCAGCGCCAGCGTCCGCGTCGCCAGCACTGGCACCACCCGCTCGGCGGGATCGCGGGTGAGGTGATAGAAATCGACCTGCATCTGATGCCCCCCTAAGCTTGTTCCGTCATTCCCGCGAACGCGGGAATCCCGCCTTTGCTCAACGTCTGCGCAGAAGCATCACCCCTGCTTACGCGGCGATGACGAGCGATCCTTCCAAACCAGCAGACATAGGCCAGCTAAGACTCAACCTTCAAAGTTATCCGCAATCCACTGATTCAAAAGGCGAACGCCATAGCCGGTTGCACCCTTGTCCCACACCGGGCCGGGCTTGTCGGCCCAGACCATGCCTGCGATATCCAGATGCGCCCATTTGACGCCGGGCTTGATGAACCGCTGCAGGAACTGCGCCGCGGTGATTGATCCGCCGCCGCGCGGGCCGACATTCTTGATGTCGGCGATCGGGCTGTCGATCAGCTTGTCATAGGCCTTGCTCAGCGGGAAGCGCCACAGCGGATCGCCCGCCGCCTTGCCCGCCGCGGTCAGCCTGTCAGCCAGGCCGTCGTCGTTGCTGAACAACCCGCCATGCTGGTCGCCCAGCGAGATGATGATCGCGCCGGTCAGCGTCGCCAGATCGACGATGTATTCCGGATCATACTGCTCCTGCGCCCAGTGCAGCGCGTCGCACAGCACCAGACGGCCCTCTGCATCGGTGTTGATCACCTCGATGGTCTGGCCGGACATGCTGGTAACCACGTCGCCGGGGCGCTGCGCGTTGCCATCGGGCATGTTCTCGACCAAGCCGCAGATGCCGATGACGTGCGCCTTGGCCTTGCGGCCTGCCAGCGCCTTCATCGTGCCAGCGACCGCGCCTGCGCCGCCCATATCCCACTTCATGTCTTCCATGCCGGCAGCAGGCTTGATCGATATGCCGCCGGTATCGAAAGTCACGCCCTTGCCGACCAGAACGACGGGCTTGGACTGCGCATCGCCGGTGCCATTCCAGCGCATCGCGATCATCCGGGGCGGCCGCACCGAACCCTGCGACACGCCGAGCAGCGCGCCCATGCCGAGCTTTTCCATCTCGTCCTGGCCCAGCACGGTGATCTCGACGCCCAGCGCCTCGAGCGGCTTGCAGCGTTCGACGAAGCTTTCGGGATAGATGATGTTGGCAGGCTCGGTGACCAGTTCGCGGGTCAGCGCGACACCTGCGGCAATCGCTGCGTGGTCGGTCCAGCCGGCCTGCAGCCCCTTGGGACCACCGATCACGGCGATCTCGCCCAGCGTCACCTTCGACTTGGCAGGAAGCTTGGTGCGGTACTGGTCGTGCGACCAGCTTCGCAGGTCCGCGCCGAACAGGAACTGTGCGGCAGCATCGCGGTTGGTGGCGATTGCGCCATGGGTCATGTCCACCGCCAGCGATTCGACGCCCGAACGCTGGTATTTGGCGACCAGCTGGCCGCCGGCTCGCTCCATGTCGGCGCGCGCGCCGGCGCCAGTGCCCACAAGCGCGACCCGCAGCGTCTTGCCGCCCTGGCTGACGAACACGTCGAACACTTCGCCCGCGCCTGCCTCGAACCGTGCCGCCCTTGCGCCATCGCGCACCACCTGGCCAGCATCGAGCGGCAGGTTCAGACTGGCAAGCTCATCCTTGGCAACCGGAAAGGCAACCACGGCATAACTATCGGCAGACGCGTCAAAAACTATCTTCATCAAGGGATCCCCGAGCGGCAGGCGGCGCTGCCTGGTTAATCGATTATGCACCATATCGCCTCTATGCCATGGCTTTGAGGCGGCAGATGGCTGCGCCCGACATATCGGTTCTGCAGCCAGACTTGCAAGCGATAGGACAGGTTCATCGTGTTTGCCAGCATTTGCCGCAGCGTTACACGGGCTGTCGAAAGCGGTTTGCAGTTGCGTCATCGCAGTGCGATAGGGCCGATTCTGGCGAGAGGCCGGTCGACGATTCTTGACCGCGAGCCCCACCGGATAGAGCGATGGATGGACGGCTTGCAGGTTAAACGGGCATATCTTCTGCTGGGATCAGCTTTGCTGACAGCCAATGCGGTGCCTGCCATGGCAGCGGATCAGCAGGTGTGCACGCGCACCAGCTATCTGCTGGGCGAGAACCTGACCTTCAACCGCAAGGACATCGTGCAATTTGCCGATGCGCAGGATGATGCCCCCGGCGTCAGCGGCGCGCAGCCCGAGGCCGAGCAGGTGATCGAGTTCACCGCCGACCGGCTGGATTATGACAGCAACGCCGACGTCGTCACCGCGACCGGCAACGTCCTGCTGGTCCGCGCCGACCAGTCACTGGTCGCCGACAGCGTCACCTGGGATCGCAAGTCGGGCGAGGTCCGCGCCAACGGCGAGGTCCAGATCACCGACCCGGAAGGCAACAAGCTCTACGGCGATTCCATCGAGCTTACCGAGACCATCCGCGACGGCGTGATCGAGAACATCCTGGTGGTGCTCGAAGCCGGTGGCCGGATGGTCGCCACCCGCGGCGTGCGCGACGATGGCGTCATCACGCTTGAGAATGCCGCCTATTCCGCCTGTCTGGTCGAAACCCCCACCGGCAAGCCCAAGAACCCGAGCTGGCAGCTGCGCGCGATCAAGGTCGTCTACAACCCCGTCGACAAGCGCGTGCGCTATCAGGGCGCGCGCCTGGAGCTGTTCGGGCTGCCGGTGATCCCGATGCCCGGCCTCAGCCACCCGGTTGGCGAAGGCAGCGGCGGCGGCCTGCTGGTTCCCGACATCCGCTTCAGCCAGGCCAATGGCGTGCAGTTGAGCGTGCCCTACTACTTCAACCTTGCGCCCAATCGCGATCTTACGGTGACCGGATCGGTCTTCACCGAGGCGCTGCCGATGGCCAACGCGACCTATCGCGCGCTGACCGATCGCGGCGCGTATCAGATCACCGGCTATGCGACCGCAGGATCGCGCATCCCGGTGGGTGCAGGCGGAATCGCAGCGGACAGCCAAGATGACTTCCGCGGCTATTTCGACGCGACGGGGCGGTTCCAGCTTAGCGAGGCGTGGAGCGTCAGCGGGTCGATCCGGGCAGTCACCGACCGCACGTTCCTGCGGCGTTATGATGTCAGCCGCGACGACCGGCTGCGCTCGACCGTCGAGGCCGAGCGGATCGGCCCCAACAGCTATTTCTCGCTCGCCGGCTGGGCGACGCAGACGCTGCGAGTCAACGACCCGCAGGGCCAGGTGCCCATCGCGCTGCCGGTGGTCGACTGGCGGCTGCGCTTGCCCGAGCAGGTTGCCGGCGGCAAGGTCGAGTTCCAGATCAACACGCTCGCCATCACCCGCACCGCCGGGCAGGACACACAGCGCGCCTTCGCTCAGGCGCGCTGGGACATGCGCCGGCTGACCGGGCTTGGACAGGAATTCACGCTGACCGCGCTGGCGCGCGGCGACGTCTATAACAGCAGCGACAACGCGCTGACCAACACGCTGATCTATCGCGGCGAATCCGGGCTGCAGGCGCGCGCCAGCGGATCGGTGGCGGCTGACATGCGCTGGCCTTTCGTCGGCGAGGCGTTTGGCGGCACCCAGGTGCTCAGCCCGCGTGTCCAGGTCGTCGCGACGCCAACGACCGGAAACCTCGAGCTCCCCAACGAGGATTCGCGCGCCGTCGAACTCGAAGACAGCAACCTGTTCGCGCTCAACCGCCTGCCCGGCTATGACCGGTTGGAAGAGGGCGTGCGGGTCGTCTATGGCGTCGAGTGGTCGCTGCAGCGCCCCGGCATGCAGCTGAACGCCGTGGTCGGGCAAAGCTATCGCTTCGATGACGAGCGCGATTTCCTCCCCGAAGGCACCGGGCTGGGCAACCGCACCTCCGATGTCGTCGGACGGTTCGACCTCAAGCTGCGCAACTTCATCCGCTACACCCACCGTTTCCGGCTGGACAAGGACAATCTGGCTGTGCGCCGCAACGAGGTCGACATCACCGTGGGTGGTCGGCAGACCTATGCCCAGATCGGCTATCTGCGCCTCAACCGCGACATCGGCCCCGAGGTCGAGGATCTTGCCGACCGCGAGGAACTGCGCGTGGCAGGCCGCGTCCGCTTGGCGCGCTACTGGTCGGTGTTCGGCGCGGCGGTGGTCGATCTCAGCAATGCCGAGGAAGACCCCCGGTTGCAGTCCGACGGATTCGAACCGATCCGTACGCGGCTGGGCGTCGCGTATGAGGATGACTGCCTGGAACTGGGCGTCACCTGGCGGCGCGACTACATCCCGGTGGGCGATGCGCAGCGCGGCGATACCTTTCTGCTGCGGGTTGCCTTGCGCAACCTTGGCTTTTAAGCCCAAAGGCGATATTCACCGCCCCGCTCATCCACGGTTAACGGAAAGATGGGCACAGGGTCGCTTTTCTCCATTCAGGAAGATATGAGCTTGCACGCATTGAACACCATCGCGATCCGTACCCGTCAGCTGGCGAAAAAGACGCTGTTGCTGTCGCTGATTGCGGGGATCTCCTTGCCCGCAATCGCCCAGACCGTCAGAGACGACGCGGCCCCGCCCGAGACCACGCTCGACGTGCCCGAAGGTCTGACGATCTTCGGCAAGCAGGACCCCAATGTCCGCCGCGCCACCGCCATCGTCAACAGCGAGATCATCACCGGGACCGATATCGACCAGCGTGTCGCGCTGATCCTGGCGGCCAATGATGCCCCCGTTTCCGAAGAGGAGCGCGCGCGGCTGCGGCTGCAGGTGCTGCGCAACCTGATCGACGAGACGCTGCAGATTCAGGAAGCTGCGGCCAACGACATCACCGTGGAAGAGGCGCAGGTCGAGCGCACTTATGCGCAGGTCGCTTCGCAGAACTTCCGCCGCGACACCACCGCTCTGGACAAGTATCTCGACAGCATCGGCTCGTCGTCGCGCTCGCTCAAGCGGCAGATCCGCGGCGAGCTTGCCTGGCAGCGGCTGCTGGGGCGCAACGTCACGCCGTTCATCAACGTGTCCGAAGAGGAAGTCAAAGAGGTCATCGAACGGCTCAAGGCGTCCAAGGGCACCGAAGAATTCCGCATCGGTGAAATCTATCTGTCGGCCAATTCGCAGAACCGTGCCGAAGTCGCCCAGAATGCCACGCGCATCGTCGAGCAGCTCCAGCAGGGCGGATCGTTCGTCGCCTATGCCCGCCAGTTCTCCGAAGCCTCGACCGCTGCGGTCGGTGGCGATCTGGGCTGGCTGCAGCTTGGCCAGCTTCCCCCGGCGCTCGCCGTGGTCGCGCGCGACATGCAGGTCGGTCAGCTCGCCGGACCGATCGAGATCCCCGGCGGCTTTTCGCTGATGTATCTTATCGACAAGCGCCAGATCCTCACCGCCAACCCGCGCGATGCGCTGCTGGGGCTCAAGCAGCTTTCGATCGCCTTTGCGCCCGGCACCACCGAGGGTGAAGCGACGCGGCGTGCATCCGAATTCGCCTCTGCAACGCGTGCGATCAAGGGCTGCGGCTCTGCCGACGAGATCGCCGCGAAGCTTGGCGCGACGGTGACCAACAACGATCAGGTTCCGGTGCGTGATCTGCCCGCGCCGCTGCAGGACACGCTGATCGCGCTGTCGATCGGCGAGGCGACCCAGCCTTTCGGATCGGTCAAGGATGGCGTGCGCGTGCTGGTGCTGTGCGGCCGTGACGATCCGCAGACCGAGGGCGGCCCCAGCGCCGAACAGCTGATGGCCAATATGGAAGAAGAAAAGGTCAACCGCCGCGCGCAGATCTATCTGCGCGATCTTCGCCGGGACGCGGTGATCGAGTACAATTGATGCTGCCTGCGGACCTTGTCCGGGCGTGAGCGGGTTGCTGGCCATATCCGCCGGTGACCCCGCCGGCATCGGCCCCGAGATCATCGGGAAAAGCTGGCAGGCGCGCGACGAACACGGGCTGGCCCCGTTCTTCGCGATCGGCGATCCGCGCGCGTTTGCAGGCGTGTGGAGCGGCCCGATCGCGGTGATCGACACGCCATCGGATGCGCCCGCGCACTTCGCCACCGCGCTGCCCGTGCTGCCGGTGATCGACAGCGGCGTTGTGGTCCCCGGCCAGCCCGATCTCGATGGTGCGCGCTGCGCATTGCAGGCGCTTGAGATGGGCGTGGGGCTGGCGCGCGCCGGCACCGCCTGTGCCATCGTCACCGGGCCGATATCCAAGATCCAGTTGCAGAAGGTCGGCTTCAACTTTCCCGGCCAGACCGAGTTCATCGCCGAAGCCTGCGGCGTGGCGCGGCAGAATGTCGCGATGCTGCTTGCAGGCCCGTCGCTGCGGGTGGTGCCCATCACCGTGCATATCGGCATCGCGCAGGTGCCTGGCGCATTGTCCATCGACCTGATCGTCAACCGCGCGCGCGCCGCCGCCAAGGGCATGGCGCGCAATTTCGGCATCGAAAGCCCACGCCTGGCGATATCGGGGCTCAACCCGCATGCAGGCGAGCAGGGCAGCATGGGAAGCGAAGAGGCCGAGATCATCATTCCCGCCATCGACCAGCTGCGCGCCGAAGGGTTCAATGTCGCAGGTCCGCTGCCCGCCGACACGATGTTCCACGCCGCCGCCCGCGCCCGCTATGATGTCGCCTTGTGCCAGTATCACGACCAGGCGCTGATCCCGGTCAAGGCACTTCACTTCGACGATGCGGTCAACATGACGCTCGGCCTGCCGATCGTGCGAACCTCGCCCGACCATGGCACCGCCTTCGACATCGCCGGCAAGGACCGCGCCAGCCCCAGCTCGATGATCGCCGCGATCCGCATGGCGAGCGCCGCCTGGCAGCACCGCAAGACATACGAAGGCTGATGCGCAATCCCGTGACGGCCCTGCCCCCCTTGCGCGACGTGATCGCGCGCCATGGCCTTGCCGCCAGCAAGGCGCTGGGCCAGAATTTCCTGCTCGACGAGCAATTGCTCGACCGGATAGCCGCAGTTCCGGGCGATCTCGATGGCCACGATGTGCTCGAAATCGGCCCCGGTCCCGGTGGCCTGACCCGCGCGCTGCTGCGCGCCGGCGCCAGGGTCACCGCGATCGAACGCGATCGCCGCTGCCTTCCCGCGCTTGCCGAACTGGCAGACGGTTTCCCCGGCCAGTTGACGGTGATCGAGGGCGACGCGCTCGAACTGCCGCTGGGCCAGGTGATGCCCGGGCCCTGCCATATCGTCTCCAACCTGCCCTACAATGTCGGCACCGCGCTGTTTGTCGGCTGGCTGGGGGGCAAGGCCTGGCCGCCTCAATGGCTCTCTCTGACGCTGATGTTCCAGCGCGAAGTTGCCGACCGCATCGTCGCTGCCACCAACGACGATGCCTATGGCCGCCTCGCCATCCTCAGCCAGTGGCGCTGCCATGCGCGGCTGGCGATGAAGGTCCACCGCAGCGCCTTCACCCCGCCGCCCAAGGTTATGTCGGCGATCGTCCACCTCACCCCCGCGCCGATGCCCGAGGGCGTCGCACCGTCGCGGCTCGAAGCGCTTACCGCAGCGGCGTTCGGCCAGCGCCGCAAGATGCTGCGCCAGAGCCTGAAGGGTCTGCCCGGCGCACTTGCGGCACTCGAAAGCGAGGGCATCGACGCCTCGCGCAGGGCCGAGACCTTGAGCGTGGAGGATTTCGTCCGCGTGGCCAGGGCGATGGACGCGGTTTAGGACGCTTAGGCTGCACGACGCCCATCGCCGCAAATCGCTGCAACCCCCTTCCCTTTCCGTGCAGGTAAGCTAGCATTCCCTCCAAACCCGCGCAGCCCGGCATCAGACCTGGGCGCGGCGGAACGGATGAGGAGCTTTGAGATGTACGATCTGATCATTCGCGGCGGCACTATCTATGATGGCCTGGGCGGCGCGCCTTTTGTCGGCGATATCGCGATCAGCGGCGATACCATTGCCGCAGTGGGATCGGTCAGCGGCCCCGCGCGCGAGGAAATCGACGCAAGCGGCCACATCGTAACCCCAGGCTTTGTCGATATCCACACCCATTATGACGGCCAGGCGACTTGGGATGACGTCATGGCGCCTTCGTCCTGGCACGGCGTCACCACCGTGGTCATGGGCAATTGCGGCGTCGGCTTTGCGCCCGCTGCGCCCGACAAACACCAGTGGCTGATCGGCCTGATGGAAGGCGTCGAGGACATTCCGGGCACAGCGCTTGCCGAAGGCATGACCTGGGATTGGGAAAGCTTCCCCGAATATCTCGATTCGCTCGAGAAGCTCCCGCGCACCATCGATATCGGCACCCATGTGCCGCATGGCGCGGTGCGCGCCTATGTGATGGGCGAGCGTGGCGCGCGCAACGAAGAGCCGACCGACGCCGATGTCGCCGCAATGTCGCGGATCGTCGAGGACGGTCTGCGCGCGGGGGCACTCGGCTTTTCGTCTTCGCGTACCGTCTTGCACAAGTCGATCGACGGCGAGCTGGTCCCCGGTACCACGGCGACTGCAAAGGAACTGATCGGCATCGGTCGCGCAATGGGCAATGTCGGCTATGGCGTGTTCGAGATGGCGTCCGACCTGGTACCCGAATGGAACGAGTTCGACTGGATGACCGCTTTGTCCAAGGAGACCGGGCTGCCGGTGACCTTCGCCATGCTGCAATCGCCGATGAAGCAGATGACATGGACCGAGCAAATGGCGGCGTGCGAGCAAGCCAACCGCACTGGCGGGAATGTCGTGGCGCAGATTTCGCTGCGCGGCACCGGGGTGGTGATGAACTGGCGCGGCACGGTGCACCCGTTCGTCCAGCGCCCCAGCTGGCGCGCGATCGCAGAACTTCCCTGGGATCAGCAGCTCGCAAAGCTCAAGGATCCCGCGTTCAAGGCGCAGTTGCTCGCCGAAGACAATCTGCCCCCGCCCTCGCTCGATATCGCGGCGCTGTTCATGCTGGTGACCGCAGGCTTTGCGCTGCAGTTCGCCATGCACGATGATTTCACCTACGAGCCAACCCGTGATGACAGCATCGCGCTGCAGGCGGACGCTGCAGGCAAGGACGCAGCGGAATTTGCCTATGATACGCTGATGGCGGATGACGGCAACGGCTTCATCTATCTGCCCATCCTCAACTACCAGGATGGCAATCTCGATTTCATCAAGGGCCTGCTCGAGCGCGACGACACCGTCGTGTCGTTGTCCGATGGCGGCGCGCATTGCGGCACCATCTGCGATGCGGCTGCCCCCACCTTCCTGCTGAGCTACTGGGCGCGCGACCGCAAGGCTGGGACGATCCCGGTGGAGCTGGCGGTCAAGCGCCAGTGCCATGACACGGCACGGCTCTATGGCCTCAACGATCGCGGAGTGCTGCGGCCCGGCTATCTCGCCGACCTCAACATCATCGATTTCGCGGCGCTGCGCCTCAGCCGCCCGTGGCTGGCGTTCGATCTGCCGGCTGGCGGCAAGCGCCTGTTGCAAAAGGCGGACGGCTATGTCGCGACGATCAAGTCGGGCGAGGTCACCTTCCGCAATGGCGAGGTCACTCAGGCACGCCCGGGCGGGCTGATCCGTGGCCCGCAGAATGTCGAGCAGCGGGTAGCAGCGGAGTAACCCGCCCAGGGCACGGCGATCAGAACGGCTTCACCGTGCCCAGGAAGCAGATTCCGGCAATGGTGATCCAGTAGACATAGGCCATCATGCGGCCATAGCCGATCTCGCGCGCCAGCGCGGCCTCCTGCGCGGGATCGGGGCCCAGCGCCAGCGCCCGGAAACGGGTGGTCCAGCGCCGCATGATCCAGCGCAGCCCCAGCCCGATGCACAAGGTAAAACCGTAGAGCGTCAGCTTGGCTGCGTACCAGCGCATCCCCTCGCTCGCCTCGAAAGGACCATTTCCCAGCAGCGAGGATATACCGGTGATGAAGATTGCAGGGATCAGCAGATAGCGGATCGCCTCGTCGGCCTTGGTGAGCCTGATACCTGTGTCGGTTTCGCGCGCGAAGAACGCCCCCCAGCACAGCCCCAGCCAGCCCGCGACGAACAGCCACATCGCGGTGAGATAGCCGCCGCCAAAGGGCTGCAGGCCATAAATATTCCCCATGTGCAGACCCAGCGGCAACAGCAGGATGATCCCCGTGCGCGCCAGGATGTCGATGCGATAGGCGGTTTCCATGTGCCTCCTGCGCTCGTCGAGCGACAGGGCGGGGTTGGTGACATTGTAGCTCGACTGAAAGACGCCCCATTCGCCCCCCAGCCAGTACACCATGGCCAGGATATGCACCCAGCGCAGCACGAGAACTTCTTCTATCACCCTATCCCCCCGATTTTTTTGATTTGCCTCCAGCCCGGCATCAGGGCCGGGTCAGTGCCTCGACCACATCCATGATCGGCGGATCGGGATGCTCCATCGCTTCGACCTCCTGCTGAAAGCCGCGCATGATCCGCGCGATATAGGCGCGCGTCGCCTCGCCGCGTTCGTGCCCGGTGGCGCGGTCGGGGGCATACGCCTCCACATCCTCGCGTCTGAGACTGCCGCCGGCCTCGAGCAGCCGCTCGACCGTATCCAGCCGCTCGCGCGTCGCGGACAGTTCGGCGGCGAGCGCCAGCGTCAGCGAATAGAGCCGGTCGACCGCGGGCTCGTCGAAAAATGCGGGGCGGCGGCCCTTGGCGCGCGCGCCTGAGCGCTCGATCCAGTCCAGTCCCTCGGTCATGCCGCCATCTCCTGCGCCCGAGCAGGCTTACACGCGCCATAGGCGTTCCAGATCGCCGCGCGGCCATAATCCTCCGACGCGCCATCGGGCGACGGCGGGAAGATCGACGGATCGACCACCGCGCGCACGCCGACGGAAAACTGCTCCGCCCGATCAAAGCCCGCCTCTTCCATCGCCTGCTCCATGTTCACGCCATGCATCGCCGACCAGAATGGCTCATTGTTGTTGAAGGCGTCCCAGTCGCGCATGAACTGTTCGAACAGCGGCATATCCGGGCCATATTGCGGCTGCTCGACATGCAGCATCAGCCCGCCGGGCTTGAGCACGCGGTACGCCTCGCGAAGGATACGCGGCAACGATGCGGCGGAAAGCTCGTGCAGGAACATCGTGGTCTGCACCCAGTCGAAATGATCGTCGGCAAAGCGCGACAGGTCCTCGCCATTGGCCTGAACGAAGCGGATGTTGCGCACTCCCAGCCCCGCCGCGCGCGCTGCGCCATAGCGCAGGCTGGGCGCGGCGGTGTCGATCGCGGTGACATCCGCATCGGGATAGCCCTGCGCGATCGGCACCGCATTGTGGCCAATGGTGCACCCAATATCGAGGATCCGCCGGGGCGACCAGCCGGGCCTGTTGGCCTTGGCCCAGGCGACCACCGCCTGCCCGCCGCCATCGTTGAGAGCGCCCAGCGCGCCGCCGGTGGTGGCGAACAGCCCGACGTCATAGTTCGCCCCGACCGTGACATCCCCGGGCCGTTCCTCGCCATGATAGCCGCCGGGCTGGCAGTGGATGTCGACGCAGGTCTGATATTCGGGCTGGACGATTCCGGAATCGAGCTCGAGCTGGCCCGAATGCTCGTTGTACTGGCGCGCCTGCGCGTCGAGCGCGTCGAGCTGGCGCAGCACCGCCTGGCGGCCGTTCATCTGCCGCATCTCCATCGAATTGCGCTTGAGCGCCGACCATGTGCGGTGAAACGGATCGCGGTTCATCCCCTCGCGGATCTCGTCGCGGTGCTGCGGATCGCGACCATGCTCCGCGCGAAAGGCGGGCAGCACGCGGGCATCATAGGCCAGCTGGTTGCCCCGCCCCAGCGTGCCGGACACATAGCGGTTGAAGTGGGTCAGGAAATTGAACCGGGCAGCCTCGTCGTGGCTGGTGCGCGGCATCATCGGGTGGCGCATCAGCGCGGTATAGGCAGGTGGAAGATCGCTGGTCATCGTGTCGGGCCTTTCCATCGGGCCGGAAGCGGCAGCGCACTCCGGACTTCGGGCTCACCAATATCGTCACGCCCCTTCCCTGCGCCGGGTGCCGGAGGAAGCGATCTGACACGATAGTTGTACGGACAACTTTGCGATCGGGATTTGATCCCGGTCAAAATTCGGCCAAGAAAATGAAGCGCTGAAACGCCTAGGCGGTGCGTCCGCTCCAGTCGCGTACTGCGGCATCCAGCACGGTCATCGGCATCGGCCCGGATGCCAGCACCAGATCATGAAAGCCGCGCACGTCAAAGGCTGTGCCTTGCGCCTTGCGGGCGGTTTCGCGCGCGGCAACGATGGCATTGGCGCCAACCTTGAAGCTGCACGCCTGGCCGGGATAGACCGCGTAGCGGGTGACCTCGCGGTCGGTCGCCTCGGGCTGCTCGCCTGCATTCTCGACCATCCATGCGACCGCCTGGGCCTTGGTCCAGCGGTGGTGGTGCAGCCCGGTATCGACAACGATCCGCGCCGCGCGGAACAGGTTGGACTGCAGATAGCCGATCCGCCCGAAGGGATCGTTCTCATACACTCCCAGTTCGTCGGCGACCTGCTGCGCATAGAGCGCCCAGCCCTCGGTATAGGCCGAAAAGCGCACGATGCGGCGGAACAGCGGCAGCGCGGGCGCATGCGCTAGCGCGCTCGCCTGATAGTGATGCCCCGGAATGCCCTCGTGATGGGTCAATGTCGGCAACCGCCAGGTGACATGCTCGCCGGGGTTCTTGAGGTTGAGCGAATAGACCCCGGGCTGGCCAGGCGCGCCTTCGGAGTAGAACGCACCCGGAGCGCCCGCCTCGATCGCCGGGGGAATGCGACGCACGACGATCGGATTGATCGTCTGGCTGTTGAACGCGCCTGGCAGCAGCGCCTTGATCGTGTCGAGTTGCTGCGTGGCGAGCGCAACCAGCGCGTCGCGCCCGGCATCATCGGCGCTGACCCGGAAGCGCGCGTCGGTATTGAGCGCGGCGATCCGCGCGATCACGCTGCCCTGTGTCAGCCCCTGCTTGCGCAACAGCCCGTCGATCTCGGCGGTGATCGCGCGGCATTGCTCCAGACCGATGCGGTGCAGTTCGCCGGGCGATATATCCACCGTGGTATTCGCTCGCACCGCTGCGGCATAATAGGCCTCGCCGTCAGGCAGCTTCCACACGCCCGCGCGATCGTCCGCCTGCGGTGCCAGCGCCTCGAGCGCGGCGATCTGGCGGCTGAGCGCGGGCTGGATCTCGTCGCGAAAGACGGCGAAGGCGCGTGCGCTCACATCGCCAAGCTGCTGCGCGCGGATCCGCTTGAGCGCAGGCGCGATCAGCGCGGAATCGCCCGGCGCGCCATCACGCAATCCCTTGATCTGCGCGATGGTGCGCACGAGAACAAAATCGGGCGGGATGACGCCGATCCCGGCATCATGGCGGATGCGCTCGCTTTCCTGATCGATCGCATGCGCAAAGGCCGACAGCCGGCTGAGCCACGCGTCCACATCACCTGCGGTCTCAATGGGGTGACGGCTGCCGATGAAGTCCGGCAACCAGTAATAGGCGCCGTTCATCTGGCTGACGACATAGGGGCTGGGCCGCAGATTGCCGTCGACATAGCCATAGCGACCAAGAAGATCAGCCAGCGTCTCATAGACATAGCGCGCGACGGCATGGTCGAGCCTGGCGCGGGGCGACAGCGCGCTCACATTGATGCTGTCCAGATTGGCAAGCGCCACCTTGATCGCCGCACGATCGGTTGCCCGCGCCGCCATCGAGCGATCGTCGAGCCGGCCGCGCAGCGCCGCATTGGCTCCGACATCGAAATTGCTGCCGGTCGCCTCCTCGGGCGATCGCCGCAGAAAGGCCTCGCTGTGTCTCTGCAACAGCGCGGCAAGCGCGCTATCCGCGCTCAGGCCCTGCGCCAACAGGGCTTCGGGCACGATGCCCGCAAGACCGCTCGCCGCGGCCATTCCCATGAAGCCCCGGCGATCGATCATTGTCCTGCTCCAAAATGCTGTTCGGTCCTGTCCTGGAATAAGCCAAGGGGACGGCCGCGACCAGAGCCGTCCCCTCGGGCGATGTCAGAACTTGTAGCCCAGGCTCGCGCCGAAGACGCGGAACGAAGGCTCGACCTGTACGCCGCTGTAGAACGCCTTTTCATAGGCATTGGCATAGAAATCCGCCTTGAACAGGTTCTCGACGAAGATCACCGCGCGGATGTTTTCGTCCTCGATGCCGAGGCGCAGGTTGACGTTGTGATAGCTGGGGCTTTCGAACGGTTCGCCCGCGACGTTCTGGTAGAGATAATAGAAGGGGTTGGAGATCATCGACGAGCGGAAATTCCATTCCGCGCGCGCAAAGGCCTCGAACCGCTCGCCGATCGGCACGGTATACTGGGTCTGCGCACCCAGCGTCCACTGGGGCGCGTTGGTGAGGTCCTCGCCCGAAATGTCGATGATCACGCCGTCGATCAGCGCATTGGGATAATCGACATATTTGGTCTTGTTGTATCCGACATTGCCGCTGAGATTCCAGTTGTCGGTCAGCCGCGCGTCGAAGCTTGCTTCGATACCATAGCTTTCCGCCGAGGCCGCGTTGGCGATGCCGCTCACCCCGCGCAGCAGCCCCGTGCCTGGATCGATGAACTGGAAGCGGATGGTCTGCTGCACGTCCTTCCAGTCCATGTAGAAGGCGGTGATGTCGACCCGCAGCCGGTTGTCGAACAGATTGAACTTCGAGCCGAATTCATAGTTCCACAGCGTTTCGGGCGTGAACTCGTTGGTCAGCGCCGCGCTGTTGGTGGTTTGCGTGCCGCCCGACTTGAACCCGCGCGAGGCGGTGGCGAAGAACATGAGGTCGGTGTTGGGCTTGTAGGTCAGCGTGAACTTGGGCGACAGGTCCTCGAAATCGGCAGCGCGGTCGTTGTTGCCGGTGACGATCGTGTTCGACCGGGTCTGCGAGACGTTGGTGACCTTTTCCCACGAATAGCGCAGGCCCGCAGTGGCGGAGAACTGTTCGGAGAAGTTGACCGTGCCCTGCGCGAAGATCGCGAAATAGCGGCTGGAGCTATTGCCGTCGGCGCCTGTCACCTCGAGCCCGCTGCAATTGCCCGCCCGAGCAGCAGGACACAGCGGGCTGGCCGCGCCGTGGAAGGTGGACTGGTCGCTGACCCCGGTGTCCTTGCCGAGCGACGTGCCGATGCTCCAGTCGAACACCTGCGTCCCCGTCGATTGCAGTCGCAGTTCGCCGCTGGTCGACTTGCGGGTGAGCACCAGGTCTTCATAGAAGAAGTCGCGGCTGCCGCCATCGACATCGCCGAAGTTGAACGAGTCGGCGACAAGATGCCCACCGACCGCCGTCAGCTCTGCAATGCCGAAATCCCACACGGCGCGCGTGCTGAAATATTCGAACTTGGTGCCGACGCTTTGCGGGCGGTTGAAGTTCACGCGGCTGTTGTTCTGCGGGAAGAAGCCGACGCCATCGGGATCGCCGATCAGCCCGGCGGTCCTGCCATAATAGACCGAAGCCCAGGTGCGGGTGACGAAGCCGGTCGGCACGCCGTTGCGCATGCCCACCTCTTCATCCGAATAATTGTACATGAAATCCCAGGTGAGATCGTCGATCGGAGTGAAGCGCAGCTGGACGCGGCCCGTATAATATTCGCTGTCGTTGCCGCCGCCGATCCGGTTGATGTTGCGGATATTGCCGTCGGACTTCTCGAACTGGCCCGATGCGCGCAACGCGAGGACACCGGGGATGATCGGCACGTTGATCACGCCCTGCGCACGCTTGGTGTCGAAGCTGCTGTACCCGACCTCGAACTCGCCCTCGAACCTGTCGACGGGCTTCTTGGTGATGACGTTGATCGCGCCGCCCACCGCGTTGCGCCCGAAATAGGTGCCCTGCGGCCCGCGCAGGATTTCGATCCGCTCCAGATCGACGATCTGCGGGTTGCTGGTGCCCGCCGCGACGTTGAACTCGTCGACATAGAAGGCGTAGCTCGACTGGCGCACATCGGCAAAGGGGTTGAGCTGGTTCGAGATGCCGCGGATCGCGAGATCCTTGCGGTCGCGCGAACCGTTGGACTGGAAGCTGACATTGGGCGTCATCGCGAAATAGTCTTCGACGCTCTGGATGTTCTGGTTCTTGATCGTCTCGGCGCTGAGCGCGGTGATCGCGATCGGCACATCCTGCAGGCTCTGCTCGCGGCGCTGCGCGGTGACGACGATGTCGTTGGCGCCCACCGATTCCTCGGCCTCCTGGGCATAAGCGGGCATGGCCGAAAGACCTGCGATCAACGCCGTTGCGGCAGCGCTGATGGTGAAACGGCGAGCGCCGCGCGTGCGATAGATGCTGTATGTCATGTCAAAAACCCCCTCTTCGCCGGCGGTGATATCCGCCGGTTCCAATGATCCAATCCTCTCCGAAGTCGCAGCTTTAAGGTGTCAGTCCGTCCAGCACTGGGCGTCGAGCGGGTCTTTGCCCGCTTCGAGCGTGTGCCGCACCAGAACGATCGAGGCGATCTTGCCGCCCTTGAGCTCTGCATGGCCTGCCGCGAGCGAGCAGCCCGTCTTGCCATCGCGCCGCGAGCGGATGACGTGATAGGTGTACACGCGGTCCTTGGCCTCGAAGACATCCTTGAACGGCACGACGATCTCGACATCGCCGCCGCCCGACTGGATCTTCTGGAAATGGGTCGCCCACTGGTCCACGCCGTTGATGACGGTGCGACCTTCGAGCACCAGAGTGGCTTCAGGCGTGAAGAACTTGGAGAAATTTTCGGGCGTATAGGCACCGGGCGTCTTGAACGCCTCGTTCCACCAGATGAACATTTTCGAGACGATATCGGTCGCGGGCTTGTCCTGCGCCACGGCGGGCGTCGCCATGCCAAAGGCGGCGACGATGGAGGCGACGAGCAGCGTTTTCTTCACATGAGGCTCCCTGTAATTTTGTTGCTTGATCGGCGACCGATTGACCGTGCCGTTACGTGAAGTGTCCGTCAGTTGAAGCGTTGTTTCAACAACATTGTAAATCCGCTTTCGTTGCGCTGGATGCAAACTAGACGCGATATCGTTGGACTGGCCGAGCCAAACTGCCTCCCACGGAGAAACAGCTGCGTCTTTCAGCGCACTGACAATCTGTTTTTATTCAGTACGTTGTTCGACAGGCCAGTCGGCTTCCCGAGCTTGCCCAGGCCGCCTCAACGCTGGCGATCATCGCGAATCACCTTGCCGCCCTTCATCACGAACCCGATGGTGCGCAGCGCGGCGATATCGGCGGTGGGGTCGGCATCAAGCGCGACGATGTCGGCATAATAGCCGGGCTTGAGAACACCGACCTCGTTGTCGACGCCCAGCATCCTTGCAGGCTCGATCGTGGCTGCACGCAGCGCCTGTGCGGGTGTCATACCGGCATCGACATAGATCTCCGCCTCGCGCACCGTCGCCGTCGTGCCTTCATTGGGCTCCCAGGGATATTGGTCCGTCCCCAGCGCGATGCTGACGCCTGCGGCAATCGCATCGCGCAGCGACTGGATATGCGCCTTGCCGACCGAATCCACTCGGTCGAGATACCAGGGCGGCGACCCGATCTTGCGGTAAAATTCCCTTGCGCCGCTCTGCGACACGACGATCGTCGGGATGAACCACACCCCCTTCTGCTTCATCTTCCTGAGCACCGGCGGGGTCAGGAAATAGCCGTGCTCGAACGCGTCGATCCCTGCATCGATCGCGACCTCGGACGCGATCGGCGAGCCGGTATGGCCGGTGACCTTGACCCCGTTGCGATGCGCGACCTCGATCGCGGTGGTCAGCTCGGCATCGGTGAAGGGGGATGCCCCGATATCGCCATGCGTGTCGGAAATGCCCCCCGATATGCCCAGCTTGATCCAGGTGGCCCCGGCCCTCACCTGCTCGCGGACCGCGCGCGAAAACTCGGCCGGGCCGTTGACCTCGGTCTTGCCATGCCCGCCGGTGGCGACGATCGAAGATCCTGCGGTGTGGATGCGCGGGCCATCGAACATGCCAGCGTCGATCGCGCGCTTGAGCGTGAAATCGACCCCCGCGTCCGATCCGGTCAGGCGGATGGTGGTGACCCCCGAGTGCAGCGACTTCTGCGCGTTGTCGAGCGAGCGCAGCACCATCGAATCGGGGGTTTCGTTGTAGATCCGCGATGCCCCCGGAAGGTTGAGCGCGAGGTGGACATGCATGTTCATCAGCCCGGGGATCAGCCAGCGGCCTTCCATCGGGATCACCCTGGCGCCGGATGGCACGCTGGTCGATGCACGCGGCCCGATCGCCTGGATGCGCTCATCCTCGATCACCACCACCGCATCGCGGATCGGCGCCTTGCCGGCGAGATCGACGACCGTGCCGCCGACCAGCGCAATCGTCTCCGCAGAGGCAGGCGAGGCAAGCGTGGCACACAAGGCGGTGAAGGCGAGCAGAGGATATTTCATGGGGCGTCCCTTGTGTGACCGGTTCAGCGCGCGATGGTTTCAGGCGCGGTGTCGTTGCGATAGATCACCCCGCCCTTCATCACGAAGTCGAGCGTGCGCAGCGCCGAGATGTCCTTGGTGGGATCGGCTGCGACCGCGACGATATCTGCATATTGGCCCGCAGTGATGCGCCCGACCGATTTGTCGACACCCAGCATCGCCGCCGGACGGATGGTTGCGGCCTGCAGCGCCTGCAGATGCGTCATGCCTGCCTTGTGGTAGAGCTCGGCCTCGGCCACCGTGGCGGTGGTGCCGCCATTGGGCTCGAACGGGAACTGATCGGTCCCCAGCGCGACATTGACCCCCATGCGGATCGCCTTTTGCAGCACCGCCCAATGGTCCTTGCCGGTCGATGCGACCCGTTCCAGATACCATTCGGGCGAACCGATCTTGCGATAGAACTGATAGGCACCGGGCTGGCTGACCACGATGGTCGGGACCAGCCATGTCCCCTGTTTCTTCATCTCGGTGAGAACCTGATCGTTGAGGTGATAGCCATGCTCGAAGCAGTTCACGCCGAACTTGAGCGCCTGCATCGCCGCCTCGGACGAACCGTTGTGCGCGGTGACCTTGACGCCGTTGCGATGCGCGACCTCGATGATCGTCGAGAGCTCTGAATCGGTCATCGGCGCGGCGGAGATATCGCCATGGGTGTCCGATATGCCGCCCGAAATCGCGATCTTGATCCAGCTGGCGCCGGCCTTGATCTGCAGCCTCGCCGCCTTGCTCAGCTCGGCGGGGCCGTCGGCCTCGAGCGAGCCATGACCGCCCGTGGGCACGATCAGTTCGCCTGCCGATTCGATCCTCGGCCCGATCGCCTGACCCTTGCCGATGGCGCGCTTGAGCATGAAGTCGAGCCCGCGGTCCTCGGCCGTCAGGCGCACCGTGGTCACTCCGGCGAGCAAAGTGCGGTGCGCATTCGCCGCCATCCGCAGGATCTGTTCGCCATCCTTCTCGTTCATCAGCTCGGCACCCTCGGCACCGGGTAGCTTCAGCCCGAAATGGACGTGCATGTTCATCAGACCCGGCACCAGCCACTTGCCGTCCATCCGCACGACCTTGGCGGACGGCGGCACGGCGATGCTCGCGGACGGGCCGACGCGCACGATCTTCTCGCCCTCGATCAGCACCACCGCATCGCGGATCGATGCACCGCTGTCGATGTCGACCACCGCGCCGCCGACCAGCGCGGTCATCACGGGCGCATCGGCCCGCGGCTGGGCTGCAACCGGAGTGGCGGCCAGCCCCAGACTTGCGGCAAAGGCAGCCAAGACATGCGGTCGATTCATTTTCGGGACCCTCCATAGGTGTGTGGCGCCAAGCCTGAGGCAATGGCTGTGGAAAACAATGCGCTAGACCGCGCAAATTCATTGCGCCAGACGCAACGTAACGACGATAAGGCTACGCCAAAGACAACGACATGCCTTGCAAATGCCCGGATTACCGCGCTTTTGGCTCTTTCACGGGGTTTTGCACCCTCCCGCCTCTCCGGCTTGCATTATTGCGCTGGTGCGACACGATCAGCAACAAGCGAAAAGCAACTCGGGGACCCGCCATGCACAGTCCGTCTTTCCAACTCTCGCGCCGGACGCTGATCAGCGCGATGGCCGCCAGCACGCTGACGCCGCTGCCCGCTATGGCGCAGGGTTCGTCCGCGTCCCAGGCGTTGCGCGCGTTGCTCGAACGCAGCGAGGCCGCCGATGCCGCGCTCAACCCGCTGCGCGCCGCGCGCACGGGCAAGAGCGCAGGCGCGTTGTTCGTCGATCCGCTGGGCGATAATTACGCCAAGGCGTTGCGCGCCAACAAAGTGGTTGCGCTGGCCGATCTCAAGGCGATCGATCGCACCGGCCTGCCCGCAGCCGATCGCATCGCATATGACGTGTTCGACTATCAGACCCGGCAGACGCTGACCCTGTTCGACAGCGGCCTGTTCGAGGTCCAGCGCATGGCGCCGCTCAACCCCTCGTTCGGGCTGCACATCGAGTTCCCCGATTTCCTCTCGAGCGGGGCCGCGCCCTTTGCGACACCTGCGGATTACGACGCGGCGCTGGTGAGGATCGATGGCTTTGTCGGGTACATGGACAGCACGATCGCCCGGCTGAAGCAGGGCCGCGCCCAGGGCTATCTGCAGCCCAAGGTGATCGTCGCCAACGTGCTGGCGCAGGTCGATGCGATGCTGAAGCTGCCGGTGGAGCAGAGCCCGTTCTGGACGGGCATCACCCGCATGCCCGACAGCATTGCAGCCGACGAGCGCAAGCGGATCAATGCGGCGTTCCGCGCGGCGGTGGAAGGCAAGGTCTACCCCGCCTATCGCGGCTGGGCGACCTATCTGCGCGACACCTATCTGCCCGATGCGCCCGAAGCGCCGGGGCTGTGGGCGATGAAGGGCGGCGATGCGCTTTATGCCTGGGATCTGGCGCGGCATACCACGACCACGCGCTCGGCCGACGACATCCACCAGCTCGGCCTTTCCGAAGTCGCGCGCATCCGTGCGGAGATGGAGGCGGTGCGCGCCAAGGTCGGCTTCGACGGCGACCTCAAGGCATTCTTCGAGCATGTCCGCACCGACCCGCGCTATTATTGCAAGACGCCGGAAGAGCTGCTCGGCCGGTTCAAGGCGATCGAGGAGCGGATCTGGCCGGCGATCCCGCGGCTGTTCCACGCAAGGCCCAAGGCGCCGTTCGAGGTCCGCCCGCTGCCCGCACTGGGCGACCAGCGCGGCACCGGCTATTACCGCGTCGGCCCGCCCGATGGCGTGTCGCCGGGGATCCTGTTCTTCAACATGTCGATGCTGGGCACCCGGCCGATCCCGACGCTCGAGACGCTGACGTTGCACGAGGGCATTCCGGGCCACCATTTCCAGCTGACGCTCGCGGCCGAGAATGCCGACCTGCCGCCGCTGCTGCGCCACGGCCAGGCGACCGCCTATACCGAAGGCTGGGGGCTGTATGCCGAATCGCTGGGGTCGGAGCTCGGCATGTTCACCGATCCGATGCAGTTGTTCGGACATCTCGACATGGAAATGCTGCGCGCGGTGCGGCTGGTGGTCGATACCGGCATCCATGCCAAGCGCTGGGGTCGGCAGCAGGCGATCGATTATATGCTCGCCAACACCTCGATGGCACCGCGCGACGTGGTGGTCGAGATCGACCGCTATATCGCCTATCCCGGCCAGGCTTGTTCGTACAAGATCGGCGAGCTGAAATTCCGCGAACTGCGCACCGCCGCCGCCAAGGCGCTTGGCCCGCGCTTCGATATCCGCGATTATCACCATCAGGTTCTCTCCACCGGCGCGCTGCCGATGGACGTGCTCGGCGCGAAGATCCGCAGCTGGATCACCGCGGGCGGCGGAAAGGCCTGAGCATGGCGCCTGCTTCCCCGGCGGTTTCACGCCGCCATCGCTGGCTGCTGCTGATTCCGTTCCTCTGGCAGATCGGCGGCATTCCGCTGGTCAACGACATCGCCTGGCGACCGTTTTCGCTGCCCTTCCCGATGGTGTGGCAAATGGCGGGGATCGTGATCACGTCGCTGGTCATCGCTTTCATCTTCTCGATCGACAGCAAGCACCCCGAGTTCGAGGGCCCGGATGATGACACCCCGGCCACGGGAGAAGCCGCATGATCCTCGCGCTGACCCTGGCGGTGGTGCTGGGCACGATGGCGGGAGCGCTGCTCTCGGCGCGGCGGCATGCCAAGGCCAAGACGCTGGCCGACTGGGCGGTGGGCGGTCGCCGCTTTGGCGTGCTGGTGTTCTGGTTCCTGAACGCGGGCGAGATCTACACGACCTTTGCGGTGCTGGGCATATCGGGCTTCGCCTGGGCGCATGGCGCGCCGGCCTATCTGGCGCTGACTTCGGTCTCGCTGTCCGCGACCATCGGCTATTGGCTGATGCCCAACATCTGGAACGCTGGCCGCAGGTTTGCCCTGGTGACCCAGGCGGATTTCTTTGCCAGCCATTACAACGCAACCTGGCTCGGCGTGGTCGTCGGCATCGCCGGGATCGCCGCGCTGGTGGTCTATGTCCAGATCCAGATCGTCGCGCTCAGCCTGATCGTGCGCCTCACTTTGGGGCCAGAGGTCTCGACCATCGCAGCAGCGTTGATCGCCGCGGTGGTGATGCTGGCCTTCGTCTATTTCGCAGGCCTGAGATCCGCTGCGTTTGCCGCCGGGGTCAAGGACGTGCTGATGGTGGTGATCGTGATTTGCCTGTGCATTACCGTTGCCTCCAAGGTCGGTGCCACCTCGATGCTCGATGTCTACCGCCTGGCGCAGGATCAGTATCCCGGGATCGGCCGATTGCCCGGATTGCAGCCCGAGGCCGGTCTCTCGACCATCTGGCTGATGACCGCCGCGCTCAATGTTGCGCTGGGCAACTGGATCTTGCCGCACCTGTTTCAATTGTGTTTTTCCGCCGGGACAGAGGCAACCATCCGGCGCAACGCGATCTGGCAACCGCTGTATTCCCTGTCCTATTTCTTCATCATCCTGCTGGGGCTGGCCGCGCTGCTTGCAGGCACCCAGCCCGAGGGCGGCGATACCAATGCGGTGCTGCTGCAGTTCGTGTCGGACCGGTACCCGCCCTGGGCGATCGGCATCTTTGCGGGCACCGCGTGCCTGCTCGCGCTGGTTCCGGGATCGGTGCTGCTGCTCACCGCGGGATCGATCTTCAGCCGCAACATCCTGCTGCCGATGATGCCAAGCCTGTCCGACCGCGCCTCGCTGCTCGCCTCGCGGCTGTCGATGATCGTGTTTGCCGCGATCGCGGTGTGGCTCACTTTGGGGGGGTCGCGATCGCTGGTCGAGATCGGACTATCGGCGTATGCCGCGATCGGCATGCTCGCGCCGGGCGTGTATTTCGCCTTCCTCTGGCCGCGCGCGCATGCCTGGGGTGTGCTGGCGGGGATCGTGGTGGGCTATGCCGCGCTGCTGTTGCCGCAGGCACAGACGCTGTGGAGTGCGCTGCTGCCCGAATGGGACCATGGGCTGGTGGCGATGGCCATCAACGCTGTGGTGACCGCAGCCGTCTGCCTCGCCTGGCCGCGACGCGCAGCGCTTGCAGCGCAGCCTGCCTGAGCCGAAATCTTGGCATCAGCTCCAGCTCTTCAGCCGCGTCTCCAGCACCCCCATCAGCCGCGCGGGCGCGCCCTCGAGCTGGCGGCCCAGCCGGTGGATCAGGCTCACCGTGCTGTGCTCGATCGCATCGTCGAGCAACGGCCGCGCAACCAGACTGCCTTCGTCGAGCTCGGCCAGCGCGGAAATTCGCGGCAGCACGGTCAGCGCGCGCCCGGCCTTGGCGATCTCGCGCATCATCTGGATCGATGTGGTGACCAACCGCGGCTCAAGCCACACCTGCGCGCGCTTTTCGGCGTGGTTCAAGGTGCTGCGGATGCGGAACCCCTGCGGCGGCAGGCACAGATCGAAGCGGCCGAGATCGGCGATGGTCAGCGCCTCCATCGCAGCCGCAGGATGATTGGGCGCGCACAGCACCATCAGCGGTTGTTCCACCGTGCTGCGCGTGCGGATCTTGGGTTCGCTCGTCGTGTGCAGAATCATGCCGATATGCGCCTCGTCGTCGAGCACCATGCGGATGATCTCGGAGCTGGCACAGCTGGTGACGGTGATCGATATCCCCGGATTGCGCCGCTGGAAGCTCTCGATCAGCGCGGTGAACGAGGGTCCGAAGAACCCCTCGCCGATCGCCAGATCAATCCGTCCGGACTTGACCTCGCGCAGTTCCTGGATGCGGTTGAGCAGCGCCTCCCGGTCGGCCATCTGGTTCTTGTGATAATCGAACGCCAGTTGCCCCGCCTCGGTCAGCCGGATCGAGCGACGGCCACGCTCGATCAGCGCGATACCCATCTCGCTTTCCAGCTGCGCGATCTGGCGGCTGATCGATGAGGTCGCGACCCCGATCTTGTCGCTCGCCAGACGCATCGAGCCGAGGTTTGCGGCCTCGTAAAAATAGTGCAGCGCATTGTCCCACATTCTCGCAGTTCCTTGGCAACCGTTGCAAATCTGGAACTCAAAATGCCATTCGTTGCGATAAACGCAACCATTTTCGTCTTTTGATGTCCTTGCTGCCAAGGCAGCTTGGCCTATCGGGGTGCTATGCTGTATGTCCGGAACAGGGGAGCCGAATTGATGAACAAAAGATCGCGCGCCAGTTGGCAGGGATATATCCCGGCGATCACCACACCGTTCGATGTGGATCGCAATCTCGATCTCTCCGCGTTGGGCACGCTGCTCGAATGGCTCCACAGTGAAGGGATGCACGGGCTCCTCATCGCCGGGACGACCGGCGAATGGCCCAGCATGTCGCCCGAGGAATGCAAGACGCTGTTCTCGGCGGCAGGCAACCAGCTCGGCGGCAAGCTGCCGCTGCTCGCCGGGTGCACCGCGTTCACCGCCGAGCGGGTGCTGGACCTCGCCGATCACGCCGCAGATAGCGGCTTTGACGGCATCGTGGTGACACCACCGCCGTATTACCGGCCGCTTCCCGACGAGATCTTCGGCTTCTATCGCGACATTTCGGCACGGAGCCGGCTGCCGATCTGCGTGTACAACTGGCCCCCGGGCACCGGCATCGACATGCCGCTCGACCTGCTCAAGCGCATCGCCGGGCTCGACAATGTCGTCGCGATCAAGCAATCCACCAGCGATCTGCGCAAGTTCCTCGACACCTTTTTCGCGCTCAAGGACGAATTGCGCATCTTCGGCCATGCGATGGACGAGCATGGTCTGGCGCTGCTCGAATCGCGCGGCGGCGACGGCACGATGGGCGCCGGCGGCGTGCTGGGGCGGATCCATGCCGATTTCTACAATCATCTTTGGGCAGGCGATATTGCCGCTGCGCGCGAATGCGGCCGCAAGGACCGGCTGATCCTCGATGCGTGGTACACGCCCGAACTGGTGGGACGGTTCGGGTCCGGGCCTGCCATCCTCAAGGCTGCGCTCAACGTCCAGGGCCTCCCCGGCGGCTATGTCCGCCCGCCGCTGCAGGACGTATCCGCGCAGGATGTCGAACGAATCCGGGAGACATTGGCCACGCTCGGGCGCATCTAGGATCGATGGAGCGGGCGGACGTAGCAATCATCGGAGGCGGGCTGGTCGGCTGTGCGACGGCCTGGCAGCTCGCGCGCAAGGGCGCCTCGGTGGTGCTGGTCGAGGCCGGTGACATCAATGCGGGCGCCTCGGGCCAGAACGCCGGGTCGCTGCATTTCCAGATTGAGCGCCGCTTTCTCGAAAACGGCGACGCCCTTGCCGAGCAGGGCGCGCAGATCGTCGCGCTCAGCCGCCACGCGGTCATCGACTGGCGGACGATCGAGCAGGAGCTTGGTGCCGATCTGCATGTCGCGATGCACGGCGGGCTGATGGTCGCCGAAACCGCCGGACAGGTCGCGCTGCTCGAGACCAAGGCCGCGCGCGAAAGCCGTGAGGGTTTGGCGGTGCGCACGCTGGATGGCGACGAGGCGCGCGCGATCGCCCCCTATCTCTCGCCCGGCATTCTGGCGGCGAACTTCTCGGCCGATGAGGGGCATGCCGATCCGCGTGCGATCACGCCCGCGCTCGCCGAAGCGATCAAGCGCGAAGGGGCCACGGTTCGCACGGGTACCCGCGTCCAGACGATCGCGCGCGAGGGCGGAAGGTTCGTCATCCGAGGCGACGGGCTTGCCCTTTCCGCCGACCAGCTGCTGGTGGCGGCAGGCGCGTGGAGCGCGGATATCTGCGCGCTGATCAACATTCACATGCCGATCTATCCGGTGGCGCTGCTGATGAACGCTACCGAGCGCGTTCCACCGATGGTGCCGCATCTGGTGCAGCATGTCGGGCGGCGGCTGTCGCTCAAGCAGACGCACGCGGGCAATCTGCTGATCGGTGGCGGCTGGCCCTCGCGGCTCGCGCAGACCAGCAACGGCGGGTTCGACCTTTCGGCCAAGGCACAGATGATCCCGGAGTCGCTGACCGGCAATCTGCTGGCGGCGCGCGACGTGGTGCCCGGCGTCACCCGGCTCAACCTGATCCGCAGCTGGACCGGGGTCACCGCGATCACATCCGACCAGCTGCCGATCGTCGGCCCGGTGCCGCGCATGCCCGGGTTGTGGGTCGCGGCAGGGGGATCGGCGTTCACGCTCGGTCTCACCTTTGCGCGGCTGATGGCCGATGCGATGATGGGGGGAGACGCAGACGAGCTGTCGCTGCTTTCTCCGGCAAGGTTCGAGCATTTGAACGGATTCATGGGATGAGCGCCGAACGGATCACGCAGGATGTCGAGCGCGGCGAGCCGATCGCGATCCTGGTCGACGGCCAGCCGGTCGCGTGCTTTGCCGGCGAGACGGTGGCGACCGCAATGCTCGCGGGCGGGCTCGATGCCTTCCGCACCGACCAGCGTGGCCGCCCGCGCGGGCTGCTGTGCAACATGGGCAGCTGCTACGAATGCCTGGTGACCGATCTCGCCACCGGTCGCCGGGTGCGCGCCTGCCTTGCGCCTGCAGCAGACGGCATGGAGGTCTCCACCCGTGGCTGACCGGATCGAATGCGATGTCGCGATAATCGGCGGAGGACCTGCGGGCCAGGCCGCTGCGCTGGCGCTCGCCGGACGCGGCCTTTCGCTTGTCGTTATCGACGAACAACCCCGGCCGGGCGGGCAGATCCTGCGCCAGCCCCCTGCCCGCTTTGCAGTGCGCGGCTGGCTTCAAGAACGCAGCTACCGGCCGCTCAAGCAGCTGCTCGAACGGTTCCAGGCGCTGGATGGCGTCCAGTGGCTGGGCGGGCATTCGGTGATCGGGCTGCAGAGCGGATCGATCATCGCCCTCGGCCCCGATGGCGCCACAACCATCGCCGCACGGCACATCCTGATCGCAGCGGGATGCCACGACCTGGCCGTGCCGCTTCCCGGCTGGACGCTGCCCGGGGTCTATGCGGCGGGCGGCATCCAGGCGTTCATCAAGGGGCAGCAATTGCTGGTGGGCAAGCGCGTCCTGCTCGCCGGAACGCATCCGCTGCAATTGATCATCGCCGCGCAGATTGTCGCTGCAGGAGGATCGGTCGCAGCCGTGCTGTTCGCGCAACCGCGCAGCGCGATGATCGCAGCTCTCGCCCGCCATCCGGCAGCAGCCCTGCGCCGCGCCCCCGATCTGCTGGCGACCGCAGGCGCGGTGAAGACGCTGGCGCGGGCGGGAACGCCGGTCCGCTACGGAACCTCGCTCGAGGCGCTGACCGGCACCGATCGCGTCTCGGGGGCGCAGACCAGCGGCGGGGCGATCGACTGCGACGCGGTCGGGCTGTGCTATGGCTTCGTGCCGCAATCTGCGTTGCCGCGCATGGCGGGCGCGCAGATGGCAGCAGCGGGTCCAGCGGGCGGCTGGGCGTGCAAGCACGACGATTTCATGCGCACATCGGTGCCGGGCCTTTTTGCGGCGGGCGAGACCACCGGCGTTGCGGGCGCCGCAGCCGCAGCTGCCGGAGGTGCGCTGGCCGGGATCGGCATCGCGCTCGATCTGGGGCTGATCTCGCGTGACGCTGCCGAAACCGCTGCACGCCAGCCGCGACGTGAACTCGCCCAGCACCGCGCCTTCGCCGCGCTGCTCGATGATGTTGCCGATCCCAGCGCCTATCTTCCCGCATCGTCGGCCGACACGATCATCTGCCGCTGCGAGGATGTCGATCAGGCTTCAATCGCCGCCCAGCTGGCTCGCTGCCAATCCGCCAACGCGATCAAGCTTGCCACCCGCTGCGGCATGGGCGTGTGCCAGGGGCGCAATTGCGAGCCCAGCCTGCTCAGGATGATCGCCGCTGCCGGGGGGCCCGCGCAGGCGGGCTTTACCGCACGCTTTCCGGCGCGCCCGGTAGCGATCGCCGACCTGTTGCCGCCGCAATGACCGGCGTTCGCGATCATTGCGTTGCTGGCAACGACTTTTCCGTATTCATTGCGTTGCAGGCTCGCACCTTGCGCCGCAATATGGGCCCTCGCAACATGGGGACACGCGCATGACACCAGCACCCGAAAAGCCTGTATTCCTCTCGGTTGACCACATCTCGTGGACCGTCCCGGATCTGGAGGCGGCGCTGGCCTTCTACCGCGACGTCATCGGCGCGGAGGAGCTGTTCCGGATGGGCCCGCTTGATGCCGCCGATATGCCGGTCGATGACCAGGGCGTCGACTGGATGGCGAGCCATGTCGGGGTGCCCGGCGCGCGGATGACGCTGGTGATGATGAAGCTCACCGACAACATGAACTTCCAACTGGTCCAATACGACAAGCCCGACGATCGCCGCACCGACCTGCCGCGCAACTGCGACCGCGGCGGCCATCATCTCGGGCTCAAGGTCGATGATGTCGACAAGGCGCTCGCCTATCTCACCGCTTATGGCTGCACTCCGCTCGAGACCATCCACATCGATGCCGGGCCGCTGGCGGGCAAGAAGAATGTCTATGTGCTCGATCCGTTCGGGCACCATCTCGAGATCGTCGACTGACACCCGCACCTAAGGAACAGCGCATGACCAACACCAAGATCAACCCCGCCGGAATGTACGACGCTGTCGGCTATGGCTTTTCGCACGCGGCGATCCATTCAGGAGGCCGCACGGTGCACCTTGCCGGACAGGTCGCCTGGGACAAGGATTGCAACGTGGTCGGCGGCGATGATCTTGCCGCGCAGACGCGTCAGGCGCTCGCAAACCTCAAGCAGGTGCTTGCCGAGGTCGGCGCGACGCCTGCGCATATCGTCCGCCTGCGCACCTATATCGTCGGGCATAGCCCCGACAAGCTGGGCCCGGTTCTGGGCGAAGTGGGCGCATTTTATGACGGCGCCATCCCCGCACCCAACACCGTCATCGGCGTTCAGGCCCTCGCCCTGCCGGACTTTCTGATCGAGATCGAGGCAACCGCGGTCATCGACTGATCGCGGTTGCCCGGAGTCAGCGCAGACCCTTGATCTCGTCGTCGAGCCCGGTCATTTCCCAGCGGATCAGCGAGATCGGGATCGATCCTGCCGCGCGGAAGCGGTCGTGGAACGACTTGATGTCGAACGCCTCGCCTTCCTGCATCGCGACATCGGCGAGCAGCTTTTCGAGCTCGACCTTGCCCATATAGTAGCCAATGCCATAGCCCGGCTGGCGCAGGTACAATTCGATATCGAACTGCGCCACGGCATCGCCGGGCTTCATCCATTTGGGCGTGCGCGCGATCAGCGATTCATTGGCCTGCTGCCAGGTCCATTCATTGGCCTGCATCCGGATTTCGGGAATGATCCGCGCCGCGCGCTTGGCGCCCAGGATATAATCGATCTCGCGCGTCTTGGGCCTGTCCTCGAGCATCCCGGCCTGCAGGATCATCTCTTCCATGTAGAAAGCCCAGCCTTCGTTGCGCAGCCCGTTGACGAAGAACAGCCGCGGCTTGCCGCGAACAGGCCGCGTGTCGCGCGCGGCCTGCAGCGAATCGAACATATGCCCGGGAAGATTGTGCGCGCGCAGCGGCAGACCGTCGCGGAACTCGGCCTGGAAGAAGAAATGGAGGTTGAGCGGCGGGTCGAACAGCCCCGGCTTGGATGGATCCCGATCGAACGGGAACTGATAGGGCCCCTCTTCGGGATCATGCTCGACATAATCGGGGATGGTGACCCAGTCGCCGTCGCGCAGCAGCTTGAGCAGATGCTCGTCCTCGGCCTTGCGCTTGGCATCGAACGCGGCGCGCGTGGTGACGGGATCGGGCATCGGAATCGCCCGGTTGCGGTGCTCCTCGATCTTGAGGAAGGTGAGCTGCCGCTGATATTCGCGCTCGCCGATGGTCTCGACCTGCTCGGGCGTGTACGGCAGCAGCAGCACGTTCTTGAGATACCAGGCATAGTTGTCCTTGCCCACGCCACCATGCGCGGGAAGCCCGGCCTCGATCGATTCGAGCCACGCCTTGAAGTCTGCGGCGGCGGCCTGGGCGCGTTTTGCGGGCTCGACCAGTTCGGGCTGCAGCTTGGCAGCAGACGTAGCCAGCTCGCCGAAGACGTTCATCTCGACCCGCTTCTGCACGATCGCCAACCGCGCGAGATCGCCGCGCGCGTCGGTAAGGCTGGCGCGTGCCTGGCGCAGCGCACCGGGCACCGCATCGAGCTTGGCCGCCAGCACCTTGGCCTTGTCGGCAGCGAGCGGAAGCTGGGGAATACCGAAAGCACCGTGCATCTTGGGCCCGAAGCCCAGATTGGTGACGCTGTAGAAGCCAGGGTCGCGCTTCCACGGCTGCATCACGCGGTGCTGGAATTCCAGGCCCCGCATCTCGGCGAGGACCACCATGTAATCGACGCGTTCGCTGACCGGCCAGCGGCTGTCGTCGATCGCCTTCAACCGCGCCTGAAAGCTGCGCAGCCCTTCATATTGCCGCGCCATTGCAGCGGGCGAGTAATCGGGCAGGCCATCGACCATCTCGGGTGCGACAAAGGCGCGGAACTCGTCGTACAGCGCCACCAGATCGGCATGGCTGGCGGACGCAGGCGCAGCTTGCGCCACGGCCGGAAGAGACCCCGCCGTCGCAACCATCGGGAGAGCCAGCAAGGCCGCCATCACACGCATCTTGAGTTTCATCATCTTTCTCCCTGTCGTGACGGCCTGATCGATCTTATCCGTTATAGCGCGTTGAAGAAACGGCTGAGCCGCTCCATCGCCTCGGTCACCCGCGCTTCGGATTCCGATCCGAAGCACACCCGCAAATGGCCCTCCCCGGCAGGACCGTAAAAGCTCCCCGCCTCGACGACGACATGCGCCTCTTTCAGGATCGCCATGGCAATGTCCTGCGAGCTGCGCCCGGTGCCGCTGATGTCGGGAAAGGCATAGATCGTGGCTTCGGGCGCGGCGCAGGTGACACCCGGCATCTGGTTGAGCGCCTGGACGACGATGTCGCGCTTGCGCCGATCGGCCTCGACCATCGCCAGCATCGCATCCTGCGGCCCTTCGACCGCGGCGCGTGCGCCCTCCTGCACGAACACGTTGACGTGGGTCACGTCGGTCATCGCAATGGTGAGGATCGCGGGCATGAGCTTTGCATCGGCGGTGACATAGCCGACGCGCCAGCCATCCATCGAATAGGCCTTGGTGAAAGCAAAGCAGGTGATCGTCCGCTCGCGCATCCCGGGCAGGCTGGCGATGCTGATGTGCTGCGCCTGATCGTAGGTGATGTATTCATAGACCTCGTCCGACAGCACCAGAAGGTCGTGCTCGATCGCCAGATCGGCCACGTTCTGCAGCTCGTCGCGGGTATAGACCCTGCCCGTGGGATTGGCGGGGTTGATCAGCACGATCATCCGCGTGCGATCGGTGATCTTCTCGGCGATCTTCTCCTTCGAGATCGCAAAGTTGTTCGCCTTGTCGAGCCCGGCGATCACCACCTTGCCGCCGGCGAGCTCGGTCTTGCCGATGTGCTGCGGGTAATACGGATCGAGCAGGATCACCTCGTCGCCCGAATCGATCGCCGCCATGAACGCCGCGAACGAGGCGTGGGTGAGGCCATTGGTGACCAGCACCTCGTCAACGCCGTAATCCAGCTTGTTGAAATCGCGCAGTTTCTTGACCAGCGCCTGGCGGAACGACAGCGTCCCGCGGAAATCGCCATAATGCACGATGCCCGCATCGAGCGCAGCCTTGGTCGCCTGCTTGATGTGATCGGGGGTATCGGCGTGCGGCCGTCCGAACTCCAGATGGATCAGGTCCACCCCCTGCGCATCGAGCTTCGAGGCCTCGTCGTACATGCCGAAGCTCTTCTTGGATCCCGACATCAGGCGTTGTGCTGGCCACTTCATATTCTGTTCTCCGGTGATTCCCATACACGTGAATAATTGTGTGATATACGATATTTCAAGCTTAAAATTTTAGGCTTGAAGCAATTTGCTGCCCGACATAGGATCATGCCCATCGAGTCTGGACTGGAAAGGGTAGCGCGATGAAGATCGGATGCGTCGGCGGAGGGCCTGCTGGGCTGTATTTCGCGATATCGATGAAGCTGCACAATCCCGATCATGTCATCGATGTGTACGAGCGCAACCGTCCGCATGACACCTTTGGCTGGGGCGTCGTCTTTTCCGACCAGACGGTCGAAAATTTGATGGCAAACGACCCGGTCAGCGGCGCGACCATCCGCGACGAGTTCACCCATTGGGACGACATCGACGTCCACATCCATGGCGAGTGTATCCGCTCCAGCGGCCATGGCTTTATCGGCATCGGCCGCAAACGCCTGCTCGCGATCCTCCAGCAGCGCGCGCGCGATCTGGGCATCGGCCTGCACTTCGAGCACGAGGCGAGCACCGACCCTGCAGACTGGGCCGAGTTCGACCTCGTCATTGCCGCCGACGGGGCCAACAGCCGCATCCGCACCGCGCATGTCGAGCACTTCGACGTCGACATCCAGGTCAAGAAGAACAAGTTCTTCTGGTTCGGCACCGCCAAGCAGTTCGACGCCTTCACCTTCGCTTTCGAGCAGACCGAAGCGGGCTGGGTCTGGGCGCATGCCTATCGCTTCGACGACCAGCTTTCGACCTTTATCGTCGAGATGGCGCCCGAGACCTGGACCGGTCTTGGCCTCGACACGATGGATCAGCCCGAGGCGATCGCGCTGTGCGAAAAGCTGTTCGCCAAGCACCTGGACGGCAACGCGCTGATGTCCAACGCCACCCATCTGCCCGGACCGCAGGCGTGGCTCAACTTCCGCCGGATCATCACCGGCCAGTGGTCGTACGACAAGTTCGTGCTGCTGGGCGATGCGGCGCACACCGCGCATTTCTCGATCGGATCGGGTACCAAGCTGGCGCTCGAGGACGCGATCAAGCTTGCCGAAGTGCTCAACCGCCCCGGACTGTCGCGCGCCGATGCGCTGGCGGAATATCAGGCCGAACGCAGCATCGAGGTGCTCAAGCTGCAGAACAGTGCGCGCAACTCGACCGAATGGTTCGAGACGCTCGACCGCTATCTGCCGTTCGCGCCGATCCAGTTCACCTATTCGCTGCTCACCCGCTCGCAGCGGGTCAGCCACGAAAATCTGCGGCTGCGCGATCAGGCCTGGCTGGAGGGCGTCGAGCGCTGGTTCCAGACGCAGGCGCCGGGCGGCCGCGACACCGGCGCGCCGCCGATGTTCGCGCCGTTCCGCTTGCGCGAACTCGAGCTTGCCAACCGCATCGTGGTCTCGCCCATGGCGATGTACAGCGCCACCGACGGCACGCCGGGCGACTTCCATTTCGTGCATTATGGCACCCGTGCGCAGGGCGGCGCGGGGCTGGTCTATACCGAGATGACCTGCGTCTCGCCTGAGGGCCGCATCACGCCGGGCTGCCCCGGAATGTACACACCCGAGCATGTCGCCGGTTGGAAGCGGATCACCGACTTCGTCCACCACAACAGCAAGGCAAAGATGTGCCTGCAACTGGGCCATTCGGGCGCCAAGGGATCGACCAAGCTCGGCTGGGAGGGAATGGACGAGCCGCTCGACAGCGGCAACTGGCCGCTGATCGCCGCATCCGACGTTCCCTGGAGCGATGCCAACCAGACCCCTCGCCCGATGACGCGTGCCGACATGGACATGGTGCACGACCAGTTCGTCGCCGCCACCCGGATGGCGATCGACGCCGGGTTCGACATGGTCGAAATGCACGCCGCGCACGGCTATCTGCTCTCCAGCTTCATCACCCCGATGCAGAATCATCGCACCGACGACTATGGCGGCAGCCTCGAGAACCGGCTGCGCTTCCCGCTCGAGGTCTTCACCGCGATGCGCGCGGCATGGCCCTCGCACAAACCGATGTCGGTTCGCATCTCGGCAACCGACTGGATGGGCGACCAGGGCGTCACCCCCGAGGAAGCGGTGCGCATCGCGCAGGCGTTCCACGAGGCAGGCGCGGACCTGATCGACGTGTCGGCAGGCCAGACCTGGGCCGACTGCCAGCCGGTCTATGGCCGCATGTTCCAGACCCCGTTTGCCGACCAGGTGCGCAACGAGGCGCGCGTCTCGACCATGGCGGTGGGTAATATCTACGAGACCGACCACGTTAATTCGATCCTCGCGGCGGGCCGTGCAGACCTTGTCGCCTTGGGCCGTCCGCACATGATCGATCCGATGTGGACCTTGCGCGCGGCGGCGCAGCATGGCTATCGCGGTGTCGCCGTTCCGCCAGCTTATCTGAGCGGCATGGGGCAGCTCGCACGCAACATGCAGCGCGCGGCGGAGCAGGAAGCGGCACTGAGAGGCTGATATGCGGCTGGAGGGACTTCACGCGGTCGTCACCGGGGGCGGCTCGGGCATCGGCGCCGCCATCGCGCAGGCGCTGGCGCGCGAAGGTGCGCAGCTGACGCTGATCGGGCGGCGGCGCGAGGCGCTGGACGCCATTGCCGCCACCCTGCCCGGCGCCTGTATCGCGCAGGCCGACGTCACCGACCGGGCTGCGGTCGATGCGGCCTTCGCATCCGCCCGCGCCGCGCATGGCCCTATCGCCATCCTCGTCAACAACGCCGGCATCGCGCCCAGCGCACCTTTCGCCAAGGTCACGGCTGAAGCCTGGCGCCAGACGATGGCGGTCAATCTCGACGCCTTGTTCCACTGCTGTCAGGCGGCGCTCCCCGACCTGCTCGCAGCTCCATCGGGCCGGATTGTCACCGTCGCATCGACCGCCGGGGTCAAGGGCTATGGCTACACCGCGCCCTATGTCGCCTCCAAGCATGGCGCGATCGGCCTGATGCGCGCGCTTGCCACCGAATTTGCGCACACCGGCCTCACCGCCAACGCGGTGTGCCCGGGCTTTACCGATACCGACATCGTCGGCGATGCCATCGCCAACATCCAGGCCAAAACCGGCCGCACCGCGGATGAGGCGCGCGCACAGCTCACCCGGTTCAATCCGCAGGGCCGGTTGATCGACCCGGCCGAGGTCGCAGAGGCGGCATTGTGGCTGTGCCTGCCCGCCAGCCGATCGGTCACGGGCCAGGCAATCATGGTCGCCGGTGGAGAAGTGATGTGACAGGCGCGAGCGCAATCCGCGAAAAGCATGACGGCGAGATGGTCGATCGCAGCAATGTCCGGCTGTGGCTGCGGCTGCTGACCTGCACCACAGTGATCGAAAAGCGGCTCAAGCGACGCTTTGCCGACCAGTACGGCATCACCCTGCCCCGTTTTGACGTGATGGCGGCGCTCGATCGCAACCCCGCCGGGATGACGATGGGACAGCTGTCGCAGGAGCTTCTGGTCTCGAACGGCAATGTCACCGGCGTCGTCCAGACGCTGGCGCGCGACAACTACATCAGCATCGCCCCCTCGCCCACCGATGGCCGCGCCTCGATCGTGCGGCTGACCCAGCTGGGCCGCGAATGCTTTTCAGGGATCGCCGAGGCGCATCACGAATGGATCGACATGATGCTTGAGGGGCTGACCCGCGACCAGCGCGCCGCGCTGTACGATCTGCTCGGCGCACTCAAGATCTCGCTGGCCGACGACAAAGGAAAGGAACAGCCATGAACCCCGAGAGCTTTTCGCCTGAGCATTTCAGCTGGCATTTCGCCGATGGCGTCGGGACGGTCACGCTGAACCGCCCCGACCGCAAGAATCCGCTGACCTTTGAAAGCTACGCCGAGCTGCGCGATACCTTCCGCGCGCTGGTCTATGCCACCGACGTCAAGGCGATCATCGTCACCGGCGCGGGCGGCAATTTCTCCTCGGGCGGCGATGTCCATGAGATCATCGGCCCGCTGACCAAGATGGCAATGCCCGAGCTGCTCGCGTTTACCCGGATGACCGGCGATCTGGTCAAGGCGATGCGCGCCTGCCCGCAGCCGATCGTCGCCGCGATCGACGGCATCTGCGTCGGTGCAGGCGCGATCATGGCGATGGCATCGGACCTGCGGCTGGCGACCCCTGCCACCAAGACCGCGTTCCTGTTCACCCGCGTCGGGCTGGCCGGGTGCGACATGGGTGCATGCGCGATCCTGCCGCGGATCATCGGCCAGGGCCGCGCATCCGACCTGCTCTACACCGGGCGGATGATGAGCGCCGAGGAAGGCGAACGCTGGGGTTTTCACAACCGCCTGGTTGCAGCCGAAGACCTGATCGGCGAGGCGACAAAGCTGGCGCGCTCGATCGCCGCCGGCCCGACCTTCGCGCACGGCATCACCAAGACCCAGCTTGGCATCGAGTGGGCGGTGTCGGTCGAAACCGCAATCGAGATGGAAGCGCAGGCCCAGGCGATCTGCATGGCGACCAACGATTTCCGCCGCGCCTTCGAGGCCTTTGCCGACAAGCGCACTCCAGAGTTCAAAGGTGATTGATGGCAGACCGCAGCTTTCTTGACTGGCCGTTCCTTGATGACAGCCATCGCAGCCTGGGCATGGAGCTCGATGCCTGGTGTGCGGCGAACCTTTCCGACGATCACCCGCACGATATCGACGCGGCGTGCCGCGATCTGGTGGCGGCGCTGGGTGCGGCAGGTTGGCTGCGCTATTGCGTCCCGGCTGCTTATGGCGGGGTGCACGAGCAGCTCGACATCCGCTCGCTGGCGCTGATCCGCGAGACGCTGGCGCGTTATTCGGGTCTGGCCGATTTCGCCTTCGCGATGCAGGGCTTGGGTTCGGGGACGATCAGCCTGCTCGGCACCGAAGACCAGAAGCGGCGCTATCTTCCCGACGTCGCTGCCGGTCGCAAGATTGCAGCCTTCGCGCTGACCGAGCCCGAATCCGGATCGGACGTCGCCTCGATGCAAACGACCGCGCGGCGTACCGCCAGCGGCTATGTGATCGACGGTGCCAAGACGTATATCTCCAACGGCGGCATCGCGGACTATTACGTGCTGTTCGCTCGCACCGGCGAGGCACCGGGTGCCAAGGGCGTATCGGCGTTCATCGTCGATGCGGATACCGCAGGACTTGCGGTGACCGAAAGGATCGAGGTCATCGCCCCGCACCCGCTCGCAACGCTGACCTTCACCAACATGGCGCTGCCCGAAACCGCGCTGCTGGGCGAATCGGGCCGGGGCTTTGCCGCTGCGATGGCAACGCTCGATATCTTCCGCACGACCGTGGGCGCAGCGGCGCTGGGCTTTGCCCGCCGCGCGCTCGAAGAGGCGACCGCGCGGGTCAAGGTGCGCAAGCTTGGCGCAGGGACTCTCGCCGACAATGCGATCACTCAGTCCAAGCTCGCCGAGATGGTGCTCGATGTCGATACATCGGCGCTATTGATCTATCGCGCAGGCTGGCTGCGCGACGTGATGGGGCAGCGCAACACGCGTGAGGCGGCGCTCGCCAAGCTGCACGCCACCGACAGCGCGCAGCAGGTGATCGACAAGGCGGTGCAGATGTTCGGCGGCATGGGCGTTACTGTCGGCGCGCCGGTCGAGGCGCTGTACCGAGAGGTTCGCGCGCTCAGGATCTATGAAGGCGCCTCCGAAGTGCAGAAGGTCGTCATCGCCCGCCAGCATCTCGCGCAAAGCGCGAACTGATGTTCCGCACCACCCTGCCGTTGCGCTTTGCGCACTGCGACCCTGCGGGCATTGCCTATTATCCGCGCTATTTCGAGCTGTGCGATGCCGCGATCGAGGACTGGACCGCAGCGGTTCTGGGCATCACCCGGCGCGAGATGCACGTCGACCGCGGGCTCGGCCTGCCGACAGTCACGCTGACGGCAGACTTCGCGGTCCCCAGCCGCCTGGGCGACATGCTCGATTTCACCGTCACCGTCACCCGTGTGGGACGCAGTTCGGTCGACCTCAATGTCGATATCGATTGCGCATGCGAGCGCCGCTTTTCGGTGCGCTACACCCAGGTGCTGACCGACCTGGCCGAGGGCACATCGCGCCCGTGGCCGCCTGAATTGCACGAACGCTTGATCGAGGAAAGCGCATGACCGCTCATCAGACCCTGTTGCCCCCCGGCTGGCCCAGGCCGCGCGGCTATGCGAACGGCGTGGCTGCCACCGGGCGGCTGGTGTTCACCGCCGGCGTGGTCGCCTTCGATGCCGACGAGCGCATCGTCGGGGACGATCTGGCCAGCCAGTTCCGTCAGGTGCTGGTCAACACCCTTGCGGTTCTCGCCGAGGCAGGGGCCGGTCCCGCGCACATCGTGCGGATGACCTGGTATGTCACCAGCCGCGACGAATATATCGCCAGCCTTCCCGCCATCGGCGCGGCCTATCGCGAGCTGATCGGCAGGAACTTTCCGGCGATGGCGGTGGTTCAGGTTGCCGGCCTGGTCGAGGCTGACGCCAGGGTCGAGATTGAAACCACCGCGGTCGTTCCCCCCGCCAGCGCGTAATCCTAAGGACAGTGTATCATGCAGAGTTTTGATTGGGCCGACCCGTTCCTGCTCGACGCGCAGCTCGACGAGGACGAGAGGATGATCCGCGATTCGGCGCAGGCCTATGCCCAGGACCGCCTCGCGCCGCGCGCGATCGATGCCTTTGCCCAGGAAACCACGGACCCTGAAATCTTCCGCGAAATGGGCGCGCTCGGCCTGCTTGGCCCGACCATTCCCGAGGTCTATGGCGGGGTCGGCGCATCCTATGTCGCGTACGGTCTTGTCGCGCGCGAGGTCGAGCGAGTCGATTCGGGCTATCGTTCGATGATGAGCGTGCAGTCGAGCCTGGTGATGTACCCGATCTATGCGTTCGGCTCGGAAGAGCAGAAGATGCGCTATCTCCCCCGGCTGGCGAGCGGCGAATATATCGGCTGCTTCGGCCTGACCGAGCCCGATGCGGGCTCCGACCCCGGCGGAATGCGCACCCGCGCTACCAAGATCGATGGCGGCTATCGCATCAGCGGCGCCAAGACCTGGATTTCCAATGCGCCGCTGGCCGATGTCTTCGTCGTGTGGGCCAAGTCGGACGCGCACAATGGCGCGATCCGCGGTTTCGTGCTCGAAAAGGGGATGGACGGCCTGTCCGCTCCCAAGATCGAGGGCAAGCTCAGCCTGCGCACCTCGATCACCGGGATGATCCTGATGGATGAGGTCGAGGTGCCTGATTCCGCGCTGCTGCCCCATGTCGAGGGTCTCAAGGGACCGTTCTCGTGCCTCAATCGCGCACGCTACGGCATCAGCTGGGGCGCGATCGGCGCGGCAGAATTCTGCTTCCACACCGCGCGGCAATATGGTCTCGACCGGCACCAGTTCGGGCGCCCGCTGGCGGCCACCCAGCTGTTCCAGAACAAGCTCGCCAACATGGAAACCGATATCGCGCTCGCGCTGCAGGCATCCTTGCGCGTGGGCCGGTTGATGGATTCAGACCAGTTCGCGCCCGAGATGATCTCGATCGTCAAACGCAACAATGTCGACAAGGCGCTGGGAATTGCGCGGATGGCGCGCGACATGCTGGGCGGCAATGGCATCAGCGGCGAATATCAGGTGATGCGCCACGCGATGAACCTGGAGACGGTAAACACCTATGAGGGCACGTACGACGTCCACGCGCTGATCCTAGGCCGCGCGATCACGGGCATTCCTGCCTTCTGATTGCGCGGGCCGGCGCGGCTATTTGACCAGCAGGATACGGCTGTTGGCGGGATAGGCCCATTCCAGCCCGCGTTCGGTCACCACGCCATTATCCTCGAGCGGGATCTTGATCTTTCGCGTCCCCCATTCGGGCACCGGGGTGTAGAGGAACAGCTCGATCGACAGGAAATTGCTGGGCTGAAGCGTATAGGTCATGCGCAGCGGGTTGAAGTCCGCCATCGATGGCCCCGAACCATGCCCGAGATCGCCGACCGAATGGCTGCCGATGACGACATCGGACACCTTGGGATCGGCAACAGGGTCATCATAGCGGCCGAGTGCCAGCCCCGGCGTCTGCGCAACCCGGCTGTTCACCGCGGCGAGCGCATCGCCCGCGGTGATCCCCGGCTTGATCACATCGAGGATCATCCGCCGGATCTCGAGCGCCTTGTCAAACGCGCGCTGCACTCCGGGTGGCGGCGCGTTCTCGCCCGCCTTCAGCACATAGGCCATGCGCTTCATGTCGGTATAGGCGGTCAGGAAGTTCACCCCCCAATCCATCGTGATGAGGTCGCCACGCTGGATCACATGATCGCCCGACACCGGGCCGCGCGGACCGGGGCCCAGAATGTAGATACTGGGAATACCGAAGCTGTTGCCCAGCCCTTCGTTGTGCAGCTGCTCCATCATCCACCAGGCGACATCGCCGGTGGTCGTCTTGCCCGGGGTGATGACCTCGCTCGACAGCGCGCGCTCGGCAATCGTGCGCGAATATTCGCCCGCGCGGGCAAAAGCCGCGATCTCGGTAGCGCTGTGGCGCGAGCGGAAATCGGAGACGAGCTTTTCGGCGGACACCAGTCGCGCCGACAGAGCGGGGCCCAGCGTCTCGCGCAGCCTTTCGTGCAGCGAATGACTCAGGCCATCGGCGGTACCGATCTCGCTGGCGATGTTGATGCCGATGCGCCTCGGGTTTCGCTGCGCAACATAGGCCTTGAGTTCGGCAGGCGATTTCCTGACATCGTACAGCGGGCACTGATCGAAAGCGGCGCCGCCAACCCCCATCGCCGCGCGTTCGATGCGCCCCTCGCCGGGGTCGGTGAAGACATAATAGCCTATATCGCCGACATAGCCGCCGCCCAGAAGCGCGGCGTTGGGGTCGTCATGCCCCTCGCGCGAGGCGACGATCCACATATCGATACCGTTCTCGCGCATCGCTTGCGGCAGGATCAGGTCGAGCTTGTCCTTGCGAATCTGGCACATCTGCTCCCAGCGCTGCCGCGCTTCCTGCGCAATGACGGGGGTGGTGCTTGCAAGAACCAAAGATGCCACCGCCAGCATCCGCAACCCGATACGATCCTTCATCCTGAACCACTCCCTTTTTCGCGCATCGCCCTGCCCTGCAGGTTGCGCAGCAGACAATCGCGCAATACATCCAACTTCACACGATTTTTGTCAATTTCATTGCGTGGAGCATGACTGCGGCGGGCCGAGAAGACCGGCACATTCCCCGCCGTCACGGCATTCTCCTACCGGCTTGCATCTGCTCCAGCCCAACCGAACCGCTTGACTGGGTGGCCCGGGACGGTAGCGGGCTCGCACACAATCAATCGCAGCATCCATCCATTTTCAATCGTTCGAAAGCGATAACTCAGTGCAAATACATATGTATTCGGCTAATTCGGCTGCCATGAACGGTGCACAGCGATGGAACCGCTTGATCAGTTGGGGCTTTTGAGAAACACATGAACGCAAGGTCGAAGACAGCATCGACACAGAAGGAAGGGGAGAACGTGGAAGATCGCGGTGACTATGACCCGAGCAGTCCGACATTCCGCCTGGAAAACTCGCCATTTTACCTGATGGCGCATGCCGATTTCAAATATCACGAAGACATGGACAAGGTGCTGCACAAGCACGGTGTTTCCAAACCGATCTATCGTGTGATGACGGTGCTGCGTGAACATCAGCCGGCGAGTATTGGAACGATTGCCGAGGCGGCGCTGACCAAGCGCTCCACGATCAGCCGGATCATCGACCGGATGATCGAGCAGGGGCTGGTCTCGACCGAATCCAATCCGGAAGACAACCGCATCACAGAGGTAACGCTGACCCCTTCGGGACAGCAGACGCTGCGCAAGCTGACGCCGATCGTCGGACGCCAGTTCTCGCGCGCGATGGTCGGGATCAGCAACCGCGATATCTCGCACCTGCTGCGCACGCTGAAGAAGATCAGCGACAACCTCAGCAAGCTGCCGATCGAATAGCCTCAGCGCTCAGCGCGGCGGCTGTTCGACCACCAGCCTGCCGTCCGCGAGCACATAGCGCACATCGCGCAGATTGCCGAGCGAGGCCAGCGGGTTGGCGCCGAGCACCAGGATGTCGGCGATCTTCCCGGACTCGATCGTCCCGAGCTTGTCGCCCATCCGCATGATCTGCGCGCCGACCCGGGTAGCCGATGCCAGCACATCGGCGTTGCTCATCCCGGCCTGGCTCAGATAATCGAGCTCGCGAAAATACGCGTCGGGATATCGGGTCTCATTCTCGAACGGGATGTCGGTGCCCACGCCGATCGGCACTCCGGCGCGGTAGGCCTGCGCCACCTTGCCCAGATGCTCCTGCTGGTCGATCACGAAGCGGCGCGAATGCGTGTGATAGAACCCGCCGGTGGGTATGCCTGCGGTCGGATAGCCCCCGGTCAGCAGGTTGTCGAAGGCACCGATCGTCGGCACGAACGCGGTGCCGTGCTTCTTCATCAGCGCAACCGCCTGATCGCTCATCGCCAGCGGATGTTCGAGCGTGTCGACCCCGGCCTCGATCGCCCAGTCGGTATACTGGCCATAGCTGTCGATTGCCACGGGGACACCCAGCGAATGGGCCTCCTCGATCGCGGCCACGATCTCCTCCCGGTCGGCAGGCGCGCCCAGCTTGACCCAATCGGCCAGCCCGCGAACCTGGCGGCGGACTGCGGTGCGCCACTCCCAGGGGCCGTTGAACCCCTTGCTCGGACCACCCATTGCGGGCTTCTGCCGTCCCGTCGCGGTCGAGGTCACTTCGTCGCCATGCCCTCCGGTGGTGGCGATGATGCTGCCGCTCCACAGCACCCGCGGCCCGCGGATGATGCCGCGATCGACTGCCTCCTTGATGCGCAGCGCGACATCGTCGACAGTCCCGACATCGCGCGCGGCGGTGATCCCGGCTCCGATCAGCTGCTCGGCCAGCGCCACGCCGCGAATCGCCGCGCCCGCAGGGCTGTCCGAATATTTGCCGAAATCGTGGCAGCGCTGCTGGGTGAAGTGGATGTGCAGGTCGATCAGGCCGGGCATGATGAAAAGCCCGGTCGCATCGATGATCCGCGCGGCCCCCACAGGCACCGAGACCGATCCGGCCGGGCCGGCAGCGATGATCCGGTCGCCTTGCGTCACCACCACCGCGTTGGGGACTGGCGCACCGCCACGCCCGTCGATCAGCGTGCCGCCGGTCATCACGACGATCGGCTCGTTGCTGCGATCCACCGGCGGGATCGGCAGGCGCCGCGCGTCATCGGTGGTCTCGGGGATCGGCGCATGCGCGGCAAGGCCGGGCGCAGGCACCACCGCCACCGACAGCATCAGGCCGAGCGCGACGCTCCGTGCCCTGCGCACGAGCCGCACCGGACGACGACGGGAAATTCTGGCCATGGCAACCTCCGAGGGAAATGTGAAAATACACATGAATTAAAGCGCGATTGGCTTGACGATACAAGCTGGATTTGCTTCCTTGCGTCATTCAGGCCGTCAGGCAGATGCTGGCGGCAGCGGGAGCCGAGGTGGAACTGGCACGACCACAGCCAAGTCTGGAAGCGGCACTGAACCAGGCGATGGGACTGGCGCGGTCGGGGCAGCTCGACCAGGCGGAAGCTGTTCTCGACCGTATCCTCACCGCGGCGCCGCGCCAGCCGGACGCGCTTCAGCTCAAGGGTATGGTGGCGCGCCAGCGCGGCGACCAGCAGGCCGCAGCCGATTGTTTTCGTCGCTCGCTTGCGGTCCAGCCAAATCAGCCGCACGTTCTCAACAATCTGGGCAACAGCCTGACCGCGCTGGGTGAGCACCCGGAAGCGGTGCGCGCCTATCAGCAGGCGATCTCGCTCAAGCCCGATTACGCCGATGCCCGGATCAACCTGGCACTGGCGCAGATAGCCTCGGATAATCCGCGTCAGGCGGTCACAACCCTCGAACCACTGGTGCGCGCGCTACCGGTGAACGCCCGCGCATGGGCGGTGCTGGGTCAGGCCTACAGCGCGCTTGATGATTACACTCACGCGATAAAGGCCTATCGCACCGCCTTGCAGCAGCACCCTGACCATGCGCCATGGCTGCACAATCTGGCAGTGGCTCTGCGGCTGGCGGGGCGCGCGCAAGAGGCGCTGCCGCTGCTGCAGACCTGCGCAGACAGGTCCCCGGGCGAAGCACGGATCCACTACAATCTGGGGCATTGCCTGCAGGATCTGGGGCGGATTGACGAGGCAGCCGCCGCCTATCGCCGCGCGCTTGCCCTCACGCCCACCGACGCAGCGGTCCATGACTCGCTCAGCCGCCTGCTGTGGCAGCAGGGCGATACGCTCGGCCACCTCTCCAGCTATCGCGAGGCGCTGGCGGCTGCTCCGGATGACCCCGCGCTGCTCGCCGGCCTTGCCAACCGGCTGACCTTGTCGGGTCGCCACGACGAGGCCGCTGCCTTGCTCGCGGGGCCTGCGGCGCGCGGCATCGGCGGGGCGGACCTGCATTATCGGCATGGCCAGGCGTGCTGGTCTGCAGGGAATGCCGACCAGGCGTTTGCGGCCTTCGACGCGGCGTTGGCGATCGATCCCGGCCATGCGCCCAGCCTGCGCGAATCCGCGCGATGCCTGATCATCGCCGACCGGCTGGCACTCGCGGCCGACCGGCTGGCGCGGCGCCTCGATGATGATCCGTTCGACCAGCAGGCGCTTGCGCTGCAGGGGCTTTCCTGGCGGCTGACTGGTGACCCAAGGGCCGCATGGCTGATCGATCCCGCGCTGATCGGCGCGATACGGCTCATCCCCCCATCGGGCGATGGCGCCGCATTCAACCGCGATCTCGACCGGGCGCTGGACGCGCTGCACACCAGCCGCCAGCATCCGCTCGAACAGACCCTGCGCGGCGGCACCCAGACCACCGACGATCTGTTCAGCCGCGATCTACCCGAACTGCTGGCGGTACGCGCGATGATCGAGGCCGCGATCGCTCGCCATGTCGCCGCGCTGCCCGACGACCCTTCGCACCCGTTCCTGGCGCGCAAGTCTGAAGCATTCAGGTTTTCCGGGTCATGGTCGGTCCGGCTGGCGAGCGGCGGCCATCACACCAACCATATCCACCCGGAAGGCTGGATCAGCGCGGTCTATTATGTCGCGGTGCCCGATGCTGTCGGCGATGGGCAAAGCGGCTGGCTGAAGTTCGGCGAGACCGGGCTGCAGCTGGGCGCGCGCGAGCAGATGCTGCACAGCATCCGCCCCGAGCCGGGGCTGCTGGTGCTGTTTCCATCCTATTTCTACCACGGAACCGTTCCGTTTGCCGATACCGCCCACCGCACCACCATCGCCTTCGATGTCGTTCCGGTGCGCTGAAGCACGCTACGAATAATACTTGCATATGCAAGTTTATAAGTTACCATCCAAGTCCGGGAACAAGGGGATCAGCATGTCACACGCCATTCTTGAGCAGCTCGCAACCGCCGTCGCTTCGGGCACCATCCGCACCGTCGACCTCACACAGACGCTGTCGCCGGATACGCCCACTTTGGTGCTTCCCCCCGAGTTCGGTCAGTGCGCCGCGTTCAGCCAGGAAGAGATCTCGCGCTATGACGAGCGCGGCGTCGCCTGGTACTGGAACAACTTTACCGTCAGCGAGCATACCGGCACGCATTTCGATGCGCCGGTGCACTGGATTACGGGCAAGGACCGCGCCAACAACGCGGTCGATACCGTGCCGCCCGCCGATTTCATCGCGCCTGCCGTGGTGATCGACATATCGCAGCAGTGCGCCGCCGACCCCGATTACCTGCTCACCGTCGCCGATATCGCGGCGTGGGAGACCGAGCATGGCCGCATTCCTCCGCGCAGCTGGATCATGCTGCGCACCGACTGGTCCAAGCGCGATGTCGATGCCTATACCAACCGCCGCGAAGATGGCGCGCACACGCCGGGGCCGTCGGCAGAAGCGGTGAAATTCCTGGTCGATGAGCGCGATGCGCATGGCCTAGGGGTCGAAACCATCGGTACCGATGCCGGCCAGGCGCATCTGCTCGAGCCTGCCTACCCTGCGCACACCTTGTTTCATGCCGCAGGACGCTATGGCCTGCAGTGCCTAGAGAACCTCGACCAGCTGCCGCCGACCGGCGCGGTGATCTTCTCCGCACCGCTCAAGATCAAGGGCGGCTCGGGCAGTCCGCTGCGCGTCCTCGCGCTCGTGGGCGAGTGACGCTGCATGGCCGAACGCTCGTTCAAGGCTGAAGTCGAACGACTCAAGATCGGCGATGGCGAAGTCTTCGAGGGCGAAGGCATCCTGGCGGTTACCAAGGCGTTGCTGCAATCGGGCGTCGCCTATGTCGGCGGCTATCAGGGCTCGCCGATCAGCCATCTGATGGATGTGTTCGCCGATGCGAGCGAGCTGATGGCGGGGCTCGGCGTGCATTTCGAAAGCTCGGCAAGCGAGGCGACAGCGGCCGCGATGCTGGCGGCTTCGGTCAACTATCCGTTGCGCGGCGCGGTCGCATGGAAATCGGTTGTGGGCACCAATGTCGCCTCCGATGCCCTCTCCAACGTCGCCTCGGGCGGGGTCACCGGCGGCGCGCTGATCATCGTGGGCGAGGATTATGGCGAGGGCTCCTCGATCATGCAGGAGCGAACGCATGCCTTCGCGATGAAGTCGCAAATGTGGCTGATCGATCCGCGACCCAGCCTGCCGGTGCTGGTCGACATGGTCGAACAGGGATTTGCGTTGTCCGAAGCCTCGAACACGCCCGTCATGCTCGAGCTGAGGGTGCGCGCGTGCCACATGACCGGCAGCTTTGTCGCGCGCGACAACCGGCGTCCGCCGCTTACGGTGGCGCAAGCAGCGCAGTCGCCCAACCGCGACACCAGCCGGATCGTGCTGCCCCCCGCCAATTTCCTGCACGAGGTCGAGAAGATCGAAAAGCGTTGGCCGGCAGGGATAAAGTATGTCCAGGACCACCGGCTCAACGAGCATTTCGGGACCGAGCAGGACGATATCGGCATCATCGTGCAGGGCGGGCTGTTCAACTCGCTCAACCGCGCGCTAGAGCTGATCGGGCTGTCTGACGCCTATGGCAACGCCAAGCTGCCGGTTTACGTGCTCAACGTCACCTATCCGCTGATCCCCGACGAGGTGCAGGCATTTTGCGCCGGCAAGCGCGCGGTGCTGATCGTCGAGGAAGGCCAGCCCGAATTCATCGAGCATGAGCTCAACACGCTGGTCCGCCGCGCGAACCTCGACACGCGGATCGCGGGCAAAGACATGCTGCCGCGCTCGGGCGAGTACACCGCCGATGTGATCAGACAGGGCGTCGCGAAGTTCCTGCGCGCGCATGCGCCGGAGCGGGCCCCGGTGGAGGTTGCCGCCGAGGCCCCCGCCCTGCCCCCGACCGCGGTTCCGCAACGCCCCGCAGGCTTTTGCACCGGCTGTCCCGAACGCCCGATCTTCTCCGCGATGAAGCTGGTGCAGAAGGATATCGGCGAACTGCACGTCTCGGCCGATATCGGCTGCCACCTGTTCTCGATCCTTCCGCCGTTCCACATCGGCAACACGACGATGGGCTATGGCCTTGGCACCGCAGGCGCTTCGGCGTTCAAGCCCGAGGGCAAGCGCGCGGTAGCGATCATGGGCGATGGCGGATTCTGGCACAATGGCCTGACATCGGGCATCGGCAATGCGGTGTTCAACCAGGACGACAACCTGACGATCATCGTCGACAACGGTTACTCCGCTGCGACCGGCGGGCAGGACATCCTCTCGTCCAAGGCCAAGACCCCGCAGCGCAGCACCAACAACCCGATCGAGAAGGCGGTGCGGGGCGTCGGCATCACCTGGGCGAAGACCCGGACGCGGACCTATGACGTCGCCGGCATGCGCGATGCGATCCGCGATGCGCTGACGTCCCCCGAAAAAGGCCCCAAGGTGCTGGTCGCGCAGTCCGAATGCCAGCTCAACCGCCAGCGCCGGATCAAGCCGCAGATCGCCAAGGCGATCAAGTCGGGCCAGCGCGTGGTGCGCGAACGCTTCGGCGTCGATCCCGACACCTGCACCGGCGATCATAGCTGCATCCGCCTGTCGGGCTGCCCCTCGCTCACCATCCGCGCCAACCCCGATCCGCTGCGCCAGGACCCGGTCGCGCATGTCGAGAACAGTTGCGTCGGCTGCGGGGTGTGCGGTGAGGTCAGCCATGCCGCGGTGCTCTGCCCGTCCTTCTACAAGGCCGAGGTGATCTCCAACCCCAACCGTGCCGATCGGATCCGCCAGCGCCTGCGTGGCTGGGTGATAGGTGCGCTGCAGCGCCGCTCGGCGCGCCAGATCGCTGCAAGGGCCTTTTGATGAGCACCTCCGGACGCATCTCGATCGCCATTCTCGGCCTTGGCGGCCAGGGCGGCGGCGTGCTCGCCGACTGGATCGTCCAGCTCGGCGCCAACAACGGATATGTGACGCAGGGCACCTCGGTCCCCGGCGTCGCGCAGCGCACGGGTGCCACGGTCTATTATGTCGAGATGATCCCCAGAGGCGGCCCGGCAACACCGCTGCTGGCGCTGATGCCGGTGCCGGGCGATGTCGACATCGTGGTCGCGTCCGAGCTGATGGAGGCCGGGCGCGCGATCCTGCGCGGGTTCGTCACCGATTCCACGGTGCTGATCGGATCGACCCACCGCGTCTACGCGATCGACGAGAAGTCCGCGATGGGCGATGGCCGGGCAAGTGGCGAGAAGATCATCCAGGCGGCGCAAACACGCGCGGGGCGCTATATTGGATTCAACATGGACGACGCTGCCGAGCGCGCGGGCAGCGTGATCAGTTCGGTGATGTTCGGCGCCTTGTGCGCCAGCAGCGCCCTGCCCTTTGCTCGCGACGCGTTCGAAGCCGCGATCGTCTCGGGCGGCAAGGCGGTGGATGCCAATCTGCGCGGTTTTGCTGCAGGCTTTGCTTCAGCATTGTGCAACCCAGAAGCCGAGATCGAGGCGCAGCATATCCCCGCTGCGTCGAGCGATGCGGGCCGCGAACTGCAGTCCCGCATCCATTCCCGGCTGCCGCATGAAGCGCATTATTTCGCAATTGAGGGTGTTCGCCGTCTGATGGACTATCAGGATACGGCGTATGCGGACCTCTATCTCACCAGGCTGGAAAGCCTGGCCGGCAACGCGGATCTGATCGCGGAGGCAGCCCGCCATCTTGCCCTGTGGATGTCGTACGAGGATACGATCCGCGTTGCCGACCTCAAGATCCGCGACACCCGTTTCGAGCGGGTGCGCGCGGACGTGAAGGCTGCGGACGATCAGATCGTCCAGCTGACCGAATACATGCACCCGCGCCTCGAAGAGGTCTGCGAGACGCTGCCCGCCGGGCTGGGCCGCGGCATCCTGGCGCGCCCCAGGCTGTCAGCGCTGCTCGGGCGGTTCTTCACCAAGGGGCGGCATGTCGAGACGACCAGCCTGCGCTGGTTCCTGACTTTGTCCATCCTTGCTTCCGGACGGCGCTGGCGGCGCAGCACGCTGCGCTACCAGACCGAACAGGCGCGTATCGACGCGTGGCTCGACCTCGTCCGGAGCGCCGAACCCGATGCCGCGCTCGAGCTGGTCAAATGCCAGCGGCTGATCAAGGGCTATGGCGACACCTTCGAGCGCGGGCTGCACAATTTCACCCAGATCGTCGAACGCCATCGCGCAGGCCGCCTCACCGCGTCCGGGATCGCCCGGCTGCGCGAGGCGGCACTGGCCGATGAAAAGGGCGATGCGCTGCAGGCCGCGCTCGCCGGCTGACGATCAGTGCGGCGATTGCTGCTGCGCAATCCAGCCGTCGACCTTCTGCTCGAGCAAAGTCATCGGCAGCTGCCCCTGCGCCAGGATCAGATCGTGAAAGGCGCGGATATCGAACCGATCGCCCAGCGCCTGCTCGGCGCGGCGGCGCAGTTCGACGATCTTGAGTTCACCCACCTTGTACGCCACTGCCCCTGCTGGCGCGCCGATATAGCGCGCAAGTTCGGTGTCGATGTTGATGTCGGCAAGCGCGGTGTTTTCCTCGAAGCACTTGCGCGCGCGGGCGTAGTCCCAGCCCATCACATGGATGCCGGTATCCACCACCATCCGGCATGCGCGCCACATCTCGGTCGAGAGGCTCCCGAAGCTCTCGTACGCATCGCGATACACCCCCATTTCGTGCCCCATCCGCTCGGCATACAGCGCCCAGCCCTCGCGAAAGGCCAGGAGGTCGCGCGCTCGGCGGAACGAAGGAAGGTCCGGATTCTCGCTGTTGAGCGCACCGTGCGTATGATGCCCCGGCGCGGCTTCGTGCAGGCTGAGCGCGGGCACTTCGTAAAGCGGGCGCTGGTCGAGATGCGAGGTGTTGACGACGAAGGTCCCGGCAAAGCCCTTGGCGAAGTCCCCGCCCCCGCCGCCGCGCGCGGTGGTATAACCCTCTTCCAGATCGCGCGGGACCGGGACGATGGTGAAGGGCTGGCGCGGCAGCACCGAGAAATAGCGCGGCAGCACGCCGTCGATCCGCTTGGAGGCCGCAGCGTATTTCTCGATCAGCCCCTCGCGGCTGGTGGCATAGAATTGCGGATCGGTGCGCAGGAAGTGCAGCCACTCGGCAAAGCTGCCCGCAAAGCCGGTCGATGCGATCACCGTGTCCATCTCGCCGCGAATGCGCTGCACTTCAGACAGGCCAAGCGCGTGGATCTGCTCGGCGGAAAGATCGGTGGTGGTGTAATAGCGCAGAAGAAAGTCGTAATAGGCCCTGCCCCCGGGCACCGCAGCAACGCCCAGATCGGCGCGCGCCTTCGAGCGATAGGTGCGGTCGATATAATCGAGCATCGCGCGCTGGGCGGGGCGGATCTCGCGCTCGATCACACTGTGTGCCTGTGCCATCGCATCGGGGTACGCCTTGAGCGGCACGAGCATCGGGTCTTCGGCCACCGGCACCGCAATCTGGTTGCGCAGCACCGCTGCCGCGACGTCGACCACCACCGCAGGATGCGTCCAGCCGGTCGCGACGCCGCGCTCGAGATTGGCGCGCTGCTGGTCGAAATAGCCGGAAATTCCGCGCATCCGCTCCACCCAGGCCACCGCCTCGGCCTCGGTGCGCAGATCGAGCGAACGCGCCAGCGAATAGGGCGTGTTGTAGAAGCCCTCGTGCGCGACAAAGGCAAAGCGCGGCTCATCGAAATCGATACCCTCGATCCGCCAGCCGATCAGCTCGCGCAGATAATCGCGGTTGAGCCGGTCTTCGCCGGTCAGTGCCGTGCGATCGAGCGCATCAAGCGCTGCGGCGATCTGCACAAGTCCTGCGCGGCGCGATGCCATCGCGGCCGGGGTCTCATCGGGCCAGCCGGTGCGCGAGCGCGACGGATCGGACCGGCCCGCCTCCATCGGATACTCGGCCGAGAAACGCTCATAGTCGGCGACGAGATCGAGAAAGGTCGGCGGCGTGGCGGCTGCGAGCAGCAATGCTGCGCCGGCCAGTGCCAGCGATCGCACCGGGCGGCCGAGATAGCCTGCAAATTGTCCTGTCATCACGCGACGCCTTTCGTTGAAGATACGGCCGGGGCGATGCTCACCCGCTGGCGGATTGAACTGCCGCGATTTTCGGCTAAACCGCGCTGATGGACGCCTTCATGTCGGGAAACCCCGGCGATTCCGCATTCCGGGTGAAAAGATACCCGTTCTATCTGCTCAACCGGCTGGTGAGCCGGTACAACAGCATCATCGACCAGCGGCTGCGCGCGATCGGCCTCGATATCCCGAGCTGGCGCGTGCTGATGATCTTGGGCGAGCGCTCGCCGCGCGGCGCGCGCGAGATTGCCGAAGCTGCAGTGATCAACCTCTCGACGATGACCCGCATCATCCAGCGCATGTCCGCCGCCGGGCTTGTGACAACCGCGGCCAGCCAGGACGATGCCCGCGTCACGCTGGTGGCGCTGGCGCCATTGGGCGAAAGCCAGCTCGCTCAGGCGCGCCAGGCGACCGCGCCGGTCTATGCCCATCTGATCGAAGGGCTCGACCCGCAGGACTTCGAAAAGCTGATCGTGCTGCTGGACAGTCTTCACGACAACCTCGAACCGCTTGCGCCCAAGGCCGGGTAGGACCGCACCGCTCAATTGGTCAGATACGCCAGCGACATCAGGAACCGCGGCAGCAGCGAGGCTCCGGCGTGGAACCGCACGGGCACGGGCGCGCGTGGCTGCACCGACAGCGCGTCGCGGTCCCCCGTCGCCAGCATCGTCGCCACTTCCGACCCGATCACGGTGTTGGTCGCAATCCCGCGTCCGTTGCAGGCCTGGATGGCGATGGCGTTGTCACCCAGATCGTAGATCTCGGGCAGGAACGAGGTGTTCACCCAGGCAAGGCCATGCCACAGGAAATCGATCTGCGGCTCGGGCATCACTTTGAAATGCTGCTTCAGCCGCCGCCGCGCCTCGCGGTAACAGGCCCGATCGCCATTGACCATGAACGACATCGGAAAAGCCGAGATCAGATGGCCCAGGCCATCAAGCCGCGCGGTGAACAGATAGGGCAACTTGTCGGTGAACGCCCCGCCCCGGGGCAGGATCGCCTGACGCTGGGCGGGATCGAGCGGCATCGACGCGAACTGGAAGACGTTCAGCGGCAGCGAGGTGCGCTGCATAGCCGGATGAAGCGCAGCGTTGCCGCCATTGGCAGCGAGCACCAGCCGCTGCGCCCGCACGGTCCCGATCGGGGTGCGGCACAGCCAGTAGCCGTCCTTGCGTTCGAGCCGCGTGACCGGGCTGTTGCCGAACAGCCGCGCACCGCTGCGCTGAGCCGCCCGCGCAAGGCCGCGCACGAACGCCAGCGGGTTGAGCCCGCCGCCCTCTTCGAAGCGCAGCGCTCCACAATAACGATCGGCGCCGAAGAGGGCACGCGCCTGCACGCCCTCGACAAAGCTGACCTTGTGTCCGCGCGTCTGCCACTGCCGCGCGTAGTCGCGCTGCTGAGCGGCCAGCGCATCGGTGTGCGAGGGCGTGTAAAAGCCATCCTGCCGCGCATCGCACTCTATTTCGTGGCGGCGGATGAGGTCGAACACGTGCTGGCCCGATCCGCCGATCATCCGCGTCAGCCGCTCGCCTGCCGCTTCCCCCAGCACCGCCTGGATGCTGTCGGGGGTATGGCGGATGTAATCGGGCGCAACGATGCCGCCGCTCTGCCCGGTTGCGCCATCGCCGAACTGTCCGGCCTCGACCAGCGCGACATCGACGCGCTTTTCCGCAAGGTGCAGCGCGGTGGTGACACCGGCAATGCCGCCGCCGATCACCAGCACGTCGACTTCATGCGCGCCCGAAAGGCTCTCGACCTTGGGTGCCGGCCCTGCATTGACCGCCCACACAGGACTGGTCAGGCCGGGCTGACGATCGCGGCGCGATATCGCTTGGTGCTGCATTACCGGTGCGCCAGCAATTCGGCAGGGGTGGCGGTGGACGCGCGGAGGAGAGGGAATCCTCCCGCAATATCCACCGAAGAAGACAAGGTCATGTTGGCGACTATCCTGTTCGCCCGAACGCGGGCGGTGAAAACTTGATGGGATCAGATGGTGGCAGGCTCGCCCTGCGCTTGTCGTCCCGTCCGCCGCGCAACCGCGACGAAAAGCATGACGACGCACAAGGCGACAGGTGTGTTCATGATCATCGGCAGCGACATCTCGTTGTTGCCGACAATCGAGACGGCGATGAAGATCGCTGTCCCCTCCTGCCGCATCAGATGTTCGATGCCGATCGCCACATTCTCGCGACGAGTGAAGCCCGCGAAGCGCACGATGGTCATTACCACCGCCACCATCACCACGTTGAGCGCGACGGTAATCCAGAACAGCGCGCCCAGATTCTGCCGCAGCACCGGCACTTGATCGTACAGGATCACGCCGAACGAACTGAACAGCACGATGGTGGCGATGTTCTTGAGATAGCGTTTGAACCAGATCGCGAAGTCGGGCTTCCACGCGCGCACCGCAAAGCCGATGGCTGCCGGCAGCACGGTGATCGAGAAGATGTCCCAGAAGAACGAGGCCAGCGGCACGTTGACGTCCGCCTCAAGCCCCATGAAGTGCAGCAGCGCGAAGTGCGCGTAGAACGGCACGACGAAGATGTAGATCATGCTGAGGATCAGCGTCATCGACATCGACAGTGCAAGGTCACCCTTGGCCATGTCGGTGAACAGGTTGGAGAGCATGCCGCCCGGCGTGGTCGCCAGCAGCACAAAGCCCACCGCCAGCGCTGCGGTAGGCGCTACGGTCAGCGCCAGCGTGATGCCGATCGCGGGCGGCACGATCAGCATCGAGCACACCCCGAAAATCAGCGCGCGCCGGTTGCGGAACACCTGGCGGAAATCTTCCGCGGTCAGCGACAGCCCCATAGAGGCCATGATCGCGATCAGCGATCCCGGCAGCAGCCAGTTGCCCAGCAACCCCATCAGATCAGCATAGGTCATGCGGTCAGGTCCTCAGGCGGTTTCGAGCGACAGCGTGCAGGCGCCGTTGCGCCGGATGGTGCGGCAATCGGCCTGCGCCTTGGCCAGATCTTCATCCAGAATGCGCGCGCAGACATTGGCCTGGATCCAGCCGAACGGCATCAGCAGGCGCCCTCCGCTGCCATAGAACAGGCCGATGTCGTAGAAGTCACCGGGCGGCAGCCCCTTGGTGCTGCCCGCTGCCAGATAGGCGAGCACGATGTCGCCGCTGTCCGGATAGGATGTCGCATTCTCGGCAGGGATCGCCGGCTGAGCCATGCCTTCAGGCAGCGTGCTGGCAGGCATCGGTACCGAAATCTCGGGCCCCGTCCATATCGCGTGGATCGCGTCGAAACCTGCCTTGCGTTCGGCAAGGTCCCACAGAAATGCTGCGGAGACGGGCGCAGCATCGTCGAGCAGACGACAGCGTGCGGAGAGCCCGGATTGCGGCTCGACCAGTTTGATGATGCGCATTTCGTCCCCTATTGTCCTGCCACCGTTGCCAGATATTCTTCCTTCTGGAGCGCGATGGGAACGTTGCCATTGAGCCAGAGATAGTCGTGGAAGCGGCGCAGATCGAAAGCCTTGCCTTCGCGCACGCGCGCTTCGGCAAGAAACTCCGCGGTCTGGATCTTGCCGATCTGATAGCTGATCGCCTGTCCCGGCGAGGCGGCGAAGAACACCGCCTCTTCGTGCGCGGTCTCGCGGTCCATCGGCACCATCGCCTGAAGATAGTCGGCCGCCTGATCGATGGTGAAGGCGCCCGTCGCAAGCTTGACGTCAACCTCGACGCGCAGCGCGCGCAGCCGGGCGAAATTGTAGATCACCTCGCGCGACTTTGGCGCATCGGCCCACAGCCCGGCTTGCAGCATCATCTCTTCGGCATAGAAGCCCGTGCCTTCATTGGCGCCGCTGTCGTAATAATGGCGGCGCAGCGGATTGGGGTGCTTCCAGCTCAAAGTCAGCTGGAAGAAGTGCCCCGGAACGCCTTCATGCACGATGATCGGCCGCGGATCGCGCGTGATCGAAAGGTTGAAATAGCCTAGGTTCGGCGAAGGCTCGGGCAGGTACACGGTGGCGTTCTGTCCGACGCGGGTCCGGTCGGTGAGATCGAAGGTGCGGCCCAGCCAGCCGATCGGCGCGAGATAGGCGGGGAACGGCAGGGCGTTGTAATGCCCCGCCCACTCCGGCACCGTCAGCAAATTCTTGTCGCGCAGGAACGTGCGCACATCGCGCTCGTCCGATGCCAGCCGCGATGTCACGGCATCGATCGAAGCCCCGATCGGCAGATCGGCAACGCCCGTATTGCGGTTGCGCTCGAGCTCTTCGAACAGCACCGAGCGCGTCCATTCCTGCCGCCCCATCAGCGCAAGCTGATCGGCGGTGTACGGGTAGAGCGCAACCTGGCTGAGGAAATACTGATAGCTCTCGGCGCCGACCGCGGTCTCAGCCGGCAACGCGCCGCGGCGGCCTTCGAGATAGCGGCCGAACACGGCAAACGCTTTGACCGACCGTTCGACTGCAGCGTTCATCCGCTTGCGCTGCGCTGCATCGGCATGCGGTTCGAGCCCGCGCGCCATCTGGCGCAGGCTGTCGGGCACGATGGCGATCTGGCCGAGCGCGGCATCGACAAAGGGTCCGCGCATGTCGTCGAGATTGGCCTGGCCTGCCGCGAGCACGGCCGGAGTATTTTCCAACAGACGGATGACCTGCTCGACCCGCGCGCTCTCGACTGGCGGTGGCGGCAGCAGCACCTCGAACACCGGGGTCAACGCCTGTGCGACATAGAAATGCGGCTGGCGACGCCATGCCGCGACGTGATCGAGCTCCCAGTTCACCCGGGCAAGCGCCGAGCCCATCAGGCGATAATCGACCTTTTCGCTGACCGTCTGCGGCGTGCCGGCCAGGCTCTTCCACCTCGCCTCGAACGCGGCGAGCGTCTTGCGCTGTTCGGCCACCGCAGCAGCCGACCAGTCGGGTGTCCATTTGGCGGGCCGAACGATGCGCGGGATGTCGTCGCTGGTCGCAGGCTGGGTTGCCGCGCGCCAGGTCCAGAAATCGGCCCCCAACTGCTGCACCTCGGCCTGGGCATGGGCACACGGCGCCGCTGCCAGCGTTGCTGCGCCCACCATCGCGAGAATGGCCCTCCTCAACATCCTATTTCCTGTTCTTGACGTTGCGGTCAAAGAACTCGGCCATCTTCTTGAAGGCAAAGCGCGCCTGGCGCAGATTGTCGCTGGCCCAGGCATGGTTGCCGCCCGGAAGGGTCACCAGTTCGAACATCTGCTCGCGGTCGATCATGCCTTCGGCAAGCGCAATCGTGTCCGAATAGAGCACCACCGGATCGCGCGTGCCATGGATGATCATCAGCGGATCCTCGATTCCCTTGGCCTGGTACAAGGCGGACTGCGCCTCGTACCGCGCGGGCATGTCGGGGCCTTCGTGCGGGCCCATGATCCACATCTGCGCAGGGTAAGCATGCCACACATTGGTCGCAGGCGCACCAGCGATGCCCGCGGCATAGACGCCGGGCTTCTTGGACAGCGACATGATCGTCATCAGCCCGCCATAGCTCGAACCCCACAGCCCGACGCGCCTGGGATCGGCATAGCCCTTCTCGACCAGAAAGCGCACGCCGCTCTCCAGATCGTTGATGTCGGTCTCACCATAGCTGTGAAGCTGGGTCTGGTTGTGATCGCGGCCCTGCCCCCAGGACCCGCGCACGTTGACGTTGAGGACGATATAGCCCTGCGCGACGAAATACTGGTCCAGCCCCCACGTCGGATGCGCACGCCTGCCGCCCCACTGGTTGCGCACCGCATCAGAATAGACCGAGCCGACAATCACCGGATATTTCCTGGCCGGGTCGTAATTGGCCGGAAGGCTCAGCCGCGCGACGAGGTTCATTCCATCGACATGGCTGGGGAACTCGACATAGCCGATATTGGCCCATGTCTGCTTGTAGAAGCCCGGCTGCGGCGACTTGGTGACCTGCGCCACCTTGGCGGGCTTTGCCGTGTCGATCAGATACAGCTCGGCCGGTGTCGCGTCGTTGCTGTACCAGTCGGCGATATGGCGGAAATCGGGCGAATAGACCGGCTCGTGCGTTCCCGCCGCCTGTCCGCTGACCTGCTGCACCGCGCCGCCTGCCACTGGCACGCGATAGATCTGGCGGTCTGAGAGATAGGATTTGTTGGCGATGAAATAGATCTGGCCGCGCGCCTGATCGACGTCGAACTCGGCGATTTCCCATTCGCCGCTTGTGATCTGGCGGGGCTTCTCGCCCGCTGCGCGCTGGTGATAGAGGTGCAGCCAGCCATCCCGATCGGTGAGGATGATCAGGCCGTCATCGCCCGGCGCCCACGCCACCTGCCAGTCGGGGCGCAGATGCTTGGGCTCGCGCAGCTGGTAGAACGTCTCGCGCGCACCCGAGGCGACGTCATAGACGTAGATCGTGTGCTCCTTGGCCTGCATGTCCGATCCGCTGACGAACATCCGCTTGCCGTCGCTGGACAGGCCGAAGCCCCAGATATGGTGCTTGGGGTCGGGCCGCTCGAACATCTGCGTCTTGCCCGATGCCAGGTCGACGAGGCCGACGCTGGCCTTGCTGGTTTCCTCGCCCGGAAAGGCGCGGATCACGCGGTTGTTCTGCAACCCGCCCTTGGCGTAATAATAGATATCGCGCTCGGGCATCGCGCTGTCGTCGGACTGCTGAAAGGCGATCGCCTTGCCGTCCGCCGACCAGTGATAGTCGTCGATATAGATCTTGGGATCGTCGTTGCCGGCGACGCGCGTTGCAGCCTTGTCGGCGGTGGCCGCGACATCACGCACCCACAGCACGCCGCCCAGCGTCACGCGGTTGCGGCTGTCGGCGGTGTTGCCCGCGATGAACGCCAGGCGGCGGCCATCGGGAGAGACGATCAGCTTGCGGATCGCCTGCTTGTCGGTTTCAACCTTGGTGATCGCGCCATCGGCGGAAACGATATGCAGCGCCCCACCCATGGTGAAAGCAACGCGGCCATTGCCCAGCGCAACCGCCTGCGCGATGCCCTTCTGTTCGGCCTCGGGCTTGCTGTCACGGCCCAGAAACGTCAGCCGGACCTTCTTTCCGGTCCTGGGCGAATAGGACCAGACATCGCGGAAGCTCGCACCTTCGTCGTTCCACAGAAACAGCACAGTGCTGCCGTCGCGCGACCAGCTATAGCCTTCGGGCGAGGTGCCGATCAGGCTCTTGGGCTGGTAGAGCTCGTCGATCGAGAGCGATGTTCCGGCGACATCCGCGCCGCCATGGATCGGAGCGTGCGGCCAGGGCCGGTCCTGTGCCATCACCAGCGACGACACGCACAGTGCGGCCACGGCAGTGGCCAACCGAAACACACCTGATCCTGTCATGAAACCAACCCCAGCCTGGCTTGTCATTCTCTGCGACCCGCTGGCCGCGGCAGCACGATGCCGCCGCGACCAGCGCGTTACCACTTAAAAGTTGGCCCTGAAGCCCATCGTGAAGCGGCGTCCGATCGCATCGAAGGTTTCCCGCTCGAACAGATAGAACGGGGGATCGCGATCCAGCAGATTGTCGACAGCCCCGAAGAAGCTGAAGCCTTCAGTCACGTCGAGATTGAAGCTGAGATCGACATAATGCACGTCGCCGGTTTCCGGACGCGCCAGCCGCGGCAGAGCCACGCCCGAGGCGATGGCACCTGCAATGCGGCCATCGGTGGTCGACTGCAGGAAGCGATGCCGCAGCGAGATCTGCAGATTGTCCAGCGCCCAGGTCAGACGCTGGGTGAAGCGCCAGGTCGGGTTGGCGGTGGTGCAGTTGCCGCCGCCGATATAGCCAGCGCAGTTGACGGGGTTAACCGCCGGGCTGCCCTGGGTGATCGCATCGATGAGATAGCTGCCTGCGAGGAAATAGTTCAGGCTGCTGTTCTCGGTGAGATTGTAGCGGTAGTCGAGACGGAAATCGACACCCGAGGTTTCCAGCTTGGCGATGTTGGCATTAAGCAGCGGCACATCAATCAGCTGGCCGTCGGGCGTGCGGTTGCGCAGCGGCTGGCAGAAGATGTTGGTCAGCGACAGGTTGGCGTTGCACGCGGTGATCACCGCCTGCAGGCCGCCGCCGAACGAGCCGATCGCCTGATCGATCTTGATGTTGTAATAGTCGATCGTCAGCTGAAGGTTGGGGATGAACGAGGGGCGGATGACAGCACCGACCGACCAGGTGTCCGACGTTTCTTCCTGCAGATTGGGATTGCCGCCGGTGACAGCACGGATCTGCTGGTTTTCCTGCTGGAACACGTTGATCACGCTTGCCGGGACACCCAGAGCGCTGACGCAGAAGTCGCGCTCTGCCGTGGTACGGCCCGCATCGGCGTTGCAGAAGTCGAGAGCCTGCGGCGCGGTGTTGGTGGCACCCGAGAACAGCTCGACCACGTTCGGCGCACGCACAGCACGCTGGTACAGGCCGCGGAACTTCAGCCCCTCGAACGGCGAGTATTCACCGCCGATCTTGTAGGAATAGACCTTGCCTGCGGTCGAGTAATCCGAGTAGCGCGCGCCGCCTTCGAAGGCGAGCAGCTCAAAGCCCGGAGTGTCTGCGAGGATCGGCACGTAGATTTCGCCGTAGACCTCGGCGACATCGAACGAACCACCGGTCGGGCTGAGGCCGGCCGAGCGCGACAGCGCCTTGCCCTGCACGTACAGCTGATCGGGATCGAACTGCGAGCTTTCCTTGCGATACTCGGCGCCGACCGAGATGCCGACATCCCCTGCGGGCAGCGAGAACAGGCTGCCGGTGATGCTGCCGCCGATCTGCTTCTGCTTGACCGTGGTGATGTTGGTGAGGTCGGTCGAGATGTAGTCGATCATCTGCTGAGTCAGCGACCCGAAGCCGAACGGATTGATGGTAACGCAGCGCGGATCGGCCACCGCGCAATCGAACGGATTGGCGGGGTTGGTGAGGAAGGAGTTGGCGAAGTTGTCGATCAGCACGCCGCCACCCTGGACGTCGGTGATCTTGTTCTCACCCTGGTTGTAGAACACTTCCCACTTCAGCTGATCGGTGAGGTTGCCCTTGAGACCCAGCACGAAGCGATAGAAATCGCGTGTCTGGTCGCTGGTGCGGTTGCCGGCATCGAGCAGACGACGGTTGATGTTGACCGGCACCAGATTGTTGCCGTCGCCATCGAGGTTAACCCGCAGGAATTCACGCAGCGAGGGATCGAGATAGGGATTGCGCAGATCGAGCTGGAAGCCGGGGATGAAGCCCGAGCTGCTCATCGGCACCGCGCCCAGAGTCGAGTTGATCTTGCTCTGGACGTAGGAGCCTTCCCAGAACGCGGTGACCGCGTCGGTCACATCGTAATGGCCAAGCACCGACGCCTGCCAGCGCTGCATCGGCATCTGCAGGTTGGTGAACGGGCGATCGTTGAAACCGTCCGACCCGCGATAGGCGCGCCAGCCCTCAGGCGCGAAGAAGATGCCTGCAGTACCGATCGCGGTACCGGCGCGGTCGCGCAGCCCGACGAGCTGCGGCGAGAAGATCGTGCCCTGCGGGGTCACGCCGTTGCCGGCCGGAACCAGCGTGGGCTGACCGTTGACGATGGCGTCGGCAAGAAACACAGTGGCATGGTCGCGCTTGGCGCCAGTGACCTGAGCGCGATCGAAATAGCTGCCATGAAAAACGATGTTGCCGCGACCGTCCGCGAAGTTTCCGCCGGCGGTGAACTCGAGGTTGTAGCGCGCCGCATCGCCTTCATCGGAAATGCCGTAGAAGCCGCCGACTTCAAAGCCTTCGAAATCGTCCTTCATCACGAAGTTGACGACACCGGCCATGGCGTCCGAACCGTACACCGCAGATGCGCCGCCGGTCACGACTTCGATCCGCGACACCAGCGACGGCGGGATCATGTTGAGGTCGACCACGCCGTCCTGCGAGGCGCCGACGACGCGGCGGCCGTTCTGCAGCACCAGCGTGCGCACGGCGCCCAGACCGCGAAGGTTGACCGTGGCTGACAGGTTGCCCGAGTTGGACTGCGCACCCGCACCGGCGACCGCCTGTGGCAGGGCGTTGAGCAGCTGCTCGGTTTCAACCGTGACGGAGAGCTTGATTTCCTCTTCGCCGATGACGTTCACCGGGCTGTTCGATTCGACATCGGGACGCGGGATACGCGAGCCTGTCACCACGATCGAGCCACCGGCTTCGTCATCTGCCTGGTCCTGCGCGAACGCAGTTCCGGTCACAACCATCGAAAGAAGAAGCGCAGATCCGCACTTCAACGCTGCACGCTGCATTCCAACCCGCCTCATAACCATCTTTGTCACTCCCTGAAATTAACGCCCACCTGCGAAGGTCGGGTAGCCGACATTGATTGCCGATCATTCCCGTGAACAGTTGCGTGATTTTGAGCATATTGTCCGGGCGCCGTCAATCATATGTCTCAAAAAATAATCGAAAACGTCACACCTGCCCTCTCCAACCCTTGCGCTCCGAGCACGCACGAGCCGGTCAATCAGCTCGGAGGTCAATCTATATCATTGGTTATCATGAGTTTTTCGGAGTTCGCGACCCATACTGGCACCGTGCAGGCTGGCACTTGACCGTCTTAAGCGACTGCGAGACAAAAGAGGCCAGCGCGGCTGGCAAACCGGACGACTGCACTCTTGACCCGGCGCCCGTCGAGGAACAGTATACTCAAAATCATGCTTTTTTTGTTTCAAATTCAGATGTGTGAATGAGTCGCAGGCGGTCGAAAGCAGGGCTGCCGCATATCGTCAAGGAGAAGAGCATTATGCGTATGGCATCCCTCGCAACGATTGCGGTCCTGCTCGCCGCCCAGCCCGGCATCGCCCGGGCCGCAGACGCCTCCGGCGCCCCCCAAGCCGCCGCTTCCATCGCCGCTTCCGCCGCCACGCCTGCCATCGCCCCGCCCGCCGGTCCGCCCCAGGGTGCGGCCGGCTATGATGCCTTCGTGACTCTGTTCGATCAGTTCAACAGCTGGAAGACGCCCAAGGCAGTCGATGGCATTGTCGATTACAGCCCGGCCACGGTCGCCAGGCGCCGCTCGGAGCTGGCAAGCTTCCAGGCCAGGCTGCCCGATTTTGCGGTCGCAAAGTGGGACCGCCACCAGCAGGTCGATTATCTTGCGGTGCGCGCGCAGATGGATTTGCAGGATTTCACGCTCAACATCACCAAGCCCTGGGCGCGCGATCCGGGGATGTACATCGACGATCTGCAGCGGCTGGCCTATGTCGATCTGCCGCTTGATACCACGGCGCGCCCGCCGTTCCAGGCGCGGCTGAAGAGCATCCCCGCCTATCTCGCGCAGGCACGGATCAACCTGGATTCGGTCGCGGCGGACTATGCAGACCTTGCCATCCACAGCCTGTCCAATGGCGATGGCGTGGGTCATGGCATGCCCTATCGTTCGGTCGAGCCCGCTGGGCTTATGGGCTGGTTTGCAGATCTGCGCGCGCGCGCGGCAACGCAGCAGCCCGATCTGCTCCCCGATATCGACGCCGCGCAGGCTGCGATCGCGGGGTTCCGCGACTGGCTGGTGACCTCGCGTCCAGGGATGACCACCGCTGCCGGGGTGGGCAAGCCCGCCTATGACTGGTTCCTGCACCACGTCCGCCTGATGCCTTACACTTCGGACGAGATCGTCACGCTGGCCGAACGCGAGCTCGAGCGCCACTGGGCGAACTATGCGACCGAACGGCACCGCAACCGCAACCTGCCCGAGCTCGAACTGCCCAAGTCTGCCGAAGAATATGAAGCACAGCTTGCCGGCACCGACGCCAAGATCCGCAAATGGCTGAAGGATGAGGAAATCATCACGATCCCCGATTACATCCCGGCGAGCTATCAGGAGGTCGGCTTCAACGCCCCATGGGTGGTGCGCCCCAACGGCCCGATGTTCTGGGAGCAGGTCCAGTTTCGCGATGTCTCACCCGATCATCTGCACGCGACGTTCCCCGGCCACCGCTTCGACGGCATGACCGGCAGGCGCGTCACGCACCCGATCCGCCGCCACATCAACGACAGTGGCCGCACCGAAGGATGGGGCTTCTATCTCGAGGAAAGCGCGGTGCAACTGGGGCTGTTCGATGACCGCCCGCGCACCCGCGAGCTGATCTACATCTTCGGCCTGTTCCGCGCCGCACGCACCATCGGCGACGTCAAGATGCAGCGCAACGAGATGACGGTGGGCCAGGCGATGGAATTCTGGAAGGAATGGACGCCCTATCTCGACGACAACGTCGCGCGGGTCGATGCGGGCATCTATATCCGACGTCCTCCCGGTTATGGCATGACCTATACCATCGGCTCGATACAGCTGCAGAAGATGCTGGTCGATCGCCGCCGCCAGCTGGGCGAGAAGTTCTCGATCAAGGACTTCCACGACTATCTGATGAACACGGGCCGCCTGCCCGTCTCGCTGCTGCATTACGACCTGACCGGAAATGACGAGGAGGTCCGCAGGCTGTGGACACATGTGCCGCTGGCCAAGGCGATGCAAACAACAGGCGGATAGACGTTTTGGGATGATTTTGCGGCATCGGGGGAACCTTGTCCGGGGGCGTTGGTAAAGCAAGGATACCAGCCCCAACATGAGGATCGATCACGGACATGGCCCCCCCTATGTCGACCGCCAGCGTCAATGGCACCGACCACCCGCTGCCGGGTGATCCCCGCCGCACCCTACTCGACTGGCTACGCGAGGACCTGGGCCTGACCGGCACAAAGAAGGGCTGCGACCATGGCCAGTGCGGCGCGTGCACGGTGATCGTCGACGGGCGCCGGATCAATTCCTGCCTCTCGCTTGCACAGCTCCACGAAGGCGACACCATCGAGACGATCGAGTCGATCGGCAGCGCCGATGCGCTTTCCACGCTGCAAAAGGCGTTCGTGACGCATGACGGGTTTCAGTGCGGCTATTGTACTCCCGGGCAGATCTGCTCCGCCAAGGCGCTGATGCAGGAACTGGCCGATGGCTGGGCGAGCGCGGTGACCGACGATGTCGCCACAGTCCCGGACATCAGCCGCGAAGAATTGCGCGAGCGCATGAGCGGCAATCTGTGCCGCTGCGGTGCCTATTCCAACATCATCGCCGCGCTTGAAGAGGTCATCGCCGATCAATCCAAGACCCCGGCAGGTGCAGCATGAGGAGCTTTACGCTGGACCATGCGGGCAGCCCCGAGGAGGCACGCGAAGCGCTGGGCGAAGGCGCCACTGCGATCGCGGGCGGCACCAACCTGATCGATCTGATGAAGCTGCAGATCCAGACGCCCGAGCGGCTGGTCTCGATCCGCCGCACAGGAATGGATACCATCTCCAGCGATGGCGACGGCATCAGCATCGGCGCGCTTGTTACCAATGCAGATTGCGCCGCCGACAGCCGGGTCCGCAAGGATTGGCCGCTGCTTGCCAAGGCGATCCTTGCGGGCGCGAGCCCGCAGCTGCGCAACCGCGCGACCACCGGCGGCAATCTGTGCCAGCGCACCCGCTGCGGCTATTTCTACGACACCAGTCAGGCGTGCAACAAGCGCGAGCCGGGCTCTGGCTGCGCCGCGCGCGAGGGCTTCAACCGCATCCATGCGGTGCTGGGCACCAGCGACGTGTGCATCGCCACCTATCCCGGCGATATGGCCGTTGCTATGCTGGCCCTGGACGCGGTTGTGCTCACCGAAGGCCCCGATGGCGCCCGTGAAATCCCAATCGCGGACTTCCACCGCATGCCGGGCGAGGATCCCTCGCGCGACAATGTGCTCCAGCACGGCGAACTGATCACCGCGGTGCGCCTGCCCGCCCCCACCGGCGGGGGGCAGCTTTATCGCAAGGTGCGCGACCGCGCCTCTTACGCCTTTGCTCTGGTATCGGTCGCGGCCGATGTGACGATGGAAGACGGCCGCATTGCACACTGCGCACTCGCTTTCGGCAGCCTGGGTACGGTCCCGTGGCGCGATCCTGCGGTCGAGCAGATGCTGGTGGGGCAAACCCCATCGCGTGCACTGTTCGATGAGGCTGCCAGGCTCCTGCTGAAGGATGCGCGCGGTTTTGGCGCAAACGATTTCAAGATTCCCCTCGCCGCGCGCGCGCTTGCCGCAACCCTTCACGAAGCAACAGGGGGCTGATCCGATGCGCCTTTTCAAGACCGACATGTACAACACCCCCGACATTCGCAACCTGCTCGACCACACCCGCCAGGGCGTGATTGGCAAGCCGCTTGATCGCCCCGAAGGTCCGCTCAAGGTCAGAGGAAGCGCGACCTATTCGGCCGAGTGGAAATTTGACAACTGCGCCGAAGGCGTACTGGTGCTTTCGACGATTGCGCAGGGGACCGTCGAGACCATCCACAAGCAGCCTGTACTCGATATGCCCGGCGTGCTCGCGGTGATGGCCGATGAAGCGATGACCCGCCGCTCGACTCAGGGCACTGCAGGCGAAGCGCCGGTGCAGGACGTGCATACGGTCGAATATTTCGCGCAGCCGATTGCGCTGGTGGTCGCGGAAAATTTCGAACAGGCGCGCGATGCCGCGCTGGCGCTCAAGGTCGATTATGCGATCAGCGACGAGCCGATTGCCCTTGATCCCGAAAGCCCCGATGCGGAGGTGGAAGACCCCGCGAACAGCGAGCCGGTCAGGGGTGGCGATCTCGATCAGGCGATGCGCGATGCCGCCTTTGCGGTCGATGTCGAATATGACACGCCCGGCCACGCCAGCGCCGCGATGGAGCCGCATGCCACCATCGCACAATGGGACGACGACCATCTGGTGCTGCACGGCAGCTATCAGATGCTGTCGTACAACGTCAAAGAGATCGCCGATTGCCTGTCGATGTCGCCCAAAAAGGTGCGGATCATCGCCCCTTATGTCGGCGGCGGTTTCGGATCGAAGCTGGGAATCACGCACGAGGCTGTCGCAGCGGCGATCGCTGCCAAGGAACTGCAACGCCCCGTTCGAGTGGTTATGACCCGCCAGCATGTCTTCCAGACGGTGATGCGGCGTTCGGAAACCAGGCAGCGCGTGCGTCTGGCAGCAGATGCCACCGGCAAGCTGATCGGCCTTGGCCATGAGGCGCTGGTCTCCAACCTGCCCGACGAGGATTTTGCCGAGCCGGTCACCCAGGCGACCGAATTTCTCTACAGCGGCGAAAACCGCCTGCTCGAGGTGAAGGTAGCCCGGATCAGCCGGATGACGGCGGGCTCGGTCCGCGCGCCGGGCGAGGCCGTGGGCATGCAGGTGCTCGAGGCAGCGATGGACGAACTGGCCGAAGCGGTCGGGATCGATCCTGTCGAACTGCGCAAGCGCAACATGCCCGACAAGGTGCCGGTCGAGGGCACGCCCTATTCCTCGCGCATGCTGGCCGAGGCGCTCGATCAGGGCGCATCCGCGTTCGGCTGGGATCAGCGTTACGCCACGCCCTGCCAACGGCGCGAAGGCGAATGGTGGATCGGCATGGGTATGGCCAGCGCTGCACGCGTCAACATGCTCGTCGATGCCGAGGCACGCGTGACGCTGAAAGCAGATGGCACCGCTTTGGTGGAAACCGACCAGACCGATATCGGTACCGGATCCTACGCCATTCTTGGCCAGATCGCAGGCGAGATGCTTGGGCTACCGATTGATCGGGTGAAGGTCATGCTGGGGGACACCAGCCTGCCTGCAGGCGCGGGATCAGGCGGCAGCTTCGGCGCGATCTCCACCGGTTCTGCCGTGATGCGCGCGTGCGAGGATATCCGCAAGCGGATCGCCAAGGCGCTGGGCTGCGACGCCGAAGATCTCGACATCAAGGATGGCGTGGCGAGCGCAGGCGATGACTCGCGCGCGCTGACCGATTTGCTCGATGGCAAGGATTTCGCGGAAACCGGTTCGATCAAGCCAGGCAAGACCGCCAAGGACTATTCGCAGGCGAGCTATGGCGCGTTCTTCGCCGAGGTCGCGGTCAACGCCTTTACCGGTGAGACGCGGGTGCGGCGGATGACCGGCGCGTTCGGCTTTGGCCGGGTGCTCAATGCCAAGACCGCGCGCTCGCAATGTCTGGGCGGAATGGTGTGGGGCATCGGCAGTGCGCTGACCGAGGAACTGGCCTTCGATCTGCGCGACGGTCATCTGGTCAATCACGACCTTGCCGAATACCACGTGCCCGCACATGCGGATGTCCCCGCGATCGAGGTGATCCTGCTGGAAGAACGCGATGCTGCGGCAAGCCCGCTCCAGGCGAAGGGTGTGGGGGAGCTTGGCATTTGCGGCGCGGCGGGGTCAATCGCCAACGCGATCTACAATGCCTGCGGGGTGCGCCTGCGCAGTTTCCCGATGACGCTCGACAAGGTCATCGAACAACTGCCCGATCCGTTCGCCAAGGTGGCCTGAGACCGATACACAGCCGGTGCGTCCGAAACGGGCACACCGGCTTTGACCGCGCTGGTCAGGCGATGTCCTCGACCTTGAGTTTGGGCTTCAGCTCGGCCGCTTCCTTCTCCGCCTTTTTACGGCGATTGAAGACGGTGCGCATGTACTTGCGATCTGCGTCGGTCAGGATCGCCTCGCTGGCGACGAACTGCTCCTGCTCTTCCTCGGCAATATGGTGCAGATATTCGTGCTTGAGCGCAGCAAAGCGCTCCATCCACTTCTTGCTGCCCATGTCGCGCGCGGTTAGGTCATCGAGCATCTTGTCGATATCCTTGTGCTCGGCCACCGCGTGGCGGGCAAATTCGGTAGTTTCGGGATTGCGCAGCACGGTGGACCACAAGGCCTGCTCTTCGGCCGCAGCGTGGGATTTCAGCTCGAGCACCAGCTCCTCGAACAGCCGCGCGCGATCATCCCCCTTGCGATCGGTCGCCTCGATCATCGCCAGCAATGCCCGGTGACGGTCATGATCCTCGATCAGCCGACCGAACACATCGGGCAGGCCGCGCAGATCGGTCTCGGGGGTCTGACCGATGCGAGCGGGAACATCGGGCGCGATCGCCTTGGCCTTGTCGATCGCCTTGGTCTTGGCCTTGGCATCGCTCGATGATCTGACCGTGGAACTCTTGGGAGACTTGGCTTTCTTGCCGGCCATGACATGGCTCCTTAGCTGGGGTGACGAACGTCGAAAGCCTGCCGCAACTGAATGCACGAAAACCCCAAGGCCGTTTGACGGGCCATGGGGTTATTGTCGCGACATACCATGCGGGCAGGCAACGCGGCCAGTTTAAGCCTCGCTGCCCTGCCCGCAAGCTGTGTTTACCAGCTGGGCTGGCCCTTGCGCGCCTGGCGCTTCTTGAGATAGCGCGATGCCAGCCAGCCGCCGGTCGCTGCCACTACCATCCCGCCCGGACCAAGCCGCCGCGCAACGGTGGCTGCGGCCAGACCGACAAGCGCGCCCTGTCCTTCGCTGATGCCGGGGGTGCGCTCGGCAATCTTCTTGCCAACCACTGCGGAAATAATCTTGCCGAACATATTGGGCCTCATCGTTGTGTGTTGTGGGGTTTCCAACGTGCACCGCGCCAAACCGTTCCCGCTCTGCATCCACCTGCCGGGTGTCACACCTCGGCTGGCAGCCAAACGCGCTGGACGGACCCCAGGGCCCCGTCCAACGGTCAATAGTTCCACTGCGCCTGGACGCGGAGCAGTTCGCCCTCAGCCTGGCCGAAGCGGCGCTCATCGGCTTCCCGGCGCGACGCCCATCCATAGGTTACCGTAAGCTCCAGCGCCGGTGTGGGCAGGAATTCGAGCCCCAGTTCGAGCTCCTCGGTTTCCAGCCGCGGCGCATTGATCGCGCCCTTGAAACCGCCGCGATAATATTGCCAGCGCGCAAACGGGTAGAACGGGCCGAGCGGCGAGCGGCGTACGCGGCCCATCGCCTGGACATAGCCGCCGCGCAGCGAACGGGTTTCGATCTGCTGCGTGGCGGGATCGAACTGCGGCCCCCTACCCCAGTTCCACTCCGCCTGCAGGCCGAAGGGCTGCGGGTACAGGATCGCATGCACGCCGATGCGGTTGTCGGCATAACTCACCGGGCTGAGCCCGCCTGTGCGCTGCTCGATCTCAATGCGATTGCGCATCATCGATCCGCCCAGTTCGAGCACCTGTCCATCGAGCCCCAGCCCGTCGAGCTCGAACGGCCATGTGGCGAGCGCCACGATCATGACATTGTCGTTGGTCTCGGTGCGGTTGAGCCCCTGGCCGTTGAAGGCGCCGAGGCCAAACGCGCCGTAATTGCCGAACAGCTTCTGCCCGTCCTCGGTCAGCCTGTCCCAGATGCGCTGGACATGCGGCGGCGTGTAATAAGCGACGACGCCAAGGTCGCGCTCGCCGGGTGCCGCGCTGTTGATCGCATCGGTGCGGTCGAGCGCCAGCCGGTTGGATGAGGACTGCATGTTCTCCCAGCCATAGGGAATCTTCGACTGGCCCAGCCTGATTCGGAAGCTCTTGTCACCGGTGGGAAAGACATCGGCATAGGCATCGCGCAGCTGCGCAAAGCCCTCGCGCCGTTCGCCCACCGACTGGTTGGATACGGCGGTCGCGAAATCGGGCTGCAGATAGAGCGACAGATAGTCGTTCACATCGCCCTGCAGGATCAGGCGAACCCGGCGCAGGCTGAAATTGCCCTCGTCGCGGATCCCGCTATCGCCGATCGACCGCAACCGCGACAGCCCGGCAGGCGCGACATCATCGCCGGAGACGATCTCGTTGATCCGCATCTGGGTATAGCCGCGCAGCATCAGCTTTTCGTACCAGCGCTTGCCGCCGCGCGAGGTCGATGCGGTCTGTACCGGCGGGCTTTGAGGTGTGCCTGCTGCCGGGGGCGCTGCCGCCGCCGTTATGGCTTGCGAGGATGGCGCCGGGTTTGAGGGCGAAGCCTGCTGCGCCAGCACCACAGGGTTCTGTGGCTGCGACGGGGCTGCAGATGCCGCCGTCTGCTGCGCCGCCTGCAATTGCGCGACCATTGCTTTCAATTCGTCAATCTGGCGCTGGAGATCGGCGATCACACCGGCCTGATCCGCCGCCGCTGGAACAGGCGCGCCTTGTGCCAGAGCGGGCGCAGCCATGGTGGCGAGCATGGTTGCAGCCAGCAATTTGGTGGAAATGCCACCTGGAACAAACAACATGAAAATGTGCCTTCGAAGGTTACCAGCCAGGCAAGCCCGGCCAGGACCGCTGCCTTTGTGTCAGTTCTGTGTCACTTATGTGACGGTTTGCGCCCCCTCTATCAGGATGCACGGGAACAACAAGCGCATTGAAGGCATGCTTGCGGCAAGACGCAGGCAGGTGCTGCAGCCGTCGCGGCTGCGCGCCCGCTCGGCTGTCACGGGCAAGGCGCTATGCGGCGTGACCCTGCCGCCCGTGCGCTTCCATCGCGCGCGATCGGCGCCAGACAAGGACCAGCCCCGATGCCCCGGCGAGCGCGCACAGCGCGTGGGCTGACCAGAAGACCAGAATCGGAAGGGTGCTGAACTGGCTGGCGAGCGCCGTGCTGACCAGACCGCCGGCAAACAACGACAGATAGAAACCCGCCATCGCCGTCGCCGCGAAGCGCTTCGGGCTCGATTGCCCGAACATCGCCATGACTGCAGGCAGGATATTGGCCAGCCCGAGACTGTTGAGCAATTGGAAGCCCAGCCCCCAGCCCAGCGGCACCCCGGTCCGACCGTGCACGCCGGCCGCCAGCACCAGGCAGGCGACACCGGCGATGGCGAACAGCGCTCCGACCATCGCCTTGGCAGCCGGGCTGACACTGCCGTGGCGGCGCTCGTGGCGGGACCAGAAGACGCCCGTCGCGCCAAGCGCGAACAGGCTGAGCAAACCATCGGCGGCGATCATCCAGCTCGCCGGAAAGCGCCAGCCGCCCAGCGACAGGATGAAACCGCTATCGGCCCATAGCAGATAGGCGTTGGCGATCTGGAAGTTGGCGACGCAGATCATCGCGATGCTGAAACCGAGGATGGCGATGGTCACTGCATCGCCCCCGCTCCCGCGAGTCCTCGCCGCTTGAGTCCCGGCATCCGGCACGTGCGCGTCGCCCATGTTGGCAAAGCGTCGCCGGTAGAGCTGCAGCCCCGCCATCATCGCCACCCCGGCGATGGCGAAACCGGCATGCCAGTGGATACGCTCGGCAGCTGTTCCGATGATCAACGGCGCCAGCAGCCCGCCCAGGTTGATCGCGACATAGAACAGCCTGAACCCCTCCACCCGGGCGCTGTCGTCCGGCGCGTAGAGCCCGCTCAACCGCACCGCCATCGGTCCCTTGAACAGGCCCGAGCCCAGCGCGATGATGCCAAGCGCAGGGATCAGCGCCGGCTCAAAGATCAGCAGGCCATGGCCCGCTGCCATCAGGCTGCCCCCGGCCAGCACGGCGCGATGCTGCCCTATCCACCGGTCGGAGATGATTGCGCCGAACACGGGTGCTATGGCGGTGAGCGAGACATACAGCCCGGTGATGACCGAGGCGAGTGCGAGACCTTGCGTTCCGGTCAGGCGGGTCAACCCGCCCAGCATCCAGATGTCGGCGACATTGCGCCCGTCGGAGAGCATCGTGGCGAGATACAGCGCCAGGATGCTCTGCAGGCCGTAAAAGGCGAAACGCTCGAGCCCCACGCTGGCGCACAGACTGACAAGGCCCGGCGGCACGGCAGCGCGATGGCTCATCCGCCGATCGTCAGGCCTGGCCCGGGCAGCCGCTCTGCCACGACTTGCGGACATTGCCGGGGGTTTCACCGAACCATTGGCGGAACGACCGGCCGAAGCTCGACATGTCGGTAAAGCCCAGCAGACGCGCGGTTTCTCCCAGCGAAATCGAGCAATCGGCGATCAGCAAAAGCGCCTTGGCGCGCCGCTCCTGCTCGACAAGGCCGTGAAAGCTCGTGCCGTGGCGCGCAAGCAGCCGCACCAGCGTGCGGCTGGAAATATCGAGCGCGATCGAGATCTGCTTGAGCCTCGGCACCCGATGATCGCGCGCCAGCATGTCGGCAATGGCCAGCCGCACCCTCGCCACCTCGTCGGGCTCTCCCATCACGGTCTGCAGCGCGGCAATCTTGGATTGTGCCACGGCCCACAATTGCGGGTCGTAATCGGGGTTGGCGGTGGTCTGCCAGGCGATCGGGAAGGACAGCGTTTCGGCATGCTCGGACGGACTGATCCGGCAGGCGAAACCTTCGAGCATCGGGCCTGCTGCCGGCATCGAACTGAGTCGGGTCTCGAGCGTCATCGCGGCAGGATCGGAACAGGCCAGCGCTTCGACCGCACGGTAGATCAGCGCCAGCGCGGTGATGGCGGAGAACTGGAAAAGCGGCCCCATCGGCCATGGCGGCGACAGGCTGATGCCGACATCGCTTTCGCGCTCTTCAAGCTCGATGGTCACGAACGGGTTCTGCGCGGCCATCGCCTTGACCACCGTGTGGAGGGCGCTGCCCAGATCGGGCGCATGCAGCAGTGTCAGCACGCCGACGGTGCCCATCACGGGTCTGGGCGCAGTCAGCACCCGTTCGACCAGCGCGAAGCAATCGGCATTGTCGATGATGTTGCCGATGATGATCAGATCGTCGGCCAGCGTGATAGTGCGCGGCAGCGGCCCCGAACCCGGCAGCGTCGTTCCGCTGCGCAGCCAGTCGGGCCAGCCCAGCCATTGGCCGAAATGCAGCGTGGTGGCAGTGGGAACCTCGATCTGCGCCTTGGCCCCCAGCATGCTGATGGCGATCTGCGCATCTTCGCGGCCCGCCTCTGCGGTTCCGACGTTTGCCGGAGCGGAAGAGTTCAGTTGCCGCCTATCAAATTCAACTGACATGTGGTGGTGCCCCGCTGCCGGGCGCCCACCCCGACAGTGTCATGCTAACCCAAATGCAATCCCAATAAAAACAAAATGCTATTTCTTGCAAAATCGACGGTGTCTTTTCGAATGGCGTCATTTGTCCAGAAGTTGGCGATGATTGACCATGGCCGATGACCGCAGCGTCGCTCAATATGATTGGCGGGGGATGGGAATCGCTGCGTGCGGCATGGGACAGCCTGCATGCAGCCAGCCAAGGGAGAGACAAAGATGGCCGCCATATGGAGAGTGACGCCTGCAGCGATTGTCGCGCTGGCCGGGCTGTGGCTGACCGGCTGCGACGCGCAGGCGCCTTCGCCTCAGCCGGAAGCACCGGACAAGGCCGAGGCTGCTGCATTTGCATGGCCCGCCAGCCTGCCGGTGTTCGGCGATGGCTTCCCCGCGGCAGGGGCGGCCTGCCGCCGCATCGGCGAATCACCTGCGACGGTCGACTTTCTCGACGACAGCGCCGCGCTGGTGGGGTGCCCGACGGCAGAGGACGCGGCCAGGCTGGGCGGCACGATCCTCAAGCAGATCGATGGCGTCACATTGGTGTCGGTTCCCAATTCCGCTCCCGGCGTGCCGGGCGATGGCGACAGCCAGGGCGATGCCAAGGTTGCAGGCACCGACTACGATGCCACCGCGCAACTGCGCTGCGCGGGTTATCGCGGCATGAAGGCGACGATGTGCGACGCCGGGGTCAAGCGCAACCAGGAGGACGGGCAGACCTTGGTGTTCATCGACTGGCCCGATGGCGTCAACAGCCGGATGCTGATCTTCGACAAGGCGGGCAAGATCCTGACGGCCAACACAAACGAGGCCGATGGCTCGTCCAAATTCGAGGTGCTGGGCAAGCGCGACGGCGACACCACCGTCGTGACCATCGGCCCCGAGCGCTATGAAGTCCCCGACGTCTTCATCAAGGGCGACTGATCCATGATCCGCTTGCCCGCCACGAGGACCACCGCATGGATTTCATGAGGCTGCTCAAATCGCTGGAGGAGCTACTCTACGAGGTCATGGTGATGCTGGTGTTCTTCCCGCGCACCTTGTGGCTGACGATACGGCATCCCCAGCGGATGATGGACTATGCCGATACCGAACTTGGCGATGTGCAGTCCGAACAGTACAAGGATACGTTGAGCCCGCCGCTGTTCCTGATGATGTGCCTGCTGGTCAGCCATCTGTTCGAAAGAGCCGCGCCTGCCCAGGCGAGCAACGTCCTGCCGACCTTTCTCAGCGATACGCAGAATCTGCTGATCTTCCGGGTGTTCATCTTCAGCCTGTTTCCGTTGATCATGGCGCTGCGCCTGCTGCAGAAGCTCAGGATCGAGCTCGACCGCGATACGCTCAAGCCGATATTCTACAGCCAGTGCTTTGTCACCGCACCTGTCGCGATGAGCTTCGGCATCGGCCGATCGGTGAGCCATGCCAGCTTCCCCGGTGCGGTGGCAGCCGCATGGGTGATCTTCATCCTGATGCTCGGCTGGTATCTCGCGCAGCAGACCCTGTGGTTCCGCACCAAGCTGCAGACCAGCCTGGCCCGCGGTTTCGGCCATGCGCTAGGCGCCGCGCTGGTCGCCCAGTTCCTCATCATCCTCACCGCGGTTGCCGTGGTGCTGGCAGGACAATCGGAGTGACCGCATGACATCCCCCCGCACCCGCCTTGCGCTCGCGCTGCTGACCGTTGCGATCTGGGCCACGATCACGCTGGGATCGACGATGGTGGTGCAGTCGTCGACCATTTCGCTGCAGGAGCTGATCACCCGGGGTCTTGCCTGGGGCGTGGCCGGTGCAGCCCTGTTTCTCATGCTGGTTGCATGGCTGGCGCGCTGGCACGATCTGGGCTTCCGCAAGCCCCAGCCGATGGCATCGCTCAAGCTGTTGTGGTTGCCCGCGCTGTACCTGCTCGCGCTCGGAGCCACCGCGGCTCTGACCGGCAGGCTGGGCATCACCGCGATCATCATGGTCGCGATCAACACGGCGATGGTCGGTTTCAGCGAGGAGCTCGCCTTTCGCGGCATCCTGTGGGGCGCCGTGCGCAAGGCGCTGCCCTTCTGGCCGGGGTTTCTGCTGGTGTCAGCGGCGTTCGGATCGGTGCACATCTTCAACGCCTTCATCACCGGAGAGCTCGCAGGTGCCAGCGTCCAGGCGCTCAACGCGTTCATGAGCGGCTGCGCCTATCTCGCCATCCGCATCCGAACCCGATCGATCATCCCGATCATGATCATCCACGCAACATGGGACTTCGTCGTCTTCCTCACCGGCAGCGGCGCGGACAGCGCGCCTGCCTCACCCGATGCGTGGACCAGCCAGCTGCTGTTCGGTGTCATGCTGACCGGCCCGCTGTTCCTTTATGGCCTTTGGCTGGTGCGCAACGAGCAGGTCAGAGCCGGTTGGCGCGACGACAGCTTCACCCATCCCACTTCGCAGCAAGGAGAACAGCCATGAACTTTTCGCGTCACATTTCCATCGCCGCGCTGGCGGTGTCGGCCACCGCATTGCCGATTGCAGCGATCGCGCAGGCGCCGATGCCCAAGCCCGAACGCGTCCAGTTCGCCAAGGGCGCATCGTCCAAGGCGATCAAGGGAACGATCAAGGGCGATCAGTCGCGCCTGTTCGTGGTCAATCTACGCGCCGGGCAGAAGGTCAGCGTCAAGCTAGTGACCAGCAACGCGTCGAACTATTTCAACGTCACCGCGCCCGGCGCGCAACAGGCGATGTTCATTGGATCAAGCGCAGGAACCAGCTTTCAGGACACCGTGCCTTCCAGCGGCGATTACACGATCGACCTTTACCTGATGCGCAACGCTGCACGGCGCAACGAGACCGCCAATTTCACCATCACCATCGGCGCAACCGGCTGATCCGGCAGGCCCGCTTTACCACCGGTTGGCGCGAAATGCCCAGCCGGTGGCAACAAATGTCCAATGGCGATGCCCGGGCAATGTGTCAGACTTGTCTCACAAGAACGCTGACGGCGCGGGTGAGGAGATTCAATCATGATCCAGCAATTCAAAATCCTTGGGACCACCGCGCTAGCGGCAGCGATGGTCCTGTCTCCGATAGCGGCAAGTGCTCAGGCGCCCGGATCGGTCCGCGATCTGGTCGGCGCGCGTGCAGCCGGCGGCGAGGACCAGCTGGAGTATCGCGGCTTCAGCCGCATTTCAGGTCATGTCGAGGACGACAGCAAGATCAACTATTGGTGGAACGGCAACACCAAGGAGTGCGTCAAGGTCGTCACCTACAACGGCAACTTCCAGTCGCTCAACAAGACCACCAATGCAGATTGCAACCAGAAGGGCGGCAATGGAGACAAGACCGCGGCGATTGCCGTGGGCGCGGTCGCGCTGCTGGGGATTGCGGCGCTGGCCAGCAAGTCGCACCACCGGGGCGACCGCGAATATGACGAGCGCGGCACTGCCGAGTTCGAGCGTGGCCATCGCGACGGCCTCTACAACCAGCCCTATCACAACTATTCGCGCAGCGACGCCTATTCGAGCGGCTTTGAATCGGGTGTGCGCGAGCGCAGCAGCCAGACGGGCTATCGCGGCGGCAACAGCTATGGCGGCGGATACAGCGCCTTTGCCGAGTTCAACGACCTGCAGGGTCAGGCGCGCAACTATGCCACCGGCCAGCTGACGAGCCGCGGCTTCATGCAGATCGACAACAAGAAGACCGATACCGGTCGCTACATGACCTATTGGCGTGCGGCCTCGCGCCAATGCCTGATCCTCAATTCGCAGAACGGCTATGTCGTGTCGATCGAAAGCGTATCGGCGCGCACCTGTCGCGATTGAACGGTGCGACACGCGTGTTTTCGGGGAGTTTGTTTCAGGGAGGGGTGACCAACATGACCATGGCAAAATGGGTTCTGGCAGGAGCAGTGGCCGCAAGCCTTGCGCTGCCGACAACCGCCACAGCGCGCGATCATCATCGCCATCGTGACCGGGACCGGGCAACGGGCGCCGCCATCGGGCTCGCCATTGTCGGCATCGCCGCAGCAGCCTCCAGCGGGCGGCGAAACCGCGACAGCAACCGCAGCTATTACGACCGCGATTCCTATCGCGGCGGATGGGGCGAGACCTACAACGCCGCGAAGAACGTCGTGTGCTATCGCAGCCAGCGGCAATGCTATCGCAAGGGCTATTATTCGGCCGAATGGACCAGCCGCGAGTTCGGCTATGATCCCTATAATCGGGGGTATTGAACGATGAAGATGCAGCGCATTCTCGGCGGATCGATCTCCATCGCCGCCATCGCCCTGGTTGCAGGATGCTCCGAAGGCCCGGCACCCCAGGCGCAGGCCGCCTCCACCGACCATGACACGCTGGTCCATATGGATCTGACGGTTGCCAAGGCATACAATTCGGCGATGGAAAAGGCCGGGCTCGACGAGGGGCAGCGCAACGTGGTCCAGGCCATGGCGCACCAGCAGGCTGTGGCCGTCACCTGCGCGGGGTTCAAGGTGAACACCAAGCGGTTCGAAGACGAGATGAACGTCATCTATTATGACGACAAGGGCAAGATGCTCGAGGTCGATTCCGAGGCGCTGCACCTGCGCGAACGCCAGGTGATGATGGGCTTCGGCATGATGTTCGGTGCGCAGCTGGCGATCGCGGCCAGCGATGAACAGGCGTTTTGTGAACATGCCGATGTAGAGCGCAATGCGGGCGATGCCAAGCACCTGATCCTGGAGCCGCGCAAGACCGGCTGACAGGAGTGCGGTACGCATCTTCGGGACAGGTGCGGGACGTTTTTAGCAAGAGGGGGCGTTATGAGGGAGCTTTCGGCCGAAGTCTTCGGTACATTCTGGCTGGTGTTCGGAGGGTGCGGCTCTGCCGTGCTGGCAGCGGCCTTTCCTGAACTGGGCATCGGCTTTGCCGGCGTCTCGCTCGCGTTCGGCCTCACGGTGCTGACCATGGCCTATGCGGTGGGCGGCATATCGGGCGGGCACTTCAACCCTGCCGTGTCGCTGGGGCTGGCAATTGCCAACCGCTTTGCCTGGAAAAACCTGATCCCCTACTGGATCGCACAGCTGGTGGGAGCGATCCTCGCTGCTGCGGCACTCTATGCCATCGCCACGGGCAAGCCGGGGTTCGAACCGGGTGGCTTTGCCTCCAACGGCTTTGGCGCGCTGTCGCCGGGGGGATACGGACTGCAGGCCGCGTTGCTGATCGAGGTCATCCTCACCGCTGGGTTCCTTATCGTTATCCTGGGATCGACCTCCAAAGCCGCACCCGCGGGCTTCGCGCCCATCGCGATCGGCCTGGCGCTGACGCTGATCCACCTGATCTCGATCCCGGTGACCAATACATCGGTCAACCCGGCACGATCGACCGGCGCCGCGCTGTTTGCGCAGACCGGCGCGCTGCCGCAACTGTGGCTGTTCTGGCTGGCCCCGCTGCTGGGTGCGGCGATCGGCGCGCTGATCTGGAAGTTCGTGCTGATGCCCGGCGAAGGCGTCGAGGCGATCGGCGGCGAGGACAAGGCTACGGCCTAGCTCGCCACCCATCGGCGAGCGCGCAAAACCATCGCAAAAACCGCTTCATCCGTCAGACTGCCACTGGAACCCCTGTCATGACCGATAGCTCCGGCACCACTCCGCTTTGGCTGCGCATCGCGCAACTTGCGCCGATCCGGCTCGCCGTGCTCGGCCTGCTGCTTCTGGGGTGCCTTGCCTTCAGCAACACCTTTCTGGAGCAGAACAAGGCCGTGCCGCTCCAGGCGATCATGGCGGTCGCAGGGATGGTTGCGCTGGCGATGTGGATCTATGTCGGCTTTGCCCGCTATGTCGAACAGCGCGAGCCCGCCGATCTGGCGCTCGGCCCGATGCCCCGTGAGCTTGGCCTCGGGCTGGTGCTCGGTACCGCGCTATACACCTGCAGCGTACTGATCCTGATGGCGATCGGAGTGATGCGGATCGAAGGCGTCAACCCGCCCGCGTTCATGCTCCCCGCCATCGCCATGGCGCTCAGTTCGGGTTTTCTCGAGGAACTGCTGTTCCGGGGAGCGCTGTTCCGCATCGTCGAGCAATGGCTGGGCAGCTGGATCTCGGTATTCGTATCGTCCGTGGTGTTCGGCGTGGTGCATCTGATGAACCCGGCGGCCACGATCACCGGCGCGATCTTCATCAGCGTCGAGGCCGGGGTGCTGCTCGCCGCTGCCTATATGCTGACGCGGCGGCTGTGGCTGGGCATCGGCTTTCATATCTCGTGGAACTACACCCAGTCTGCCGTCTTCTCCGGAGTGGTCTCAGGCAGCGTCGCCGATCCGGGGTTGTTCAAGACGGTGATGACCGGTCCGGATCTGCTCACCGGTGGAAGTTTTGGCCTGGAAGCCTCGCTGATCGCATGCCTGTTGTGCACCACCGCCGGAACCATTCTGGTGATGAGGGCGGTGCGCCGCGGGCAGGTTATGCAGCCCTTCTGGAGCCGTACCCAGCCGGAAATCGCGACCTCTGCCGAGCGGTCGTTGATCGAGCAGCCACCCGCCTGACGGCACTTCCCCCGAACAAAGCGGCTCGGACGGAGACTCAAGGTTCACTGCCGCTGATGCGAAATGGTGCGCCCGACAGGATTCGAACCTGTGGCCCCCAGATTAGGAATCTGATGCTCTATCCTGCTGAGCTACGGGCGCGCCGATGGGGTGTTTAGCCAGCGATGCAGGTCAGCGCAATTGCGTTTGCTGATCGGCGTGCACCCGGCGGCCTCAATTCTGCGCCTCGGGCGGGACAACCGGGAACGGCAGCGCAGCAACCGCGACGCCTTCCTCGATCAATGCGGCCGCCTCTTCGGGAGCGGCCTGGCCGTGAATCGGAGCGTGATCCTCCTCGCCATAATGCATCGCGCGCGCGCGATCGGCAAAATCGCCGCCCACCCAGGTCGACTGGCTCAGCGCCCGGGCCTGTGCCTGGGCGAGCGCCTGCAGCACCGCACGCATCTTGGCCGCATCCACCGGCGGGGCAGCGTTGCTGACTGCGACCGGCGCGGGCGATGACGGCACTCCGTCTGCGGTGTCGACCCTGGCGGGCGCAGAGACCAGTTGCTGGTTACCCTTGGCGTTGAGCCGCGGCGCCATCACCGCCTTGGCAACATCGGTCGATCCGCAAAAGGCGCAGGCGACGAGCCCGCGCGTTCGCTGGTCCTCATAGGCCTGGCTCGAGGCGAACCAGACCTCGAACACGTGGTCGTTGGTGCATTTCAAGTCGAAGACGATCATGCGACGATCGCCTCCCCCACAGGCCGGCGGTTGGCGATCACGGGCACCCGGCCACGCACTTCGGCGATCCGCTCGAGCGGGAGGTCGACGAACGCCAGGCCCGGCGCCTCGCCCATGTCGAGCAGGACATCGCCCCAGGGATCGACCACCAGGCTGTGGCCGTACGTGCTGCGCCCATCGCCATGGGTGCCCGTCTGCGCCGCTGCGACCACAAAGCAGGCGCTTTCAATCGCCCGTGCGCGCAGCAGTACATGCCAGTGCGCTTCTCCCGTGGGTACGGTGAATGCGGCGGGCACTGCGACAATGTCTGCCCCTGCCCGGCTGAGCGCCGCATAGACCGCGGGAAAGCGGATGTCATAGCAGATCGACAGGCCCAGCACCGCCTCTGGCAATTGCACCGCAACCGCCCGCTCGCCGCCTGCATAGACCGAGGATTCCCGCCAGCTCTCGCCCGAGGCCAGATCGACATCGAACAGATGGATCTTGTCGTAGCGCGCGGCGATGTTGCCATTCGGCGCGATAACGAAGGCACGATTGCGCCACTTGTCGGCGTCGGCTTCACCCCGCACCGCAAGCGAACCCAGATGCACCCAGATCCCGGCGATGGCAGCGGCGGCTCGGACCATGCCAAGCACGTAATCCTCCTCCTCGGGCCGGATATTGTCCGCTGCGCGGGCGCGGTTGCGATCGAGCATGTTCGACATTTCGGGCGTGAACAGGATTTCGGCACCGCCCGCCTTTGCCTGCGCCACAGCCTCGGTAAGCACGGCAACATTGTCGAGCGGATCGAAGCCCGCGTTCATCTGGAGTACGGCGATTTTCATGTGCGCGTCAAAGGCCCAGCAGCGGATCGAGCTTTCCGGCACGGTCGAGCGCGGCAAGATCATCGGACCCGCCGATATGGTTGCCATCAATGAAGATCTGCGGGACGGTCATCCGGCCGCCTGCCCGGCGGATCATTTCCGCCCGCGGTTCGCCGCCCATCGAGATCTCGACTTCCTCGAACTCGACGCCCTTGGCGCCCAGCAGCGATTTGGCCCGGTAGCAATAGGGGCAGGTGAACTTGGTGTAGATTTCGATCTTGGCCATGTTTCCATCCTTGGCTCCATATTTGGGGCAATTTCGCACAAATGCAACAGTTGTGGCGCGCAAGCGTCGCTGCCGTCACGGCGTATCCGCCTCGTCGCCCTCGCGCAGCACGCGCGCCCAGCAGAAGATGGTCACGCGCGCCGCCCCTGCCTTTTTGAGCAGGCGAACACAGGCATTGGCGGTGGCGCCGGTGGTGTAGACATCGTCGATCAGCAGCACGTGCCTGCCTGCGATGCGGTCACGCCGGGTGGCGGGGATGTCGAACACCCCGCGAACTGCCACCGCGCGCTGCTGCCGGGTCATGCCCTTGAGCGGCGGAGTGGCGCGGGTGCGGCGGAGCACGTCGGTTTCGATCTTCAGGCTGCGCTTGGCCGCCAGCGCACGCGCGATCAGGATTGACTGGTTGAAGCCACGCCGCCACAGCCGCCAGCGGTGCAGCGGTACGGGCACCAGCACCACATCGCTGCCATCGGCAGGCAGATGCCGCTCCAGATGCTTTGCCACCAGCCGGGCCAGCCCGATCTTGCCGCCATGTTTGAGCCGCAGCACGATCGAGCGCGACAGATCGTCGTACAGCACCGCCGCCTTGATGCCATCATGCAGCGGCGGGTGCGCAAGACATTCGGCGCACACCAGATCATCGTCGCGGCCTTGCGCAAAGGGCTTGCCGCACGAGGTGCAGGCAGGCGCGCTGATGAAGCGCAACGCGTTCCAGCAATCGCCGCAGAACTGCAGGTCGTCCTCCACCAGCACCCCGCAGCCGGGGCAGCGCGGCGGCAGCACCAGATCGACCAGAGGTTTGAGGACAGAGACGGCAAGGCTCATCCCCCCTTGTCGCGCAGGCCATGCCCCGGCACAAGGCCGCGATGAGCGACGATACAGCCCCCCGCATCCTGTTTTCCTACCCCCGACGGCGGCTGGCGATGGCGCGTGGGTTGCAGCTGGCGGCGCGTCATGGCGGTGCGTTCCTCGCCGAGCATATGGCCGACGAGATCGTCGAGCGGCTGGGCTGGGTCAACCGCACCTTTGCCGATGCACTGGTGATCGGCCACGCGCCCGCGATGCTGCTGGCGGCGCTCGACGCGCGCGGGGTGAAGGTGACGCTTGCCGGACCGATCGGCCCGCATGTGATGTGCGACGAAGATGCCCTGCCCTTTGAGCCCGCGTCGTTCGATCTGGTGATCGCGATCGGCACGCTCGACAGCGTCAACGATCTTCCCGGCGCACTGATCCAGATCAACCGAAGCCTGCGCCCCGACGGGTTGATGATGGCCGCGCTGATCGGCGCAGGTTCGGTGCCGCGGCTCAAGTCGGCGATGCTTGCGGCAGATGAGGCGACCGGGCGCGGGGTCGCGGCGCATATCCATCCGCAGATCGATGTCCGCGCGGCGGGCGATCTGCTCCAGCGCGCGCGCTTTGCGATGCCAGTGGCGGACAGCGACACGCTGATCGTGCGCTACTCCGCGCTGCCCGCTTTGGTGCGCGACCTGCGGTGTCATGGCTGGACCAATGTGCTGGCGACAGGCGCGCCGCCGGTCAGCAGGACGGGCCTGATCGCCGCGCTGCAGGCCTTCGCCGAGGCGGCAGAGCCCGACGGCAAGACTCCGGAGCGGTTCGAGATCGTGTATCTGAGCGGCTGGGCCCCCTCGCCAGACCAGCCCAAGCCTGCGCGCCGGGGCAGCGCGACGACCTCGCTTGCGGGCGTGCTGGACAAATCGGCCAGGCGCTAAGCGGTTTGCAGCATCGCGGCGCTGGTGCTAAAACAGTACCACAAGGAGTTATCGACATGATCCAGCATCACCGCTGAGGCGGCATGACCACTGCGTGGTGGCTCAGGCACAAATACTGGCCCATCACTTCCACGATCATATCGGAAACATACATGCAAAAACTGACAGGCAAATTGTGCGTCATCACCGGCGCGGCACGGGGCATTGGTGCGGCTATCGCACGGAGATTTCAGCAGGAAGGCGCCTCGGTCGTCGTCACCGACATCGATGAGCAGGCCGGGGCTGCGCTCGCCTCTGACATCGGCGCTAGGTTCATCAGGCTCGACGTCGCCAGCGAAGCCGACTGGGCCGCGCTTCAGAAAGAGGTCCCGGCGGCGGATGTCGTGGTCAACAACGCCGGGATTACAGGCTTCGAGCATGGGCCGGTGCCGCACGATCCCGAACATGCCACCCTCGAAGACTGGCGCGCGGTGCACCGCGTCAACCTCGACGGCACGTTCCTGGGGTGCCGCTATGCCATCGCCGCGATGAAGGGCAAGGGCACCGGATCGATCATCAACATCTCGTCGCGCTCGGGGCTGGTGGGCATTCCGCTTGCCGCCGCCTATGCCTCGTCCAAGGCCGCGATCCGCAACCACAGCAAGAGCGTCGCGCTGTATTGCGCGCAGCAGGGCTGGCAGATCCGCTGCAATTCGATCCACCCCGCCGCCATCCTCACCCCGATGTGGGAGACGATGCTGGGGGACGGCCCCGACCGCGCCGAGCGAATGGCCGCGATGGTTGCCGATACGCCGTTGAAGCGTTTCGGCACCGTGGAGGAGGTCGCCGCGATCGCCGCGATGCTGGCCGCCGATGACTCCGCTTATGTCACCGGCAGCGAGTTCAACATCGATGGCGGACTGCTGGCAGGGTCGGCGGCATCGCCCGGATAGCCGCCGATCGCGCCGCCCTCACACCGTGGGCAGCACATAGTCCTTGAACTGGTCGCGCAGCGCGGTCTTGAGCAGTTTGCCGGTGGCGCTGTGCGGCAGTTCTTCGACGAAGACGATATCGTCGGGCAGCCACCATTTGGCGACGTGCTGCGCCAGATGGTCCTGGATCGCCTGCTTGCTGGGGCTGGTTCCGGGCTTGGGGACGACCAGCAGCAGCGGACGCTCGTCCCATTTGGGGTGCGGCATGCCGATCGCGGCGGCCTCGGCAACATCCGGCATGCCCACGGCCGCGTTTTCCAAATCTACCGAGCTGATCCATTCGCCGCCCGACTTGATCACGTCCTTGGCGCGGTCGGTGATCTGCATGACGCCATCGGGGTGGATGACCGAGACGTCGCCGGTGTCGAACCAGCCGTCCTCGGTCAGCGCGTCGCTTTCCGCCTTGAAATAGCGCTTGATGATCCACGGACCCTTGATCTGCAGCCGTCCGCTGGACTTGCCATCGCGGGGGAGGATGTTGCCGTCCTCGTCCACCACGCGCAGTTCGACACCGAAGGGCACCCGGCCCTGCTTGGTGACGAGGTCGAGCTGCGCCTCGAAATCGAGATCGTCCCAATCAGGGGATGGCGCGCCCATCGTGCCGATCGGCGAGGTTTCCGTCATTCCCCAGGCGTGGTTCATCCGCGCGCCCATCTTCATGATCCGCTCGCACATCGCGCGCGGTGCGGCCGAGCCGCCGATGGTGACGACCTGCAGATATTCGGGCATCTTGCCGGTGCTGTCGATATGCTGGAACATCGCCAGCCATACGGTCGGCACGCCTGCGGAATGGGTGACCTTCTCGGAGTTCATCAGGTCACACAGGATCGCAGGATCGTTGACCGCCGAGAACACGAACTTGATCCCCGCAGCCGCGCCCGCAAAGGGCAGGCCCCAGGCAGCGGCGTGGAACATCGGCACCACCGGCAGCGCCACCGACTGCGGCGAGAGCGAGAATACCGCCGGCTGCATTTCGGCGAGCGCGTGGATCACCGTCGAGCGGTGCTCGTACAGCACGCCCTTGGGGTTGCCCGTGGTTCCCGAGGTATAGCACAGCATGCACGGCTCGCGCTCCGAGCCTTCATGCCAGCGATAGTCCGCATCGCCGCTGTCGAGCAGCGCCTCGAAGCCTTGAGCGGAGGATCCGGCGGGCGGGTCGAAGCAGACATAATGCTCGATCGTGGTCCAGCGGTCCTTCATCTTGTCGACGATCGGCTGGAACGCCGCGTCATAGCACAGCACCTTGTCCTCGGCGTGGTTGGCGATGTACTCGAGCTGCTCCTCGAACAGCCGCGGGTTGATGGTGTGGATCACGCCGCCCATCCCGATCGCGCCATACCAGGCAACCAGATGGCGGCTGTGGTTCATTGCCAGCGTGGCGACGCGGTCGCCGGGCTGCAGGCCCAGCGCGACCAGCGCGCTCGCCAGCCGGCGCGCATCGCGGGCGATGCCTGCCCAGTGGGTGCGGGTCTGCTTGCCATCGGCCCAATGGCTGACAATTTCACGCTTGCCGCTTTCGCGCTCGGCATGGTCGAGCAGCCGCATCACGCGAAGCTCATAATCCTGCATTCCGCCAACAATCATCCGACTCTCCTGACCCATGGCCCCCTTGCGGGGCGCAATTGTATTGCGATCAGAAAGCCCGAAGCGGAGCCCAAGTCAACTCACGAGGCGCAGGTCGGGGCGCTGGGTGGCAAAGGATTCGACATCGCGCACCGCAATCCCGTCGAGCGCGCGCAGCGCCTCGATCGTCTCGGCATCCAGCCGGAAGCGATTGCCGAGCTTGACCGGCATCACCCGACCCTGCCCCATGATCAGCCGGGCGTGGAGTTCGTCCTGGCCGCCGCCGGGTTCGCCCACCAATTGCGAGAGCTGCCCCAGCGCCTCGGGTCGCAGCACGTCGATGCTCGCGCGGTGGCGGAAGGTCACCTTGATCTCGTCGAGCGGACGTGCGCGGCGGATGGTGGCGCGCGGCGCCTGGTCCTCGCTCGACCGGTCGAACTCGAGCTCGATCAGCAGACAGGCGGACTGGCTCGCCCATTCGGGCATGGCTGCGACGATGTCGTCATCGAAAGAGCTTGCCGAAAACTGCCCGCTTTCATCCGACAGGTCGACCATGACAAAGGCGTTGCCACGCTTGCTCTGGCGCCGGTTGCAGCCTTCTACCAGCGCGGCGACCTTGGCGGTCTTGCGCTCGCCGACGCGGACATCCATCGTCTCGACGACCTGCTGATAGGGCCGTGCGCCCTGCGATCGCGCGGTCGCGGCGAATTCGGTCACCGGGTGCGCGGAGAAGAAGAAGCCGAACGCATCGCGCTCCGCGGTCATCCGCTCGCCCATCGCCCAGGGTTTGGATGCGGGCAACCGCAGCGACTGGCCGGGCTGCTGGACATCGCCGAACAGACCGCCCTGCCCGCTGGTGCGCTGGCGATGCGCGTCCGCCGCAACCGCCAGCACCATGTCTGCGCCGCCATGCACCGAAGCGCGTTCGATCTCGAAACCGTCAAAGGCGCCTGCTGCGGCCAGGCTTTCGATCTGGCGCTTGTTGAGCTGGCCCGGATCGACCCGGTCGGCAAAGTCGCCCAGCGACGCGAACGGACCGCTCGCGATGCGCGTCGCGACCACGCCCTCCATCGCCTTTTCGCCGACGTTCTTGAGGCCCGCGAGCGCATAGCGCACCGCCAGCCCCTCGGGCGTTTCCTCGACCGAGAACTCGGCCTCGCTGGCGTTGATGCACGGCGGCAGGCAGGCAACGCCCATCCGCCGCATGTCATCGACGAAGATGTTGAGCTTTTCGCTCTGGTGCATGTCGAAACACATCGATGCCGCGAAGAACTCGTGCGGGTAATGCGCCTTCAACCACGCGGTTTGGTACGCGAGCAACGCATAGGCTGCCGCATGGCTCTTGTTGAAGCCATAGCCTGCGAACTTGTCGATCAAGTCGAACAGCTCGTTGGCCTTCTTGGTGTCGATATTGTTGCGGCCTGCGCCCTCGACGAAGCGACCACGCTGCTGGTCCATCTCCGCCTTGATCTTCTTGCCCATCGCGCGGCGCAAAAGGTCGGCATCGCCGAGCGAATAGCCCGCGAGCACCTGGGCTGCCTGCATCACCTGTTCCTGATAGACGATAATGCCATAGGTTTCCTTGAGGATGTCCTCAAGCAAGGGGTGCGGATAGGTGATCGTCTCGCGCCCGTTCTTGCGCGCACCGAAGCTGGGGATATTGTCCATCGGACCCGGGCGATAGAGCGAGACCAGCGCGATGATGTCGCCGAACGCGGTCGGCTTTACCTGCGCCAGCGTGCGGCGCATGCCCTCGGATTCCAGCTGGAACACGCCGACGGTATCGCCGCGCTTGAGCAGTTCGTACACGCCCGCATCGTCCCAGGGCAGCGTGCTCAGATCGACCTTGATGCCGCGTTTTTCCAGCATCTCGGTCGCCTTGTGCAGCACCGACAGCGTCTTGAGGCCCAGGAAGTCGAACTTCACAAGGCCAGCGGTCTCGACATACTTCATGTCGAACTGGGTGACCGGCATGTCCGATCGCGGGTCGCGATACAGCGGCACCAGTTGCGCCAGCGGACGGTCGCCGATGACGACGCCGGCGGCGTGGGTAGAGCTGTGCCGTGGCAGGCCCTCGAGCTGCATCGCAAGGTCGAACAGCCGTTTGACCTCTGCATCGTCGCGATACTGATGGCGCAGCTCCTCGACGCCTGCCAGCGCGCGATCCAGCTTCCAAGGATCGGTCGGGTGGTTGGGTACCAATTTGCACAGCCCGTCGATGCGGCCATAGCCCATCTGCAGCACACGGCCCGTATCGCGCAGCACCGCGCGCGCCTTCAATTTTCCGAAGGTGATGATCTGCGCCACGTGGTCGCGGCCGTATTTGGCCTGGACATAGCGGATCACCTCGCCACGACGGGTTTCGCAGAAGTCGATATCGAAGTCGGGCATGGAAACGCGTTCGGGGTTCAAAAAACGCTCGAACAGCAGCCCCAGCCGGATCGGGTCAAGATCGGTGATGGTCAGCGCCCAGGCGACGACCGAGCCCGCGCCCGATCCACGTCCCGGGCCCACCGGGATGTTGTGATCCTTGGCCCATTTGATGAAGTCGGCAACGATCAGGAAGTAGCCCGGGAAACCCATGCCGACGATGACGTTGACCTCGAACTCCAGCCGTTCGAAATACGCCTTGCGCTCTTCCTCGCTCTGGTCGGTATAGGTCGACAGCCGCATCTCCAGCCCGGCGAACGCATCCGCTCGCAGCTGCGCCGCCTCTCCCTCGAGATCGCCTGCAAGGCTGGGCAGGATCGGCTTGCGCTTGGGCGGCGCAAAGGCGCAGCGCTGCGCGACGACCAAAGTGTTGACCAAAGCCTCGGGCAGATCGCTGAACAGCTCGCGCATCATCGGCGCGGACTTGATCCACGCCTCGGGCGAGCTGCGTTCACGGTTGGCCGCGCCGACATATTCGCCCCGCGCAATGCACAGCATCGCGTCATGCGCGGCGTGGAAGCCGGGGTCCGAATAACAGGCGGGGTTGGTGGCGACGAGCGGCAGGCCGCGCGCGTAAGCAAGGTCAAGCAAGGCGGTTTCCGCCAGCGTCTCGATCTCCTCGCCGCGGCGGCACAGTTCGACATACAGCCGGTCGCCAAACAGCGTCTGCAGCCGCTCGCAATAGGCCTCGGCGGCATCGGTCTGCCCGGCGGCGAGCAGCCGCACCAGCGCGCCCTCGCCCGCGCCAGTCAGCGCGATCACGCCCTCGGTGCGGCCTTCGAGCCGTTCGAACGGAACGTGCGCGGGAAGCTCGAGCGGGCGGTCGAGATGCGCGTGCGACACCAGATCGCACAGATTGTCGTATCCGGTCGCGTTCTGCGCGTAGAGCGCCAGCCAGTCGAGCACCGGCGCAGAGCCTGTAACATCGGGGCGGGCAACGCACAGCAGGGTCCCGATGATCGGCTGGATGCCGCTTTCCATGCAGCCATCGGCAAACGGCATGCCCGCATACAACCCGTTGCGGTCGGCCAGAGCGATCGCGGGAAAGCCGCGCGCGTGTGCGGTCTTGGCGATCGCCTTGGGCTCGATCGCGCCTTCGAGCATGGTGTATGCCGAGAAGACGCGAAGCGGGACGAAGGGTTCATAAGCCATGGTTGGACGCTACCTTCAGGCCCGTGATTCGGGAACGGGTGGCGCTCACTCGCCGGTGGATAAATCCTGCGCCGCGATCTTGCGCCGCACGTCGCGGACGGTAGACCAGATGCCGTAAAGGATCAGCGCGCCGAGGAAGAACCATACCCATAGCGGGATATCCTTGCCGACGATCGCCAGATAGACATAGGCCGAGACGAAGCACGCGCCGGCGCACATCACCGGCAGCAGCGTCGGCTTGCCCGCGCGCGCATTGCGCACCAGCCAGGCGATGCTGGCGAGGAACAGCGGAATCGCGCCGACATAGATCGACGCGAAGATCCACGGATTGACGCCATATTGCGCCCCCAGTTCGTTCGCCCAGGTGCTGATGGCTTCGATCATCTCGTTACTTCCCTCGTCACTAGCTCGTCACCCCCCGAACGCGGGGATCCCGCTTCAGCGGACCGGTCTCACAATAGCGGGATTCCCGCTTTCGCGGGAATGACGAAAAAGCATAGCAGGAAATTCGCCTTTGAAGCGTTTCCGGTTACAGCAGCTTCTCGATATCCGCCTTCAGCTGCTCGGGCTTGATCATCGAGCCATAACGCGCGACGACGTTGCCCTTGCGGTCGATCAGGAACTTGGTGAAGTTCCACTTGATCGCCCGGCTGCCCATGAGGCCTGCCTGCTGGCTCTTGAGATACTTCCACAACGGATCGGCTTCTTCTCCGTTCACGGCGATCTTGGCCGAGAGCGGGAAGGTGACGTCATAGGTCAGCGAGCAAAAGTTCTTGATCTCTTCGGCGTCGCCGGGTTCCTGCGCGCCGAACTGGTTGCACGGATAGCCCAGCACCTCGAACCCGCGATCGCCAAGATCGCGGTGCAGCGCCTCCAGACCTTCGTATTGCGGCGTGAAGCCGCATTTCGATGCGGTGTTCACGATCAGCAGCACCTTGCCGGCATAGTCGGACAGCGGCCTGGTGCTGCCATCGGGCAGCGGCATATTGTATTCAAAAACGGTCATGCGATCCTTCCATCGTGCAGGCGGACAACCCGGTCCATGCGCGTGGCCAGTCTTTCGTTATGGGTGGCCACCAAAGCCGCGCTGCCTTCTTCCCTTACAAGATGGAGGAACTCCGCGAACACTATGTCGGCGGTCGCCTCGTCCAGATTTCCGGTCGGTTCGTCGGCCAGAACCACCTTCGGGCGGTTGGCCAGTGCCCGGGCAACGGCAACCCGTTGCTGTTCGCCGCCCGAAAGCTGGCTGGGGCGATGGTCCAGCCGTTGCCCCAGACCCAGCCGCGAGAGCAGCTGGTCGGCACGCTCTGCAGCCTCGTCGCGGGTCTTGCCCATGATCAGCTGCGGCAGCACGACGTTCTCGCGCGCGGTGAAATCGGGCAGCAGATGGTGGAACTGGTAGATGAACCCCAACGCGGTCTTGCGCAGCAGCGTGCGGCCGTTGCTCGACAGGTTCGCAGCCTCTTCGCCCGCGATGCGGATCGAACCGGTAAAGCCCCCTTCGAGCAGACCGACCGCCTGCAGCATGGTCGACTTGCCCGAGCCCGAAGGCCCCAAGAGCCCGACGATCTCGCCCGGCTGCACCGCCAGGTCGATGCCCTTGAGCACGTCGATGGTGACCCCGCCTTGCGCAAAGCTGCGGCGGACGTCGGTGAGATGGATGACCGCATCACTCATAACGCAGCACCTGCACAGGATCGGTTCCCGAAGCCTTGAGCGCCGGGTAGAGCGTGGCGAGGAAGCTGAAGATCATCGCCATCGCGGTGATGCCCAGCACCTCCATCGGATCGGTGCGGCTGGGCAGCTCGGTAAGGAAGCGGATCGACGGGTCCCACAGCTCCTGCCCGGTGACAAGCTGCACGAACATCACGATGCTCTGGCGGAAATAGAGGAAGACAAAGCCCAGCCCCAATCCGGCCAGCGTGCCCAGCGATCCGATGATCAGCCCGACGGTGATGAAGATCTTGAGCAGCGACTTTCGGCTCGCCCCCATGGTGCGCAGGATCGCGATGTCGCGGGTCTTGGCGCGAACCAGCATGATCAGCGACGACAATATGTTGAACACGGCCACCAGGATGATGATCGACAGCACGATGAACATCGCCACCCGCTCGACCGCGAGCGCCTCGAACAAGGAGGCATTGATCGTGCGCCAGTCGGAGATGATCGCCTGTCCGCGCAAACGCTCCGCCAGAGGAGCGAGAATCTGACTGACCTCGTCGGCATCGCGGGTAGTGACCTCGATCATCCCCACCTGATCGCCCAGCAGCAGCAACAGCTGCGCATCGCGCATCGGCATGATCACGAACGCCTTATCGTAATCATACACGCCGATCTCGACGATCGCGGCGACCTCGTAGAGAATTTCGCGCGGGACCGTGCCGAACGGTGTCGAGCGGCCCGCCGGGTTGATGATGGTGATGCTGTCGCCGATGCGCACACCCAGATTTTGCGCCAGCCGCGATCCGATCGCGACCTTCGATGCGCCCGCCTTGAGCGCGCTCACCGAGCCCAATATGGTCTTGTCCTTGAGCGCGGCGATGTCCGGCGCATCGGTGCCGCGCACCAGGATCGCCTCGACCCGGCCTTCGTAGTTGACCAGCAGCGGCTGCTCGATCAGCGGCGACGCCGCCACGACGCCATCCATCTTGCGGGTTTCGGCGAGGATCTCCTGCCAGTTCTTCAGCCGTCCGCCATAGCCCTGCACCACCGCATGGCCGTTGAGCCCCACGATCTTGTCGAGCAGTTCGGCGCGAAAGCCGTTCATCACGCTCATCACGATGATAAGCGCCGCGACGCCCAGCATGACGGCGATAAGGCTGATCCCGGCAACCAGGAAAATGAACGCTTCTCCGCGCCCTGGCAGCAGATAGCGTTTGGCGATCGTCCATTCGAATGTGGACAGCATAGACGTGAACCGGACCTTTCGGATGGCTGGCATGACCGGGTCGGATGCCGTTGCGACAGGGCTATGGCTCTAGCCAGCCCATTGGGAACTGACAATGCCGGATGATCCGCATGCCTGTTGCACAATGAACACAGAATGGACCAAAAATGGAAGCAAGCCGCGAATAACCCTAGCGTCGGCCGCCGCATTACGGAATCATGACAACGCGGATCAAGCGGCTACGGCCATGGGTTCGGGGATAGTTTCCGTCGTTTTGGGGAAAGCGGCGGTTACCAGGGTCCAAACGTTGCGATCATGGCGAAACCGCCATCTGCGCGCGACACAATGGATCTGATAAAGAGCGTCCGGGTCTTGGGGGCCGGACGCTCTTTTTTCGTCTGCAGCCCGCGTACCGCGCCTGCCCTGTCGGCGGATCGACCGACAAAAAATCCATCTTGAAACCGCCTCGCGATATCCTAAATTTGCGATGTGAGCCACGCCAACAGGGTGGCTCACTGTTACCGAAGCGCCTCAGACATGGGCTTCAAAACTATGAAATCGCTTATATAAAGGATTTTGAAGATGAACCGTTTCGACTTTACCCCTTATCGCCGCACGACCGTTGGCTTCGACCGGCTGTTCGACTTGCTGGAAAATCAGGCGCGGGCCGCGCAGGGCGATAATTACCCGCCGTTCAACATCGAGCGCAACAGCGACGACGCCTATCGCGTCACCATTGCGGTCGCCGGATTCAAGGCTGACGAGATCGACATCACCGCGCAGCAGAACCTGCTGGTGGTATCGGGTCGCAAGGCTGCGGAGACCGAATCGCGCGGCAACTTCCTCCACATGGGCATCGCCAACCGCAACTTCGAACGCCGTTTCGAGCTGGCCGATTTTGTCCGGGTCAGCGATGCGGGTCTCGAAGACGGCCTGCTGACCATCGATCTGGTCCGCGAAGTGCCCGAGGCGATGAAGCCCAAGAAGATCACGATCAGCAGCGGCACGCCCAAGCTGTCCGTGGTTGAGGGCGCCAGCCAGGAAGACGGAGACAGCAAGGCGGCGTGACGCCGCAACGTTTCCGGTTAAAAGGGTAGACTGCAACGGGGTGGGTCGGCAACGGCCCACCCTTTTTGCATGCCATTTCTTCTCCCCTACCGCTTGCGGGAGGGGTGGCCGCAGGCCGGGGTGGGCCTGTTCAGTTCTTCGAAATTTTTCAGGCCCACCTCGGTTCAGCAAGCTGAACCTGCCCCTCCGGCACGCGGTAGGGGAGAGGGAATCCCCCCCAAACAGAAGAGGGCGAGCCCTTTCGGGCCCGCCCTCCGCGCCCGCTCAGGACGCTGTTTTTCCCGGAGGCGGGATTGGCCGGGTCGCATTTACCGCACCCATCCCCGGAAAAAATCGGTATCTGGTCACCCCGCGCCACTGGGACGCGGGGTTTTCTCCGGGGCCGGGTTCGGCCGGGTCGCATGGACCTTGCCCAACCCCGGAAAACTCAAAAACTCTCTGCAAGCAGGACGGTCACGCGGCTTCGGATATCTCCAGCAACGTCTCGCGATCCACGATCTTCACCCTGCCCTGCTCCAGCTCAATCAACCCGGCGTCGGACCAGGCGGACAGCTGACGATTAATCTGTTCTCGTGACAAACCCGCGAACGTCCCCAATTCGCTCTGGCTCAGGTCCAGCTTGAGTTTGCCCTCATTGGCTCCCGACACCATCAGTCGCAGCAGATAGCGCGCCAGCCTGGGTCCGGAGGTGAACGCCCGGTCCGCTTCGATCACGTCGTTCGCCTGTCGCAGCCGCTTGGCCATCACCCGCAGCATCCGCCGCGGCATCGCGACATGGCGTTCGGCGATTTCCTCGAAGGCCGGGCGCGAGAGCGACAAGGCGGTCAGTTCGGTCAGCGCCTCGATCGACGCGGTTCTCGGCCCACCATCCAGAAATGCGATCTCGCCGATCACATAGCCCGGTTCTGCATAATCCAGCACAATCTCGTGCCCGTTGCTTGCGACCATGCTGACCCGGGCAAATCCGGTCAGGATGATCAGCAGATTGTCGCCATCATCCCCTTGGCCCATGATCTCCTGGCCTTTGCGATAGCGCACGAAGTGGCCACGCAGGATGATGTCGGAAAGCTCGTCGGTTTCGCAATCGGCAAACAGGCTGTGGCTGGCCAGCAGTTCGGCGAGCTCGTTGGCGTGCATGTTTGGCTATACCCCTTCCTTTCTGTCCGCGATCAGAACCGTCGAGCAACTTTGCTTCAACCAGCCCTTGCCGCTGACAGATTTCGTTTCCCACGAATCGCATTACGCCGCTGTGCGCTAACGCACAACACTGTCAAATAGAGTAAAAACTAGATTTAGCGGTGTGGTAAATTGGGGCAAAACGCCGTCGGCACGGGGTGGACCGCGCCCCGAGCCCATTCACGATGCCAAGCACACTGACGATGGTCGAGACGAGCCGGAAGCGCCGCCGCGCGCGGCCCGGAGTTCAGACGAGGCGACTTTGCGCCACGGCCGCTTCGATGAAGCTGGCGAACAGCGGATGCGGATCGAAGGGCTTGCTCTTGAGCTCGGGGTGATACTGCACCCCTACGAACCAGCTGTGGTCGGGCCGCTCGACGATCTCGGGCAGCACGCCATCGGGCGACATGCCAGAAAACACCAGACCACCCTTTTCGAGACGGTCATGATAGGCGGTGTTGACCTCGTAGCGGTGCCGGTGGCGCTCACTGATCATGTCGCTGCCATAGATGCCCCGCACCCGGCTGTTGCCCGAAAGCCTGGCCGGAAACGCGCCCAGCCGCATCGTGCCGCCAAGGTCGCCCTCGGCACTGCGCTTCTGCAGACCCGATTCGCCCATCCATTCGGTGATCAGGCCGACAATCGGTTCGTCGGTCGAGCCGAACTCGGTGGTGGATGCAGCGGCAATTCCCGACGTGTTGCGCGCCGCCTCGATGCACGCCATTTGCATGCCCAGGCAAATGCCGAAGAACGGCACGTCACGTTCGCGCGCAAAGCGGACCGAGGATATCTTGCCCTCGCTGCCGCGCTCGCCAAAGCCGCCAGGCACCAGGATGCCGTGCATCGGCTCGAGCACGGCTGCGAGCTCATCATCGGGCAGCTTTTCGAACAGCTCGGCATCGAGCCATTTGACGTGGACCTTCACCCGGTTGGCAAGGCCGCCATGAACCAGCGCCTCGTGCAGCGACTTGTACGCATCCTGCAGGCCGACATATTTGCCGACCACGCCGATCGTCACCTCGCCTTCGGGATGCTCGTGGCGTTCCATGATGTCGGTCCAGCGCGACAGATCGGGCTCGGGTGCGTCATGGATGCCGAATGCACGTAGCACCTCGTCGTCGAGGCCCTCGGCGTGATACTGGGTGGGCACCGCATAGATGCTCTTGGCGTCCAGCGCGGGGATCACCGCTTCCTTGCGGACGTTGCAGAACAAGGCGATCTTGGCGCGGTCCGAATCGGGTAGCGGCTTTTCGCAGCGGCACAGCAGGATATCGGGCTGGATGCCCAGCGAGGTCAGTTCGCGCACGCTGTGCTGGGTCGGCTTGGTCTTCAACTCGCCCGCAGCCGCGATATACGGCACCAGCGTCACGTGAACGAAGATGCTGTTCTCGCGGCCAATGTCGTTGCGCAGCTGGCGGATCGCCTCGATGAAGGGCAGGCTTTCGATATCGCCGACGGTGCCGCCGATCTCGCACAATACGAAATCGAGATCCTCGGTTTCGGCCTGCGCGAACTCCTTGATCGCATCGGTGACGTGCGGGATGACCTGCACGGTGGCACCCAGATAGTCGCCGCGGCGCTCGCGCTGGATGATCGTCTGGTAGATCCGTCCCGAGGTCACGTTGTCCGACTGGCGCGCCGAAACGCCGGTGAAGCGCTCGTAATGGCCAAGGTCGAGATCAGTCTCCGCGCCGTCATCGGTGACGTAAACCTCGCCGTGCTGATACGGCGACATCGTGCCCGGATCGACGTTGAGATACGGATCGAACTTGCGGATGCGCACGCGGTATCCGCGTGCCTGGAGGAGAGCGCCAAGGCTGGCGGCCATGAGGCCCTTGCCAAGCGATGAAACCACGCCGCCGGTGATGAAAATGAAACGCGCCATGGGAGCAACCCGTTAGCCGTTCACGCGCAAGGCTGACAAGCGCGCGAATCCGCATGAAAAACAAAAAACTGTGCACATGCCGCCGATATGCGGCGAGCAGATCAGTTGGCGGGGGCCTCGCCTGCAGGGGCAGGAGCGGTCTGGGCCGGCGCAGGGGCTGCAGGAGCGGCCTCGGCGGGCGCGGAATTCTGCGCGCCTGCGGCCGACAGCGGGTCGCTGCTGGCCGGCATTCCGGGGGCTGCCTGGCCGGGGGTGACCGGGCCGGGCGCTGCCAGCGGATCGGCCAAAGGTGCCGCTGCGCCGCGCTGCAGCGAGGTATCGATATCGCCGGTCGAGTGCATGTTGGCCGCCATCACCGCCAGCACGATGCTGAGCACCACGAACAAGGTCGCAAGGATCGCGGTCATCCGGGTGAGCAGATCGCCCGCGCCGCGCGCAGACATCAGGCCGTTGGGACTTCCGCCCACGCCCAGCGCGCCGCCTTCGGAACGCTGCATCAGGATGACACCCACCATCGCGGCCGCAATCAGCGTCTGCACGATGGTGATGAACAGGAAAATCGACGACATGAACGGTCAGACCCAGATAAAAGGAAAACTATTGGCGCGCACATAGCGACTAGACCTCGCCAGCGCAACCAGCGCTGGCCAAGGACTGTTGCGGGGCGCCGGCACGACCGGCGCGACGCATCGCATCAGCGCGGGGCAGCCTGGATGATCGGCAGGAAGGTCTCCGCCTTGAGGCTGGCCCCGCCGACCAGCGCACCGCCGACATCGGGGATCGCCAGAATTTCTTCTGCATTGCCGGGGTTGACCGATCCGCCATACAGGATGCGGACGCCTGCGCCCGCAGCGCCCAGCCTGTCGGTCAACGTCGCACGCAGCGCGGCGTGCATCGCGGCGATATCGTCCGCCACCGGGACCCGGCCCGTGCCGATCGCCCAGACCGGCTCATAGGCGACCGAAAGCCAATCGCCCGAGGTCGATGCGGGCAAGGATGCCGCCAGCTGGCCGGTGACGATGGCGATCGCATTGCCGGAATCGCGTTCCTCCAGAGTCTCGCCGACACACAGGATCGCCCCCATGCCCGCCTCATACAGGGCGCCCGCCTTGGCAGCGACATCGGCATCGCTCTCGCCCTGGTCGGCGCGGCGCTCGGAATGGCCGACGATCGAAAAGCTCGCGCCCGCCTCCTTGATCATCGTTGCCGACAAGCACCCGGTGTGCGCCCCCGACGCCTTGGCGTGGCAATCCTGCGCGCCGATGCCGATGCCACCAGCAGCTTGCGCAAACGCCGCGATCAGCGTTGCTGGCGGGCAGATGCCGACATCGACCGCGCTATCGCTGCCAGCCGCGTCGGCAATCGCCTTCAAAATCGCGATATCGGCCTGCGTGCCGTTCATCTTCCAGTTGCCGACGATATAGGATTTGTGCTGCGTCACGCTGAGCTGTCCCCCGATGTGCCATTTGCCATTTATGGGCGGCGGCTAGCAAATCGTACGGGGCTTGACCAGTGGCGGATGCGGCGCGCCAGGCGAAGGGTTGAAGCCTGCGACAAAGCCCCCTAAAGCTCGCGCGCGTTTTCACGAGGTGCGGCCATCCGGCAGCGCCACTCATTGCGGGCTTCTCGATGATCAGCTTCTTCCGTTCCTTCTTCCAGTCCAAGATCGGCCTGGCGATCAGCTTCATCTTTCTGGCGCTGATCGCGGTGGCGTTTGCCGCGTCCGATGTCACCGGCGGGGCGACCTTTGGCGGGGTCAGCAGCGAAAGCGTTGCAGAGATCGACGGCGACGGCATCGGCACGGCGGAGTTCTCCTCGACCGTGAGCAACGCCTTCAACCAGTTCCGCCAGCAGAACCCCCAGCTCGACATGGCGGCGTTCGAGGCGCAGGGCGGCATCGATCGCATCCTGGAACAGATGGTCGGCAGCTATGCCGCATCGGCATTCGGCCAGAGCATCGGGCTGGGCGCCAGCAAGCGACTGGTGGACAGCGAAATCGCCGGAATCCAGGCATTCAAGGGCGCAGATGGCCGCTTCGACGAGACGCTGTTCCGCAATGCGCTGGCCCAGCAGGGGCTGACCGAGGCACGGGTTCGCCTCGATATCGAACGCGGCTTGCTGAGCGATCAGCTGATGATCCCCGCGACCTTCGGCTCCAAAATGGCGTCGCAGATGGCGCTGCCTTATGCCGGACTGATCCTGGAGGGCCGTGAAGGCAACATCGCCTTTGTCCCGTCTGCCGCCTTCGCGCCCAAGACGGCGCCCAGCGAAGCGCAGTTGCAGAGCTTCTTCTCGCGCAATGGCGCGCGCTACCGCATTCCAGAGCGCCGCGTGCTGCGCTATGCCACCTTCATCACCGATCGTTTCCGCGACCAGGTGAAGGTCACCGATGCGGAAATCGCCGCGCTTTACAAGACGCGCTCGGCAGAATTCGCCGCGACCGAAAAGCGCGACCTTGAACAGTTGATCGTCCCCACCGAAGCCGCCGCCAAAGCGATTGCCGCCAAGATCAACGGCGGCGCCAGCATGGCGGCCGCTGCCAAGGATGCGGGCCTTGCGCCGGTCGACCTTGGCCTGCGATCGAAGGAAGAGCTGACCCGCGATGCATCGCCTGCGGTCGCCAATGCCGTGTTCGCCGCCGCATCGGGCAAGGTCGCGACGCCTGCCAAATCGGCGCTGGGCTGGCACGTGGTCCGCATCGACAGCATCTCGGCGATTGCCGGACGCAGCCTGGCACAGGTCCGCGCCACGCTGGAAAACGAGATTGCGCAGGACAAACTGCGCCAGACGGTTGCGGATTTCACCGCCAATCTGGAAGACCGCATCGCCGATGGCGCCTCGCTTGCAGACATCGCCAAAGACGAGAAGCTGACCCTGGAAGTGAGCCCCGAGCTGCTTGCCAACGGCCAGTCGCCCAGCCGCCCGGACTTTGCCCCGATCGGCGCCTATCAGGCCATGCTGCCGGTGGCGTTCGGACTTGAAGAGGACGCCGGCCCCCAGCTGGTTGAGGTCCAGCAGGGCAAGGAATTCGCGATCTTCGAGGTTCAGGAAATCAAGCGCGCCGCGCCGCCGCCGCTGGCCAGCATCCGCGAGCGCGTCGCACGCGACTGGGCCCTTGCGCAGGGCCTTTCGTCGGCCAAGAAACTCGCCGACAGCATCGCCAAGTCGTCGCGCACCAGCGCCGATCTTGCAAAGGCGGTGACCGGTGCCAAGGTGCCGTTGCCCGGGATCGAGCAGATTGCCACCAACCGCCAGACGATCATGCAGCAGGAGGGCCGCGTGCCGCCGCCGGTGGCCCTGCTGTTCAGCATGGCTGAAGGCACCACCAAGGTGCTCGAGGGACCCAACCGCACTGGATGGTTCATCGTGCATCTGAGCAAGATCAACCGTGGCGATGCCAGCAAGGTGCCTGAGCTGCTGCAGGCCACCCGCACCCAGCTGGGTCAGGTCGTCGCCGACGAATATGGCCAGCAGCTGATGGCCGCGATGAAGGCCACGACCAATGTGAAGCGCAATCCGGCGGCGATCAAGCGCGTCAAGGACCAGCTCACCGGCCGCACCCGAGAGAATTGATGGTTGGCACGGCAAGCCACAATGTCGAACCCGCCACGCAGGCGCTGGCCTCTGGCCGATCGGCGCTGATCTGGCGGCGGCGTATCGCCGATACCGAAACCCCGGTGTCGGCAGCGCTCAAGCTGATCGAGCCCGAACGCGGCGATTTCCTGCTCGAATCGGTCGAGGGCGGCGAGACGCGCGCAAGGCACAGCTTTGTTGGCATCGCACCCGATCTGGTGTTCCGCGCCTCGGGCGAAAGCGCCGAGATCAACCCCGCCTGGGCCACCGACCGGACGGCGTTCGCGCCCTGCGCTGAAGGATCTCTGCAGGCGCTGCGCACGCTGGCCGGACGATGCCGGATGGACGTGCCTCCCGAGCTGCCGCGCGCGCTGGCGTTTCTGGTGGGCTATTTCGGCTATGAAACTATCGGGCTGGTCGAGACATTGCCGCGCGCGCCGCAGTCCGCGCTTGCGCTGCCCGACATGCTGTTCGTGCGCCCCACGGTGCTGCTGATCTTCGACCGGCTGAAGGACGAACTGTTCCTGATCGCACCGGTCTGGGCCGAAGGCGATGTCGATCCCGCACGCCTGATCGCGGCTGCCGAAGACCGGCTCGATGCTGCCGAGCGCGCGCTGCAGGCGGCGCTGCCTGCGCCCTCGCGCGACCCCGCAGCTGACCCGCAGGCGCTTGTCCCCTCCCCGGTGCTGGCACCGGGTGCCTATGGCGAGATGGTGCTCAAGGCCAAGGATTACATCGAGGCGGGCGACGTCTTCCAGGTGGTGCTCGCGCAGCGCTTTACAGCGCCGTTCACGCTTCCGCCGATCGAGCTCTACCGCGCGCTGCGCCGGGTGAACCCCTCGCCCTTCCTCTATTTCCTCGACCTTCCCGGGCTCGCACTGATCGGGTCGAGCCCCGAAATCCTGGTCCGGGTGCGCGATGGCGAGGTCACCATCCGTCCGATCGCCGGTACCCGCCCGCGCGGCAAGACGCCTGCCGAAGACATCGAGAACCGCACCAGCCTGCTCGCCGACCCCAAGGAGCTCGCCGAGCACCAGATGCTGCTCGATCTCGGGCGCAACGATGTGGGGCGGGTCGCCAAAGCGGGCACGGTGCGGGTCACCGACAGCTTCACGGTCGAGCAGTACAGCCATGTGATGCACATCGTCAGCAACGTGGTAGGCGAACTGGTGGACAACCGCGATGCCATCGATGCGCTGTTCGCAGGGTTCCCGGCAGGCACGGTCAGCGGCGCGCCCAAGGTGCGCGCGTGCGAGATCATTGCCTCATTGGAGCCCGAGACGCGCGGCGCATATGCGGGCGGCGTCGGCTATTTCGCCCCCGATGGCTCGGTCGACAGCTGCATCGTGCTGCGCACCGCGATTGTCCGCGATGGCACGATGCATGTCCAGGCGGGCGCAGGCATCGTCGCCGACAGCGTTCCCGAATATGAACAGCGCGAATGCGAAGCCAAGGCCGGCGCCCTGTTCGCCGCCGCGCGCGAAGCCCTGCGGCTGGCCAGCGAAGCAGGATACGGCCAATGATCCTTGTCATCGATAACTACGACAGCTTCACCTACAACCTGGTCCATTACCTGATGGAGCTGGGTGCCGACGTGCGCGTCGAGCGCAACGATGCGCTTACTGCGCGCGAGGCGATTGCGACCAACGCGCAGGCGTTCCTGATCTCGCCCGGCCCCTGCACCCCCAACGAGGCGGGGATCTCGCTCGATCTGGTCGCGGCGTGTGCAGATGCCGGAAAGCCGCTGCTCGGTGTGTGCCTGGGCCACCAGGCGATCGGCCAGCATTTCGGCGGTGAGGTGATCCGCGGCGGGCTGATGCACGGCAAGACCTCGCCGGTGGTGCACGATGACAGCGGGATGTTCAAAGGCCTGCCCTCGCCCTTCCAGGCGACGCGCTATCACTCCTTGGTGGTGCCCGAAGCCAGCCTGCCACCCGAGCTGCACGTCAATGCGCGGGTCGCGGTGGAGGACGGCACGACGCCGCATGTCATGGGCTTTGCCCACGCGACCCTTCCGATCCATGGCGTCCAGTTCCACCCGGAGAGCATCGCGACGCAGTTCGGCCACCGGATGCTTGCCAATTTCATGACGATCGCCGGGCTGGATGTCCGCCCGATGCGCGCGGAGCTGCTCGCATGACCCGCCTGCCCGACACCATCCATCCGCTGAGCCGCGACGCCGCTGCCGAGGCCTTCACCGCGATCCTCGACGGGACGGTCGATGACGAGGCGATCGCGCAGTTTCTGATCGCATTGTCCGAGCGCGGCGAGACCGCGATCGAGATCGCCGCCGCTGCGCAGGCACTGCGCGACCGGATGATCCCCATCGCCGCGCCTGCAGGTGCGGTCGACGTCTGCGGCACCGGCGGCGATGGCCACCACAGCCTCAACGTCTCGACCGCCGTCTCGCTGGTCGTCGCCGCCTGCGACGTGCCCGTCGCCAAGCACGGCAATCGCGCCGCCTCGTCCAAGGCGGGCGCCGCCGATACGCTCGAGGCTTTGGGGATGGACATGGCAGCCGCAGGAGCAACGGCTGAGCAATCGTTGGCCGAGATCGGCATCTGCTTCCTGTTCGCGGTCAACCACCACCCCGCAATGCGGCGCATCCAGCCGATCCGACAGAAGATCGGCAAGCGCACGATCTTCAACCTGATGGGACCGCTCGCCAACCCGGCTCGCGTCAGGCGCCAGCTGATCGGCATCGCGCGCCCCGGCTATGTGCACGTCTATGCCGAAGCGCTCGAGATGCTGGGCACCGAACATTCGCTGATCGTATCGGGCGACGAAGGGCTCGACGAGCTGTCGCTGGCTGGCGGCAACGAGGTCGCCGATATCGGCGCGGACGGCGTGATCATGAAGCGCTGGCAGGCGAGCGACGCCGAACTGCCGGTGCACCCGATCGAGGCGATCCGCGGCGGTGATGCGGCGTTCAACGCTGCGGCGCTGCGCCGCCTGCTGCAGGGCGAAACCGGAGCCTACCGCGATGCGGTGCTGTTCAACGCAGCCGCCGCGCTGCTGATCGCGGGCGAGGTCGACACGCTGGCCGACGGCGCCGAAGAGGCGGCTGAAGCGATCGACAAGGGGCTGGCCAACGCCCTGCTCGACTGCTGGATTGATTTTACGAAAGCCGCGGCATGAACAAGCTGGAAGAAATCTGCTCGGTCAAGCGAATCGAGGTCGAACGCCGCAAGGGCCTTGCCTCGCTGGCCGAGATGGAGCGCCGCGCGGCCGACGCGACAGCGCCGCGTGGCTTTGCCAGGGCACTGGTGGAAAAGTCGCAAGACGGTTTCGGCCTGATCGCCGAGATCAAGCGTGCCAGCCCATCCAAGGGCCTGATCCGCGCCGATTTCGACCCGGCAGCGCATGCCGCGGCCTATCAGGCGGGCGGCGCTGCCTGCCTGTCGGTGCTCACCGATGTGCCGTATTTCGAAGGGCATGACGATTTCCTGCTCGCCGCGCGTGCCGCCTGCGACCTGCCCTGCCTGCGCAAGGACTTCATGGTCGATGTCTGGCAGGTCGCCGAAAGCCGCGCGCTGGGCGCTGATGCGGTGCTGATCATCGTTGCCGCATTGGACGACGCGACGATGGCGGATATCGAGACCGCCGCGCTCGACCTTGGCATGGACGTGCTGGTCGAGGTGCACGACGAGAACGAGCTGGAACGCGCCCTCAGGCTGCGCTCGCCGCTCATCGGGGTCAACAACCGCGACCTGCGCAGCTTCGAGACCGATATCGCCAACACCGAGCGGCTGGTGAAGCTGATCCCCGAAGGTTACATCCCCGTATCGGAAAGCGGCATCTACACGCACGAGGATTGCGTGCGGCTGAGCCAGCATGGCGTGCGCAGCTTTCTGGTCGGGGAATCGCTGATGCGGCAGGACGATATCACCCGCGCAACGCGGCTGCTGCTCACCGGATCGGCGGACTGATGGCCGACCTCACCCATCTCGACGCCAGCGGAGCGGCGCACATGGTGGACGTCTCCGCCAAGGCCGACACCGTGCGCGAGGCGGTGGCCGAAGGCATCATCAGCATGGCGCCCGAGGTGATCGCCGCGATCCGCGCGGGCGACATCAAGAAGGGCGACGTGCTGGGCACCGCGCGCATCGCTGGCATCATGGCGGCCAAGCAGACCAGCAGCCTGATTCCGCTGTGCCACCCGCTGCCGATCAGCAGCGTGTCGGTAGAGTTCGAATATACGGGCGCCGGCGTCCGCGTGGAAACCCGCGTGCGCACTTCGGGCAAGACCGGGGTGGAGATGGAGGCGTTGACTGCCGCCGGCATCGCGCTGCTCACCATCTACGACATGGCCAAGGCGCTGGACAAGGGCATGGTTATCGGCCCCGTCCGTCTGCTCGCCAAGAGCGGCGGCAAATCGGGCGACTGGATCGCGCCCTGATGGCGGGCGGCCTGATCGCGCTGGCCGAGGCACAGAAGCGGCTGCTCGCGCTCGCCACCACAAAGCCTGCCAACTCGGTCGGATTGCTCGAGGCGAACGGCCATATCCTCGCCGAACCACTGGTTGCCTGGCGCAGCCAGCCGGCAGCCGACCTGTCCGCGATGGATGGCTATGCCGTGCGCGCCGTCGACCTGCCCGGCCCATGGACGGTCATCGGCGAAAGCGCCGCCGGGCGGCCTTTCGATGGCGCGATGGGCGCAGGCGAAGCGATACGCATCTCCACCGGCGCGATCGTCCCTGCCGATGCCGATGCGGTGGTGGTGCAGGAAGACACTGGCATCGATGGCGCCACGCTGATCCTGACCGGCGACGGACCCGCGCGACCCGGTGCACACATTCGCCGCGCGGGGCATGATTTTGCCGAAGGTGCGCTGCTCGCTGCGGCGGGCCCGCGGGTAGACGCTCGGCTGATCGCGCTGGCTGCGATGGCTGGGCACGGCACGCTCAGCGTTCACGCGCCGGTGCGTGTGACGATCCTGAGCACCGGCGACGAGCTGGTCGCGCCCGGCACTCCGCTGCCCAGCCCCGCGCACATCCCGGCCAGCAACGGCATCATGCTCTCGGCCATGCTGCAGGGGCTTCCGGTGGACATCACCATGCCGCCGCTGCTGCCCGACCGGCTCGATATCATCGCAGCGGCGCTCGCCGACCACCGCGACGCCGATATCATCGTCACCACCGGCGGCGCCTCGGTAGGCGACCACGACCTCATCCAGCCCGCACTGCTCCAGAGCGGCGGAACGCTCGATTTCTGGCGGATCGCGATGCGCCCGGGCAAGCCGGTGATGGTCGGGCGGATGGGCGATGCCATCGTGCTGGGCCTGCCGGGCAATCCGGTGTCGTCCTATGTCACCGCGCTGCTGCTGCTGCTTCCGCTGGTCAGGACCTTCGCCGGATATCAGCACGTTCTGCCTGATATCTCGCAAGCCAGGGCCGGCACCACCTTCCCCGCAAATGGCACCCGCCAGGACTTCATGCGCGCGCAGATCGATGGCGGGCGGCTGTTCCCGGTATCGAGCCAGGACAGCGGCGCGCTGTCCTCCTTGCATGCCGCCGATGCGCTGGTCGTTCGCGCCGTGCACCAGCCTGAAGCCGCGCCCGGCGACCTGCTCGACTATATTGCGCTTCGCTCCGGGGCGTAACACAAGGTCTTGACCTGACCGGCTTTGTTTCGTAATTGTTCCGTATTCGTTCGGCCGCCGACCCACCGGCGCAGAAAGGAACATTCAGCATGCTGACCCGCAAACAACACGATCTGATCCGCTTCATCCAGGTACGGCTGGAGGAAGACGGCATTTCCCCCTCGTTCGAGGAGATGAAGGAAGCGCTGGATCTCAAGTCGAAGTCGGGTGTCCACCGGCTGGTCAGTGCGCTGGAGGAACGCGGTTTCATCCGCCGTCTGCCCAACCGTGCGCGCGCGCTCGAAATCCTCAAGCTGCCCGAAGCGAGCGTCAAGCCGCGCGCCAAGGAACTGGCCGCGGCCGCCGCTGCCAAGACCGATGCGGCCAAGAGCAACATCGTCAGCATGGATGCGGTGCGCAAGGCGCAGCCGCCGGTCGCTGCCAACAACAATGTGCTGGAAATTCCTCTGCATGGCCGGATCGCTGCGGGCGCACCGATCGAAGCATTCGAGGGCACCGAAATCCTTCCCGTGCCCGCCGCGCTGCTGGGCAGCGGCGAGCATTATGCGCTCGAGGTGTCGGGCGATTCGATGATCGAGGCAGGGATTCTCGATGGCGATTTCGCGCTGATCCTGCGCACGGAATCGGCGCGCGATGGCGAGATCGTGGTGGCGCTGGTCCGCGGCGAAGAAGCAACGCTCAAATATCTGCGCCGCGAAAACGGCCGCATCCGGCTCGATCCGGCCAATGCCTCCTATGATCCGCAATATTATGCGCCGCACGAAGTGCAGGTGCAGGGCAAGCTTGCAGGCCTGCTTCGCCGCTATCACTGACCAGCCTCGCCGATCCGATGCCGCATGGCACGGATCGGCGGGATGCCGGCCTCGCTGAGCACTGCACGGCACCCGCGCCACCTTGGAGGTTGACCGGGCCAGCACCGGGCTGTCCCGTTTTCGCTACAGTCCCAGGTGCAAGAAATCGCTTTTCATTTGGAAGACGGCTGTTCAAGCTGCCCGAGTCTGCGATCGAGAACCGGGGGGCCCCTATGATCAAAGCTGCAGTGGCACTGGCGAGCGGTATCGGTCTGTTTCTGGGGGCACCAGCCCATGCCGCACCCGATCGCACGAGGCTGGACGCCCTGATCACGCAGTTCGAGGCCGCCGATGCCAACAGCGATGTCGAGGGTTATCGCAAGATCGCCGACCAGACCCTCGCCGAGGCACGGCGGCTCTATCCTGCCGGCCATCCCGAGATCGCCGCACGCGCGCTGTACGTCGCCCAGGCGCTGGCTGCTTCGGGCGAGATGGATCCGGCCAAAGCCGAGGTCGACAGGATCATCCCCGTGCTTGCGGGCGCGCAGGGATACAAGGCGGACTGGCGCAATGCGCTCAGCCTGCGCGCCTATATCCTCAACTTCAAGGGCGATCATGCCGGTGCGCTGGCGATCAACGAACAGCTCGCCGCCGAATATGCCAGCGATCCGTCAAGCCAGGGCATTCGCGACCATGCCGTAACGCTGTCGAACCTGGCAGCGTCGTATCTCGAACATGGCCGTCTCGATGACGCGCTCGCGCGCAACGCCGAGGCGATCCGCATTGGCCTCGCGCTGGATCCCGTCCCGCAGGACGTCGCCATCTGGAGCGCCAACCGGGTCGTCTATTTCTATTCCGCCGGGCGCACCGAAGACGCCATCGTCACCGCGCAGGAAGGCATCGCGCAAGCAGGCGGCGCCCTCGGCACCGATCACCCGGCGATGGCCAACCTCTACGCCAATCTCGGCGCGATCCTCATGCGGATCAACCGTCCGCACGATGCCATGGCGCCGATTCGGCAGGCCTATGAACTGATCGAAAAGGCCAATGGCGGCCCCAACCAGAACAGTGCGACGATGCGGACGCAGTTCGCCCAGGCGCTGGTGCGGGCCGGGCAGCACAAGGATGCCCTCGCCTTTCTCGATTATGCCACGCCGATCATCGATGCCCAATTGGGCGCGCAGAGCGACCGGTCGCTGGTGGCCCGCGATACGCGGCTGGTTGCGCTGATCGCGCTCGGCCAGGGTGCGCAGGCCGAAGCGCTGGCCAGGGAGCTGCTGGCGGTGCGCGATGCGCGGCTGCCCGATGGCCACAGGGACCGCGCCAATACGCGCGATAATCTCGCCAAGGCCGCCTTCGCGATCGAGAATTGGGCAACCGCGCGCGATGCAGCCGCGCAGGCCGTGGACTTGCGCAGCAAGGCGCTCTCCCCCGACCATCCAGATCTCCTGCTGTCTCGGGCATTTCTGCTGCGCGTGGAGGACCGCGGCGACTTGCGCCCGGCAACCGAGCTCGTCGCCGAGGCGCGCCAGGTTTTCGAGGCGCTGGCCTTGAACGCGCAGCTTGCCCGCGGGTCCGCCCAGGCAGAACGCCAGCGGCCCGCTTATGGCTGGCTGGCGGAGGTGTTCGCGCGGCGCGGTGCGGCAGACGATGCTTTCCGCGCCCAGCAATGGGCGGCGCGCACCGCGCTCGACGACACGCTGGCGATCGCGGCGAGCGAGCTCTCCGCCAAGGCAGACCCCCAGCTTGCCAGCCTGCTGGTGCGGCGCCGCGAACTGGTGGCGGCGCGCCAGGGGCTGGAGGCACGGATCGATGCCAATGGCGCGCGCCCAGATCCGAAGTTTGATCTGGCGGGCGTTTCGAACGATCTGGCCGGAAACCGCAGCGAGATCGCTGCACTCGATGCCGGACTGACCCCCGAGCAGCGCAACAGCCTGATGTTTGCCCCCGCAAGCGTGAAGGACATTCAGGCGACCGGCGCGCGGGGCGACGTCAGCATCATGATCACCGATATCGGCGACAGCTGGCTGGTGACCGCGCTGGATGCCGGACGCGTGCTGCAGACCCTAGTCGGCGCCGATGCTCCGGTGGACGCGCTCGTCGCGCAGCTGCGCGCCGTGGCTGATCCGACGGGCGATGGCGTGCTCGACCGGGCCGCATCGTCGCAGCTGTTTGCAGCGCTTTTCCCGGGCGAAACCGCAGCGCTGGTGCGCTCGGCGCGTCAGCTTTACGTGACCGCCAACGGCTCGCTGGGGTCCCTCCCCTTCGGTTTGCTGTCGGCCGATCGCGCCGGCCGTGGGTTGCTCATGGAGAAATCGACCATAGTGCGGCGGGTGGGCGTGCCACGCGGCCGGACGGCGGCCTTCGCGCCCACCGGCAACACACTCATCGCCTTTGGCGGCGTAAAAGGCGCGCCCGCGCGAACCTTGATGGCGATGCGCTCGGCGAGCACCGCAAGGACGATTGCCGATCTGCCCGACCTGCCCGATTCACGGCGCGAACTGGCCGCGCTCGGCCAGGCGATCGGCACCGGGTCTGCGCAGCTTCTGGTCGGCGATGACGCCACCGAAGAGGCATTACGCCGCGCCACTGTCCCGCCCGGCGCGGTGCTGGCCTTTGCCACCCATGGCCTGCTTTCTGGCGAGCTCGACGGGTTGAGCGAACCCGCGCTGCTGCTGTCGCCCGCAGGCAACGACGACGGCTTGCTCAAGCCCAGCGAGATCGGTGCGATGAACCTGCCTGCCGGGCTGGTGATCCTGTCGGCGTGCAACACCGCAGCAACCAGCTCGACCGATCGCCCGCAGCTGGCAGGGCTGGTCCAGGGCTTCTTCCTCGCCGGGGCCGAGCGCGTGCTGGCAAGCCATTGGCCGGTGCGCGATGATGTCGCCCGGCGGCTGTCGGTCAGCACCGTGCGCGGCATGAACAACCGCCTGGCGCCGGCCGAGGCACTGCGCCGCGCGATCGCCCAGGTCCGCAAGGGATCGGACGGCGAACCGGCAATCGACAAACCCGCGCTGTGGGCGGTGTTCGAGTTGTTCGAAGCCAATTGAACGACCGGGCGGGCTTTCGGTAAGCATCAGCAAGATCGCGCAATTCAATTACCGCCCAACGCTGTTGGTCGCCAAGATTGACGCAAATCGCGATCAGGCGCGCGCATTCCCATTCGGCCGTGTGGTGCTCGACCGAACTTACAGCCTCGCGCCTGCAAGATCAGCGCCTTCGCGCAAAGCCTTGAGTTTCTTGGCGGTCACCAGCGGGTCGATCTTCCCATAGCCTGCAAAGGTGCCGAACCCGCAATCGGTGCTGCCGATGATACGGTCTGCGCCGACAATGCCGGCGAAACGCGCCAGCCGCTGCGCAATCAGTTCGGGGTGCTCGACATAATTCGAGCAGGTGTCGATGACCCCGGGGGCCAGCCGCTTGTCGATGGGGATTTTCGCATCGCGCCACACCGTCCATTCATGTTCGTGCCGGGGGTTGGCCCCTTCGAACAGGATGGTGGCCGGGCGCGCGGCGAGCACGATGTCGACCACGCGCTCGAGTGGGATATCGTGATCGTGCGGACCTTCGTAATTGCCCCAGCAGATGTGCATGCGCATCCGCTCGGGCGGGATGTTGGCGGTGGCAGCGTTCAGCGCCTCGACATTGGCGGCAGCGACCTTGAGGAACTCGTCCTCGGACAGGTCCTGATAGCCGGTATGGCGCGACATCGCGAGATCGGGGCAGTCGAGCTGCAGGTCAAACCCGGCACCCACGATCGTCTCGTATTCCTCGCGCATGGCATCGGCGAGATCGGCCAGATACGCCTCGTGGCTGGGATAGTGGCGGTTGACCTGGAAGGCGGTGATCAGCCCGGGGGAAGCCGCGTTCATGAATCCACGCCCGCCTGGCGCATGCGCATCCATCGCGGCACGAAAGCGGCGGATATCGTCGTGCAGCGGCTCGAGCGATACCAGCCTAACCGGACCGATGCACGAGGCACGAACGAATTCCTGACTGCCCATGATCGCGGAGAGCCTGCGCGCCAGATCGGGCACTTCGGCCAGATCTGCGGCCGGCTTGCGATCGACGTGCCCGCCAAAGCCCGACAGCCGCTCTATCATGTAGGTCGAATAGCCAACCTTGCCCATTTCGCCGTCGCTGACGATGTCGACTCCACATTCGCGCTGGAACGCGACCGAGCGATTGACCGCATCGGACACCGCAGTGTCGAACGCGGCAGCATCATAGGGTTCGCCTGCATCGCGCGCGAGCAGCAAAGCGGTCAGCTCGGGTCCACGCGGCATCGATCCGACATGGGTTGTGGCGATATAGGTCAATTTAGCCCTCCTCATAACTTTTCACGGCCGCTGAGCTCGCTCCTTCGCCCATTTGGAGGGACCACACAAAGTGATAGCAGCGATCCAATACGATCAGTCCTGTTGATATGTGAGAGAGGCTGTTGCCGGGCCGAAACGCGGCATCTGCGCTGCCTTGGGATCGGCAGTGCGAAGGGTGGCCCTGATCGGGCTAGGAGATAATATCTCGGAAATGGACGCGGCGCCGAAAAATGTATCAGCCCTGGACGCGGATGGCATGGAGGATCTTGCACATGAGGTATCGCCTTGTGTCGGGCGTCTGTGCTGGTGGTGTGTATAGTGGTCGTTTGACCATAAAGCCCGTCAGCACATACTAACAGGCTAATTCCCCAAGGTTTTAGAGATAAAATGGTCGGGGAGACAGGATTCGAACCTGCGACCCTCTGCTCCCAAAGCAGACGCGCTACCAGGCTGCGCCACTCCCCGATCCTGGATCGACCCGGCCATGGTGTCCGCGAGGGCGGGCATCTGGGACGGATTTTCGCAATGTGCCGGTGAGTGGGCTTGCCCCAGGTTCACCTTCGACATTGCAAGGCCAGTGCTAACCGGCCTGCCGAGCAGGGTGTCTAGCGCGTTGCGACGGGATTGCAAGCCATGAAACGCCTCCACCGGGAGATTGCGATGCGGGCGCCGCGTGTGGTCCGGGATGGCCATTGCAAAGCCGTGACGGCTGCCGACTATCTGGCCTTGGCAGCGATCGCTTCGATCTCGATCAGATAATGCGGACCGGCGAGTCCTGCCACCTGCACGGTCGATCGCGCGACCAGATTTGGGTTCTGGCTGGTGCCGAAGAATGCGCGGTACCCTGCGTTGAAACCGGCAAAGTCCATCTTGCCGCCGAGCGCGGGATCGCCGACCACGAACACGGTGAGCTTGACCACGTCGGACATCGCATAGCCTCGGTCCGCCAGCGCATTTTCGATCTTGCGAAAGGTGCTGATCGTCTGGGTGCGGGTATCACCATAGGCTTCGATGCTGTCGGTGCGCGCAGGGTCGATCGGATCGGCGAGCTGTCCGCTGAGCATCAGGATCTCCGCACCCGGCGGGATCGTCACCCCGTTCAGAATGATGGCAGGCGGCGGATTGGGATGGCGGATGATCGGCTGGGCCTGCGCAGCGCTGGCGCATGCCAGCGACACGAGAGTCCAAAGCGGCAGATGACGAATCAAGCGGCGATCCTTTCTTCCTGAACCGAGGGCGCAACGCAACGCGGCGCGCAGCAGCAATCACCAGCGCAATAGCAGAGGAAGGCGGCGCCCCGCCAGCCCGGGTTCGCCTGCATTCGCTCGCGGCCCATGCGGCGCGCAACGGCGATGCTGAGGGTAAGGTGGAAAATGGTGGGCCCGGAGGGACTCGAACCCCCGACCTAGCCGTTATGAGCGGCCAGCTCTAACCAACTGAGCTACAGGCCCGTCCCGGCTGTGCCTCTGGCGCGGTTAGCCCAGCCCAGGGCGGCAATGCAAGCGGGAAAAGCGCAGTCTTCCAAAAGGCCGGCAGGCGGCGGCTTCAGCGCAGTATGGCAGCATCGATATCGCCAATGCAGGTCGGCTTGACGTCGCGCGATGCCAGATACGACAGCACCTGATGCCACCAGTCGAAAAACGCCTCCACATCCGCAGGCTCGCGAACATAGGGCGTGTGGCCTGCGCGCAGCGAGGGCGAGTGGAACGAGAAATTGAGGATCGGCAGACCATCGTCGAGCGCGATGTCGATCCCGCGGATCACCTCGGTGACCGAAATGCCTTCTGGCGTCAGCGAGATGCGTTCGAGCAACCGCCCGCGGGCCATCAGCGACTTGGTGAGACCCGCCATCTGCGCGAACGGGAAAATCGGTCCCTGGCGGCGCAGCAGCCCCCAATAGACCGACGTCACCGGCAGTTCGACGATGTCCAGCCGCCGATCCAGCCAATAGGGCTCAAGCGGGTAATGCGAAAAGTCCGGCCCCTCGGCCTTGCTGTAATCGAAATTGGCGCGCACCGAGGTATCGAACCGCACCCCTGCCTCTCGCAGCAGATTGAGCGTCTCGGGACCGATGCCATAGCGCCCGGCACGATAAGCGATCGGCTGCTTGCCGGTTACCTCAGCGATCGCATCGCGCAGTCGGTAGAATTTTGCCCGTTCCAGCTCGGGCGGCAGATTGCCGGCATAAGTGTTGCGCTGGGTCACCTCTTCGTCGAACGGCGGGTTGACCCAGGGATGCAGCTGAATGCCGACCTCGGCGCGCCCTTCGCGGACCAGCGCGCCATAGATTTCCTTGCCGCGCGGGTCTGAAATGATCGGCCAATCCACCAGATACAAAGGCGTTACGCCATATTGTTCGCACAGTGTCTGAAAATCGGTGATCGCCTCGATCGCGTCCAGCGAATAGCCTTCGCGCTGGATCGGGCGGGTCCAGTCGAACTCTTCCTCGACATCGATGGTGACAAGATAGCGCTGCCCGAAACCTGGCGCGAACTGGACGAAGTCGTCCTTGCCCGGCAATCTTGCAAAGGTCATTCAGCCCGCCCTGGTTTCACAGCGTCGCAGTCACCAAGGCCGTGCCCCCCTGGCCCCGCGCCCTGGCGCGCCCCGGAAACCTAGGAACGCGCGGCCTCTGCGCTAATCCGCGTGCAAGGCAAGGTCAAGCACAGAGCATCGGCCTCCACTGCGAGCTCGCCGCCCTGTGCAGCCAGAAGATTGCGCACCAGCCTGAGACAGAACCCCAGACCCAGCAGCGGGCCGCCATCGTCATGCCCTGCCGAAGCCCGGTCGACATCGAACAGCTGATCCCGGTTGAGGGCGGCGAGCGAGCGGGGGCGGCTGAAGCGCAGATCCAGCGCGTCTGCATGCTGGGCGAACGAAAGCGTGAGCACCTCATCCGGCGCGCAGCTGCCGATCAGCGCTGCGGCGAGCCGGGGCACGATGCGGTCGATCGCCTGGGGCGACACCGCGATCACCGCGCCTGCGGGCAATGCGCCGATCTCCAGCCTGGCGCCTGCATGGTCGAGCAACGGCTGGACCCGCCCGATCAGCCGGTCGACCAGATCGCCCGGAGCGACCTGTCCGACGGGATCATCCAACGCGTTGCGATCAAGCCGCAGCGCAGTATCGAGATCATCAAAGCCGCTGAGCAACTGGCGCGCGTCCTGGCGGATGCGCAGTGCCATGTCCCTGTATTCTGCAGCCACCGGACCGAACAGCTGCTGTTCAATGATCTCGGAAAAGCCCATGATCGCGTTCAGCGGCGTGCGCAGTTCGTGGACGATCTGGCGCAGGCCATCGCGCCCGGCGAGCATCGCGCCATCGTCCTGGGGCCCTGCGCTTTCCCACGCCATCGGGCGGCGGACCATGCCATTATAGCCGATGAAGCGCCCGCTGGCGCGATCGAACACCGGGTCGGCATCGATGCGCCACTCGCCCGACAGGCCCGCAGCACCGCCCAGATTGGCGCGGCCGCCGCGCACCGGCATCCGGCGGCTGAACGCGGTCGCGACCGCAGCATCGACTCCGCGGAACCCGGCCATCGCCGGAAGCGCGAGCGAAAGGCCGTAGACCGCGCCCAGCGCGACACCGCTGGCGCTGGCAATCGCGCCGTCGACACCGGTCGAAAATCGGAACTCCTCGGGGGTAACACTCTCCGGCGCAACGGCGAGCGGCTCGTCGGCGGCAGAACGGTCATCGTCCTGCGTCGCATCGCGGGACATAGCATCGCCCGTGATCGCATCGGCCTGGATGGCATCGCCCTGCACCGCATGGCCCAGCCGATTCCAGTCGGGCACCGCGGTGGCCGGACGATCTTCCATCGCCTGTTTGAAGCGCACTTCCTGCAGCGCCTCGATCCGCTTGACGATCTCCCCGATGCTCTGCGGCCCGCCGCTTTCGGGCGCGGTGGCAACGTTGGCGACGCTGGCCAAGGCCTCGATAGGCAAAGGTTCATCGGGCTGCAGCGCATCTGCGATCGGCGCGGCCGCTTCGGCTGTCGGCTCGGTGGAGATGACATCGGCTGATGGCAGGTCGGCGGTCGGCACCGGATCGGAAGCGATGGGTTCGGCAACGCCGCTCTGCGCCTCCGGTTCAGCTAAGGCGACCTGCGCCGCCGCATCGGGCAGCGCGGTATCGTAGAGCCCCAGTTGATCGAGCAAGGCACGGGTGCGCGCGCCTAAATCTCGGCGGTGACGCAGAAAGCCGCGCGCGCGCGTCGGCAATGCGGGAACCAGCGCGGCCCATTGGCTGTCGGTCAGCCGAGCCGCACGGATGGCAGCGCTGGCGATCTGCGGGGTTTCCGCCGCCAGATACTGGACCAGCACCGGCGATACCAGCCGCCCCGACAGGCACTGCACCGTTAGAAGGCGATCCGATTCACTCACCGCGCTGCGCAGACTGTGGATACGCGCCAGACCCAGGGCATGGCGTTCGTCAGCAGCGCTTGCGCCGATCTGGCCCAGAATGTCCACCAGCTGCCGATATTGCGCCACCGCAGCCGCTCCGCCGGGGACGTCACCGGCGAGAACTGTGGTCAGGCGATCATCGAAATGCATAACTACCCATAATCCCAGCACGGCGTGCGAATGAGGCCAAGACCGGGCGCGCGTGCGCCTGCCGATACCGATCGCGAGACAAGAGGGATAGCCAGTCAGGGGCCGTGGCGGAAGTGGGCTTTTTTCCACGTCGCAATGTGGGACAATTGCGTTAGAGAACAATTATATTATATGGAGGCATCGTCTTGTTGCGGAAAATTTCCACAAAAGACCATTCTTCCCGGTGGTTCGGTGTGTCGCGGCTCAAATCAGGCCAACCCGCTCCGGTCCGCACGGCATGGCAGGGGATAAAAAGTGTCAAGTCTGGACCAAATCGATCGACAGTTGCTGACCAGACTGCAGGATGAAGGTCGCATCACCAATGTCGAACTGGCCAGCCGCGTCGGCCTGACCGCCCCGCCCTGCCTTCGCCGTGTGCGCGCGCTGGAAGAAGCTGGTATCATCCGGGGCTATCACGCCGATATCGACCCGCAGAAGCTGGGCTTCGCGATCACGGTGTTCGCGATGGTGAGCCTCAAGAGCCAGGCCGAAAGCGATCTCAAGGCGTTCGAAGACCATGTCAGCACGCTGCCCCAGGTGCGCGAGTGCCATATGCTCAACGGCGAAATCGACTTCATTCTCAAGATCGTAGCGCGCGATCTTCAGGAGTTTCAGGCGTTCCTGACCTCCAAGCTGACCCCGGCTGCCAACGTTGCCAGCGTGAAGACCTCGCTGACCATCCGAACGTCCAAACAGCAGCCCGGCGTTCCGCTCGACGAATAAGCCGCCGGCTTCAAGCACAAAAAAGCGGGCCGGGATGCTCTCCCGGCCCGCTTTTTTTGGAACCCAGAGGCCTTGATCAGGCGGCAGGAGCCGCCGCTGCACCCGCACCCGCACCCGACTTCTGGTCGATGTACACCGCCCACAGCTTGGCGATTGGCGCGCGCACGCCGGTCACGCTGGTGAGCGTCTGGCGCGCGGGAGCGTATTTGCCCTGTGCGACCTGCGCGATGGCCTGAACCATCATGGCGCGTTCCTTGTCTTCGACGTTCTTGGTCAGCGCGAGCGCCGCCAGTTCCTCGGCTTCGGCATACTGCTTGTTGGCGAGCAGCGCGTCGGCAGTGGCCAGCGTCACGGTGGCGGTTGCCTTGCCGCGCGAATCGCGAATCGAATCGGGCAGCGTCGCGACATATTCGGCGCGGCTGTTGCCGGCCAGGGTAGCCTGCTCCTTGAAGAACGCATCGCTGGCGGACACAACGCCCGCAGCCTTGCCTTCCTCGATCAACGCAAGCACTTCGGTCGGACGACGCGCTGCGCCTGCCGCTTCGATATACTCGCGATAGTCATTTGCGCTGGAGAGCCCACCCGCCATGCGCAGCAGACGCATCGCGTCCAGGCTCTGGTCGCTGGTGAAGTTGCGGTTGTCGCTCTGCATCGCGCGAACGACCTCGTTCCAGGCCTTGTTGCCGGTGTCCGCCTTCAGCAGCAGCTGTGCCCAGACCGTGCTGTCGCTCTTGGTGGCGCGCGCAATCTGAAAACCGCGCTTGGCCCAGCTGGGCGCATACTGCTTGTCACCTGCCAGCTGCGCTTCCACAGCGCGCTGCAGATAGGGCAGGCCCTGCGCGGCCAGCGGCGAATTGGCGGCATCGATGCTACGACCGCCCGACTTGGCGATCGCTTCGCCGAAGTGCGCTTCAGCGAGCTGGAACAGGTTCACCGGGTTGTTCTGTCCCGCCTGGACCGCAGCGGTCAGATAGGTGCGGGCACGACTGAAGTCATTGCCGACCAGCGCCTTCTCGCCGAGGAAGCTGTTGAAGGTACGCGCTTCGGATTCGGTGGACTTGCCCGAGGCCAGCGCTTCTTCGATGCCCTTTTCCTGCATCGCCTGGTTTTCGGTCTTCAGGCCGATCTGCAACTTCATCTTGCCGGTGAGGTACTTTTCGTCCGCGCTGGTCGCAACAGCAGCGGCTTCGGTCAGCTTGGCGTCGGCGGTAACGAAGTCGTTGGCGCCGAAGGCGGTCTGCGATTCACCGAACGCCTTACGGAAGGGAGCGCTCAGCTCCATCTGGGGGGCTTCTTCCTTGCCTTTCTTCTGCTTCTTCTGGGCCAGCGCGCCTTCGACCGGCAGAGCGAGCGAAACTGCGGTGGTCGCAGCCAGAGCGAGCGCGAGAGCCATGGGGAAACGGGAAATGCGACGCATATTATCCTCCGAACTAAATCCCGGTTATGCACATGCCGGGCGTGATCACCCTTTTGCCGGGGCGTTAATGAAGCCGTCCTTAATGAGTCTGGCTGAAACGAACAACCGGGCTTTGGGGTTCCGCCGCAAAAAGCGGCGCGATGGCGGTGCGAAACGGCGTCGCGATGCTGTGGGTGCGCTGCGAACGGCTTGGCAACGCCCCGCCTGCTGGGCTATGCGCGGGCAGGTATGATCATCCTGCTTTCCCCCGCAAAATCCCTGGATTTCGATTCGCCACCCCCTGCCGTCGACCCGAGCCCGATCCGGTTCGAGGCCGAGGCCGAGCGGCTGGTGCGATCGGCCGCACGGCTGACCAAGGCGCGGCTCAAGCAGATCATGCCGGTTTCCGATGCGCTGATCGATCTGAACTATGGCCGGTATCGCGGTTTTTACGATCAGCCCGAGCGCCCGGCCGCCTTTGCCTTCAACGGCGATGTCTATTCCGGCCTTGCCGCGCGCAGCCTTGAAGAACCGGCTCTGGCCTTTGCGCAGGACCATGTGCGCATCCTTTCCGGGCTCTACGGCTTATTGAGGCCGCTTGATAATATTCGGCCCTATCGCCTTGAAATGGGTACGAGATGGGCGCCACGTCACCCCTCTCTGGTGTCGTACTGGGGCGACCGGATTGCAGCGGCGGTTGCCAATGACCTTGCCGCCAGCGGAAGCGACACGGTGGTCAATCTGGCCAGCCAGGAGTATTTCGCTGCCGCCGACAAGGGGCTGAAAAAGCGCGGAATCAGGGTGGTGACCGCCGACTTCCGCCAGCAGGGCCCGGATGGCCCGCGCTTCATCAGCTTCGAGGCCAAGCGGGCGCGCGGGCTGGCGGCGCGGTTCCTGTGCGAGAACCGCCATGACGATGCCGAGGCGCTCAAGGGCTTCGATACCGATGGCTACCGCTTCGACCCGGATACCAGCGACGAGGCCGTGTGGCGGTTCATCCGCGCATGAGCGATTGTACCGTAATCATCGGAGCGTCGGGCGGGATCGGCGCGGCGCTGATGCGCGAGGCACAGACACGCGGTGCGCATGTCGTTGCACTAGCCCGCAGCTTTGACGGCGTGGCGCATATCGACCTCGAGGACGAACCCAGCATAGCCGCAGCGGCCGAGAAAATCCGCGCTCAGGGCCTGATCCCCAGCCGGGTGATCGTCGCCACCGGACTGCTGCATGCTGATGGCAAGGGGCCGGAAAAGAGCCTCAAGGACATCGACCCGGCCTGGATGGCGCGCAACTTTGCGGTCAACACCATCGGCCCGGCACTTGTCGGCAAGCATTTCGTGCCGCTGATGCCGCGCAAGGCCCCTGCCCTGTTCGCTGCGATCGGCGCGCGGGTGGGCAGCATCTCCGACAACCAGCTGGGTGGCTGGTACGGCTATCGCGCCGCCAAGGCCGCGCTGCATATGACCATCCGCAACATCGCCATCGAATGGGGGCGCCGCAACGACCAGTCGATCTGCGTCGCACTGCACCCCGGGACCGTCGATACCAGCCTCAGCAAGCCGTTCCAGGGCAATGTGGCAGAGGGCCGGCTGTTCGATGCGGCCTATAGCGCCGCATGCCTGACAAACGTGCTGGACGGCCTTCAGGCAGCCGATTCGGGCGGGATATTCGCCTGGGATGGCACGGCCATTCAGCCCTAGCCGCTGTTGCCACCCAAGCTGCTGATTTTCCTGTTGAAAAATCCGGTCGGAAAGCCCGCAAAAGCTGGCATTTTCGCCCCCCTTCGCCTAGAGCCAAGCCGAGACGCAAAAGCGTCACAAAGGCATAAAAGGCGCATGGAATGAACGACGAAACCGCAGCAGCGGAACCCACCGAAATCGAACGCATCGACATCGTCGATGAGATGCGGTCCAGCTATCTGGACTATGCGATGTCGGTCATCGTCAGCCGCGCCCTGCCCGATGTTCGCGATGGCCTCAAGCCCGTCCACCGCCGCATCCTTTACGCCAGCCACGAAGGCGGCTTCGTCGCGGGCAAGCCCTATCGCAAGTCGGCCAAGATCGTCGGTGACGTGATGGGTAACTATCACCCGCACGGCGACAGCTCGATCTACATGGCATTGGCGCGCATGTCGCAGGATTGGGCGATGCGGGTTCCGCTGATCGACGGCCAGGGCAACTTCGGTTCGATGGACCCCGATGCCCCGGCATCGATGCGGTACACCGAAGCAAGGTTGAGCAAAGTCGCGCTCAAGCTTCTGGAAGATATCGAAAAAGATACCGTCGATTTTATCCCCAACTATGACGGATCGCGCCAGGAGCCGCAGGTTCTGCCCGCGCGTTTCCCCAATCTTCTGGTCAATGGCGCAGGCGGCATCGCCGTCGGCATGGCGACCAACATTCCGCCGCACAATCTGGGCGAGGTCATCGACGGGTGCCTTGCCTGGATCGAGAACCCGATGATCGAGCTCGATGATCTGATGAAGATCATCCCGGGTCCCGATTTCCCGACCGCCCCGCTCATCCTCGGCCAATCTGGCGCCCGCGCGGCGTACCAGAAGGGGCGCGGATCGATCATCATGCGTGCGCGCCACACGATCGAAGAGGGTCGCGGCGACCGCCGTTCGATCGTCCTTACCTCGATCCCCTATCAGGTCGGCAAGAACGCGCTGGTCGAGACGATCGCCGAGGCCGCCAAGGGCAAGGAAGCGCGGATCGAGGGCGTCAGCGACATCCGCGACGAATCCAACCGTCTGGGCGTGCGCATCGTGATCGACCTCAAGCGCGATGCCTCGCCCGAGGTCGTGCTCAACCAGATCTGGCGCTACAGCCCCGCACAGTCGAGCTTTCCCGCCAACATGCTCGCCATTCGTGGCGGCCGTCCCGAGGTGCTCGGCCTCAAGGACATCATCGAGGCGTTCGTCCAGTTCCGCGAGCAGGTCATCACCCGCCGCACCAAGTTCGAGCTCGCCAAGGCACGCGACCGCGCGCACATCTTGCTCGGGCTGGTGGTTGCGGTCACCAACATGGACGAGGTGGTAAAGATCATCCGCAGCTCCGCCTCGCCCGCCGAGGCCCGCGCCCGACTGCTGGCACGCGAATGGCCGATCGGCGAGATCGCACAGTACATCAAGCTGGTCGAGGCGATCGAGGGTGAACTGGAAGGCGACATCTACCGCCTGAGCGACCTTCAGGTCCGCGCGATCCTGGATCTGCGCCTCCACCGCCTGACCGCGCTGGGCCGCGACGAGATCGGCAACGAACTGAGCGCGCTCGCGCTGGCGATCGAGGAGTATCTCGCGATCCTCAGCGATCGGGCGAAGCTTTACGAGGTGCTCAAGGAAGAGCTTATCGCGGTGCGCGACGAGTTCGCCACCCCGCGCCTGTCGGTGATCGCGCCTGCCTGGGACGGCATCGAGGACGAAGACCTGATCGAGCGCGAGGAGATGGTCGTTACCGTCACCCTGCAGGGCTATATCAAGCGCACCCCGCTCGACGCGTTCCGCTCGCAGGCACGCGGCGGCAAGGGGCGTTCGGGCATGGCGACCAAGGACGAGGATGCCGTCACCAGCATGTTCGTGACCTCCACGCACACGCCGGTGCTGTTCTTCTCCACCCACGGCAAGGTCTATCGCAAGAAGGTGTGGCGCCTGCCCGAAGGCGGCCCGGCGACGCGCGGACGCCCGATGATCAACCTCCTGCCGCTGGCGCAGGGCGAGACCATTCAGACCGTGCTGCCACTGCCCGAGGACGAGAGCACCTGGGCCGATCTGCACGTGATGTTTGCTACCGCCAACGGCACCGTGCGGCGCAACTCGATGGACGCGTTCACCAACGTGCCCACCAACGGCAAGATCGCGATGCGCTTCGACGAAGGATCGGATGACCGGCTGATCGGTGTTGCGCTGCTGACCGAGGGCGACGACGTGCTGCTGGCGACGCGCCAGGGCAAGGCGATCCGCTTTGCAGCCACCGACGTGCGCGAGTTCCAGAGCCGCACCTCGACCGGGGTGCGCGGCATGACGTTGCGCGAGGGCGACGAGGTCATTTCACTGTCGATTCTCTCGGGCTTTGAAGCCTCCACCGAGGAGCGCGACAATTACCTGCGCGCGGCCCCGTGGAAGGGCAACGAGGCCGAGCCGACACTGTCGCCCGAGCGGGTCAAGGAGTTCGCGGACGCCGAGCAGTTCCTGCTCACCGTCTGCGCCAACGGCTATGGAAAATTGTCCTCCGCCTATGACTATCGCCGCACCAATCGCGGTGGCCAGGGGATCACCAACATCGACAATATCGGTCGCAACGGGCCGGTTCTGGCGAGCTTCCCCGCGCATCAGAGCGACCAGCTGATGCTGGTAACCGATCAGGCCAAGCTCATCCGCCTCAGCCTCTCGACGATGCGCGTCATCGGGCGCAATTCGGCAGGTGTGAGACTGTTCAACGTGGCCGATAACGAGCACGTCGTGAGCGCGGCGCGGATTGCCGAAGAAGAGGCCGCCGAGGATGTCGCCGGCGAACCGGACGACACGACCGAAACCGCAGAATAAGCGTCAGGGCTTTGCCACGATGTGATCGCGAAACCAGCGGGCGACCTCGTCTTGGGACAGGTCGCCCGCGGCAACCGCCAGCGTCATCACGACCAGTTCTGCCTCGGTGATCGCGAACTGGACGTCGTTGAGCAGCAGGAAGGTCAACGCCACAACCGCCGCCGTGCGCTTGTTTCCATCGCTGAACGGGTGATTGCGTGCCAGCCCGAAGGCATAGGCAGCCGCAAGGTCAGCCGCATCCGGGTTGCCATAAGCGGCAAGGTTCAACGGCCGACCCAGCGCGCTTTCGACCAGCGCCAGATCACGAATGCCGCTCAGCCCGCCATGTTCGGCGACCTGCTCGTCATGCAGCGCAAGAACGACATCCTGCCGCAGCCAGACCCAGTCCGGCATCTCACTTGGCCAGTTCACGCAAGGCGTTACGATAACGGCCCATCACGTCGCGAGCCGTTGCCATCTGCTTGTCGAAGTCGGGATCGGCAGATTTGAGCGCGATGCCATCAGCCTGCTTGACCACCGACACCTCATCCCCCTGCGCCAGGTTGAGGTGCGCGAGGATATCCTTGGGCAGGATGACGCCGGTCGAGTTGCCGATCTTGATGAGCTTAAGGGGCTTGTTCATACGGATGTTATAACACTAGCCTCCGCTGGCTTCAAGTCGACACCCGCGGGTCCTTGTGGCGCAGCGTCTGGATCACCCCGGTGCAGATCAGGAACTGACCGAAGTAATAGAGCGGCCAGATCAGCCACTCGGGCAGCACCGATCCCTCAAGCGGTCCGAACCGCGCGAAGATCAGCAGGTCGGACGCCACGAACATGATTGCACCGGTGCCGACGCGATAGCGCGGAAAGTCGCTGGTCCATGCCATCGCCGCCATGACGGAGAGGAACAGGGTATAGACGGCTATGCCGGTAGCGCCCGATCGGTCGATCGGCAGCGCCCATGCGATCAGCACTACGGCAGGCACCAACACGATCGCGAACGCCCGCTGGCTGAACGTCACGGTGGGCCGCCGGTGCCGCGCATAGAGCGCGATTGCAACGATATGCCCCAGCAGAAAGGCGATCGCTCCGTAGATGAGGTCGATCTCGATCAGCATGTCGCCGATGGCGCCCAGCGCCATGACGCCGGCGATCAGCCAACCATCGAGCGAATGGTGCCGGACGGACGCGAAGATGGCCAGAAACCCGACGCCAAGACCCTTCCACAGCATCAGGTACAGGCCGGGAATGGGCGCATCGCTGACGAAATAATAGCTGATCGCCGCAACCAGGCTGAGCAGCAGCCACGGCCGCGATTCCACCAATGCGCGTTTGACGACCATATGCCCCTGCCCTTCTGTTCTTGCCAAGCTGATGGCATTGTTCGCATCGCTCGCGCAAGCGGTGCAACGCACCCTGTGCAAAACCAGTCCGCCGCGCTATTTGCTCGAGCATGAGCAACACACACACCTTCGAACATCAGATTCACATCATCGGCGGCGGGCTCGCCGGGTCCGAGGCGGCATGGCAGCTGGCCGAGGCCGGCATCAAGGTGCGGCTGTCGGAAATGCGCGGCGGCGGCGACATGACGCCCGCGCACCAGACCGATGGCCTGGCCGAACTCGTCTGCTCGAACAGCTTCCGCTCGGATGATGCCGACCGCAATGCCGTGGGCCTGCTGCACCAGGAAATGCGCACTTTGGGGTCGCTGATCATGGCGTCGGCGGAAAAGGCCAAGGTGCCTGCAGGATCGGCGCTGGCGGTGGATCGCGACATCTTCTCTGCTGCGGTCACCGAGGCGCTCAGCAACCATCCCAACATCCAGATCGTGCGCGAACGCATCGACAGCCTGCCGGAAAGCGGCCCGACGATCGTCGCCACGGGCCCGCTTACTGCAATGACGCTGGCACAATCGATCGGTGCTGCGACCGGAGAGGATGCGCTCGCGTTCTTCGATGCCATTGCCCCGATCATCCACCGCGACAGCATCGACATGGACATCTGCTGGATGGCGAGCCGCTGGGACAAGGTTGGCCCGGAAGGCGACGGCAAGGACTATATCAACTGCCCGATGGACAAGGAGCAGTATCTTGCCTTCCACCAGGGACTGATGGACGGCGACAAGACCGAGTTCAAGGAATGGGAGAAGGACACCCCCTATTTCGAGGGCTGCATGCCGATCGAGGTCATGGCGTCGCGCGGAGTGGAAACGCTGCGTTTCGGTCCGATGAAGCCGGTAGGGCTCGACAATCCGCGCACCGGGCGCTGGCCCTATGCGGTGGTGCAGTTGCGGCAGGACAACAAATTGGGCACCTTGTGGAACATGGTCGGCTTTCAGACCAAGCTCAAGCACGGCGCGCAGGTCGAGCTGTTCCGCACCATACCGGGCCTGGAAAAGGCCGAGTTCGCGCGGCTGGGCGGGTTGCACCGCAACACCTTCATCAACTCGCCGCGGCTGCTCGACGAACAGCTGCGCCTCAAGGCTGCGCCGCACATCCGCTTTGCCGGGCAGATGACGGGTTGCGAGGGCTATGTCGAAAGCGCCAGCATCGGGCTGATCGCGGGGCGCTTTGCCGCTGCCGAACTGCAGGGCCGGGTGCTTGACGCGCCCCCGGTCACCACCGCGCTGGGCGCCTTGCTGGGGCACATCACCGGGGGCGCGGATGCCAGCGACTTCCAGCCGATGAACGTCAATTTCGGCCTGTTCCCGCCGCCCGAGGGCAAGGTGCACAAGAAGCAGCGCAAGGAGGCCTACACCTCGCGCGCGCGTGCCGACCTGCAAAGCTGGATCAACGGCGAACCGGTCGCGATCGCAGCAGAATAATCAGCATTTGCAACGCGCTACAGGCCGTTTGGGCTTCGTCGTGGCAAACTCCTGAGCCGACAGGCGGCCGTTGCCATCGGCATCGGCCGTGGCAAAGCGGTCGGACGTGGCGACCGCCCATTCCTCGAAGGTGAGCAGGTTGTTGCCATCCTTGTCGAGCGCCTTGAACGCCTTGGTGCGGCTGGCGAGCAGTTCTTCGCGGGTGATGATCCGGTCGCCATTGCGGTCATAACGGGCAAAGCGGCGCTCCTCGCGGGTCATCTCGGTGGCCTCGGGGGGCGCGGGGCCGCGCATCGTCCCGGGATCGGCGATGGGCAGCGCGGTGTCCACAGGCTCGGGTGGCGGCGCTGCGATGCTGGCCAGATCATCGTCCTGCTGCTGCGCACGGATGATGAAGAAGCCGCCGATCACCAGCGCGATCGCCGCCAGACCGCCAAACAGGAAGCGCATTGCCAATCCCCCCGCCAATATCCGGCGAGGGCCCTGCCCCGTCAGCGCTCCCTCAGCGCCCGGTCAGACCATGCCAGACCAGCCCCAGGAACACGCCGGGGCCACCCCAGGGACGATCCATCTGGCCCTGCGCAAAGTCAAGCCGCACCGCCCGCGCGATCATCGAGATCGGACGCAGTTTGCGCGGCAGCCTCGGTGCAGCGAGCGTCGGATCGCCCGCCGCCTTGACGGCAGCGTCCAGCGCAGGTGTGCGGCGGTGAAAGCGCGCCATGTCCCACAGCGCCCAGGCCTTGCCGATCCCTGCCAGATCGTCCCGGCTCACCATCGGCGCGAGGGGTTGAAAGGCGGCGATCAGCGCGCCACGGCCTTCTGCGAATTCTGCCACCGCGGCTCCATCCTCGAGCTCCAGCGCCGCCTCCCAGCCGCGGATCACCGGGCCAAGCGCGGATTGCAGGTCGAGCCCTTGCGCCTCTAGCGGCAGCAGCGCCGCCAGCACCGGATTGGCCGAAGGCCGCTCGCTGGCGGGCTTGCTGATGACGTCATGCCACCACTGCAGGCGGATCTGCGCCAGCATCGCTTCGCGCGCCTGCAGCACGATCCCGGCGATCTGCGCATCGAAGGCGAACAGCGCCTGGCACCAGACCCGCATCTGCGCATCGCCATAGCTGCTGGCGAGCGTGACAAGGGGTGAAACGGGGGGTTCGGGGGCCTGCATGAGGGGCGCGATCCACCAAAAGCCGCGCCGGATCAAGGTAAAGATCGCGGTAACCACGTCCCTTTGAAGGCTGCTTACCATTGCGCGCGTAGAAGGCCCGATACGTGACAGGGGCATTTACCAACCATGACGATCCGTACCACCGATACTCAGCATCGCCATGACGCCATTGCGACGCGCAAGGGCGCGGACCAGACCGCTGCCCGGCGCCCGTGGCTCAACCGCCTGCTTGCATCGAAGCGCGGCAACGTGCTGCCCATCGTGGCGGCCAGCATCCTGCCGATGGCCGCGATGATCGGCGGCGCGGTCGACATGAGCCGCGCCTATATGGTCAAGACGCGCATCCAGCAGGCCTGCGATGCGGGCGTGCTCGCCGGACGCCGCGCGATGCAGCAGAGCAGCTATTCGGACGCCGCCAAGGCGCAGGCGCAGGACTTCTTCGACATCAACTTCAAGGCGGGCTACAACGACTCCCACTCCGTCACCTTCAACACGTCCAATCCCGCTGGCACCAGCAAGGTGCTGGGGTCGGCCTCCACGGTCATGCCCACCGCGATCATGGGGATGTTCGGCAAGAAGACGATCCCGATCGACGTGACCTGCGAGGCAGAGCTCAACCTCAGCAACTCGGACGTCACCTTCGTGCTCGACGTGACCGGATCGATGAACGACAGCATTCCCGTCGGCGGCGGCGGTTCGATCGTCAAGATCACCGCGCTGCGCAACTCGGTGATGAGCTTCTACGACACGCTTGCCAATGCCGCCACCGGCAGCCTGGCGCGCATCCGCTATGCGTTCGTCCCCTATTCGACCAACGTCAATGTCGGCGAGATCCTGTATGACACCAACACCAACTGGCTGAACGGCGGCAACGCTGCCGATAGCTGGAACTATCAGTCGCGTCGCCCCTTGTGGAACGTCACGTCAACCAGCACAGAAACACTGACCAACAACCAAACATTGTCGTTCAACGTCAACGCTACCAATTGCACAAATTACGGAAATAACACCGGATTTTGGCAAGGATGGACTCAATTCAGTCCGAATCCCTCGGGCAATCCCACGACGGAAACAAGCGGCAACACGACAACGAAAACCACTTACCAGCCTTGGCGCTGGGGGGGTGTGGCTGGACCTTGGAGTAGCTCAGGCACGAATACCTGTGTGCGCAGGCGTACACGGGAGATCACAACGACAACCGTGACTGAAACTGCGGTTTGGCAAGCTGGAGCGACGTTCTCGCGCTGGGAATATTTGCAGCGCAGCTATCCCACGTTCGATTTCGTCCGCTCGATCAAGAGCGCCAACCCCGCCGTGCCAACGCCCAGCGAAATCAACGGTAGCACCAGTCGCTGGTCAGGTTGCATCGAGGAACGCGACACCATTGCGGGCGCACCTATCGCTTATGGCTCTGGCGGGATCACCGTCAACGGCAACGCCAACGCGCACGATCTCAACATCGATGCCGTGCCCAACAGCGATGCCACCAAATGGCGGCCACATTGGGAGGATGTCTATTTCTTCCGGAACGACCCAACAAGCCTGAAGAACTATGGCGGCGGCTACACCGCGTGCCCCAGCAAGGCCAGGCTGCTGGCGACGATGACCCGCACCGATGTTCAGAACTACGTCAATTCGCTGGTCGCTGTGGGCGGCACCTATCATGATGTCGGGCTGCTCTGGGGCGCACGCGTCGCATCGCCGCAGGGAATATTCTCGTCGAACGTCAACGCGTCGCCGGGCAATGGCGGATCGGTGGGTCGCCATCTGATCTTCATGACCGATGGCGAGCTGACCAGCTATGACTTCGTGGCGAGCATGTACGGCCTGGAAATGTATGACCAGCGCGTCACCGGCGGCAGCACCAGTCCCAACCAGCTGGAGCGACAGCGGCAGCGCTATCTCGCGATCTGCGAGGCGATCAAGGCCAAGGGTATCCGCCTGTGGGTGATCGCCTTCGGCACCACACTGACCACCGACCTGCAGACCTGCTCCAGCTCGGGCAGCTCGTTCACGGCGGCAAACAGCTCGCAGCTGAACACCGCATTCCAGAACATCGCCAAGCAGATTTCCGAACTGAGGTTGACCAAGTGATGGCCCTGCCCGTCTTCATTAATCGCATTCGCCAGGACCGGCGCGGGGTTTCCGCGACCGAGTTCGGGCTGATCGCGCCCACCTTCATCATGATGCTGCTGGGTGTGTTCGACATGGGCTACAATGTCTATGCCAGCGCCATCCTCGACGGCGCGGTGCAGAAGGCGGGGCGCGATTCCGCGCTGGAGACGGGTGCCAATGCCGTCGGGACGCTCGATGCCAAGGTGAAGGAAAACCTGGGCCCGCTCGGCACCGGGGCGGTGTTCTCGTATGAACGGCGCAACTATCGCGACTTCGCCAAGGTCGGCCTGCCCGAGGACTTCGAGGACAAGAACAGCAATTCTGTCCGGGATGCCGGCGAATGCTTCACCGATGAAAACGCCAATGGCACTTGGGATGCGGATCTGGGCAAGGACGGCGTCGGCGGAGCGCGCGACGTCGTGCTGTACACCGTGCGCATGAACTATCAGCGCAAGTTTCCGCTCTACAACCTGATCGGGATGAGCAGCCAGGCGACGATCGCCTCGGCCACCGTTTTGCGCAACCAGCCTTATGCCGACCAGGCCTCTGAAACCACGCAGGTGATTTGCACATGAACGCTGCCCATCCCCAGCCGCTGCCGGCACCCCATCCCGAAAAACGCGGCCTTCTGGCGCGCGGCAGGCAGTTTGCCCGCAAGCTGCGTCGTGACCGTTCGGGCATGGCGCTGATCGAGTTTGCCTTCACCCTGCCCTTGTTCACGGGGCTCGGCTTTTATGGCATCGAGATTTCCAATCTGGCGATCACGCAGATGAAGATGAGCCAGATCGCGCTCAACATGGCCGACAATGCCTCACGCATCGGCACGCTGAACGCCAATCTGGGCGCCAAGGTGATCTCCGAACAGCAGATCAACGACGTGTTTCAGGCAGCCGCGCTGCAGGCGGGTGCCGCCGGCCTCTATCAGGATGGCCGCACGATCCTCTCCAGCCTCGAGCTCAATGCCAATGGCGGCCAGACCATCATGTGGCAGCGTTGCAAGGGAATGGACTTCGAGGATTCGAATTACGGCCCTCAAGGCACCGGTGCCACCGGAACCAGCTTCCAGGGCATGGGTCCTTCAGGCGACAAGATCCAGGCGACATCCGGCACGGCGGTGATGTTCGTCGAGCTGCACTACACCTATCACCCGCTGTTCGGCAGCATGTTCATGGAAGACCGCGAGCTGTATCAGGAGGCCGCCTATACGGTGCGCGACAGCCGCGAAATCGGCAAGGAACCCGGAAACAACGTGTCTGCAAGTCGCAAGTCTACCTGCGACAAATACGACGCCATCCTGCCGCAGACATCGGATGCCGATATCGCCGCGGCGCAAGCGGCGCTCGCCGCTGGCGGCGGGGACGGTGATGACGACGACGAGGATGAAGGTCTGCCGGGCTATAGCGGCGGCACCAACCCCACCAATCCTGACAAGGGGCTGTGCGTCGCGGGTCTGATCTGCACCAAGACCTGAGCGTGGCCGGGCCTCACGACCCGGCCACCCCCTGTCATCCCTTGTAGCAGACCTTCTTGACCGCCTTGATCACGCGGGCGCTGTCGACCAGCGCCAGTTTCTCCAGGTTCGCGGCATAAGGCAGCGGCACGTCCTCGTTGGTGACGCGCAGCACCGGTGCATCGAGATCGTCGAAGCCCTGCTCCATCGCCACCGCCATGATTTCGCTGGAGATCGAGCAGACCGGCCAACCTTCCTCGACCACCACCATGCGGTTGGTCTTCTTGAGGCTTTCGAGAACGGTTGCGGTATCGAGCGGACGCAGCGTGCGCAGATCGATGACCTCGGCCTCGATGCCTTCGGCTGCCAGCTTGTCCGCGGCGTCGAGCGCGACGGCGACCCCGATCGAATAGCTGACGATGGTGACGTCTGCGCCCGCGCGCATGATCCGCGCCTTGCCGATCGGCAGGACATGGTCCTCCAGATCGGGGACATCGAAGCTGCGGCCATAGACCAGCTCGTTTTCCAGGAACACCACCGGGTCCTCGGTGCGGATCGCGGCTTTCAGCAGGCCCTTGGCATCGGCTGAATCATACGGCGCGATCACGATCAGGCCGGGAACGCTGGCATACCACGGACCGAAGTTCTGGCTGTGCTGCGCGCCCACGCGGCTGGCCGCGCCATTGGGTCCGCGGAACACCACCGGGCAGCGCATCTGCCCGCCGGACATATAATTGGTCTTGGCCGCCGAGTTGATGATGTGGTCGATCGCCTGCATCGCGAAGTTGAAGGTCATGAACTCGATGACCGGACGCAGGCCGCCCATCGCCGCGCCCGCCCCGATACCGGCAAAGCCGTATTCGGTGATCGGGGTGTCGATGACGCGGCGCGCGCCGAACTCCTCGAGCAATCCTTGGGTGACCTTGTACGCGCCTTGATATTCGGCGACTTCCTCGCCCATCACGAACACGCGGTCGTCGCGGCGCATTTCCTCGGCCATCGCATCGCGCAGCGCTTCACGCACCGTGGTCGAGACCATCTTGGTGCCTTCAGGCACGGCAGGATCGCTGACCGGAGCGCGCTTGGGCGTTTCGGGGACGATCTTGGCGTCCTCGCTCGGCGCTTCGGCCTTTGCAGGCTCGGCGGCGGGTTCGGCAGCGGGTTCGGCAGCGGCAGCGGCAGCAGGCGCTGGCGTGGAGGCATCTTCCCCTTCGGCAGCGATCATCGCGATGACCGCACCCACCTTCACATTGTCGGTGCCCTCGGCGATCAGGATCTTGGTGATCGTGCCTTCGTCGACCGCCTCGAATTCCATTGTCGCCTTGTCGGTCTCGATTTCGGCGAGGATGTCACCAGAGGCAACGGTGTCGCCTTCCTTGACCAGCCATTTGGCCAGCGTGCCTTCCTCCATGGTCGGGGAAAGCGCGGGCATTTTCAGTTCGATGGCCATCAATATTGCTCCACCAGCACATCGGTATACAGGTCGGACGGGTCCGGCTCGGGCGAGGTTTCGGCAAAGTCTGCCGCCTCGCTCACCAGCTTTCGGATGTCCTTGTCGATCGTCTTCATCGCGTCTTCGGAAACGCCCATCTTGAGCAGTTCCGCCTTGGCCGCCTCGATCGGATCGGAATTGTCCTTCATGTTCTGCACTTCCTCGCGGCTGCGATACTTGGCAGGGTCCGACATCGAGTGCCCGCGATAGCGATAGGTCTTGAGCTCCATCAGCAGCGGACCATTGCCGCCGCGGACATATTCGAGCGCCGCCTCGGCCGCGCCGCGCACTTCGAGCACGTCCATGCCGTTGACCTGCATGCCGGGGATGCGGAACGAGTCACCGCGACGATAGAATTCGGTCTCGGCGCTGCTGCGCGACACCTTGGTGCCCATGGCATAGCCGTTGTTCTCGATCACGAAGATGATCGGCAGCTTCCACAGGGCTGCCATGTTGAAGCTTTCATAGACCTGGCCCTGGTTGGCCGCGCCATCGCCGAAATAGGCCATGCACACGCCGCCATCCTCGGTGTACTTGTGACCGAAGGCCAGGCCCGCACCCAGCGCAACCTGCGCGCCGACGATGCCGTGGCCACCATAGAATTTGTGCTCGGTCGAGAACATGTGCATCGAGCCGCCCTTGCCGCGCGAAATGCCCGCGCCGCGCCCGGTGAGCTCGGCCATGATAACCTTGGGATCGATACCATAAGCCAGCATATGGCCATGGTCGCGATAGCCGGTGATCACGCTGTCCTTCCCCGGCGTCAGCGCCGATTGCAGGCCGACCGCGACCGCTTCCTGGCCGATGTACAGGTGGCAGAATCCGCCGATCAGGCCCAGGCCATACAGCTGTCCGGCGCGCTCTTCGAAGCGGCGGATCAGCAGCATTTCCTTGTAGAAATGCAGCAGCTCGTCGGCGGTCGCTTCATGCCGCTGCGGATCGCGCGGGCGGGGGTGGTTGCTCCCCTCTTCGGGAAGCACTGCCGACTTCGCCTTGGCGGCAGGCGCATCGGCATCTGCGGACTTGGCGGGAGCTTTTGCGGGTGGTTTGCGAACGGGCTTTGCAGCGGGTGTCTTGACCAAGACGGGAAACCTTTCACGATTGGGATCGGTGCCGTGAGGCGGGGAGGAAACGACCGCAGCGGGTATAGAAGCAAGCACGCGGTTTACGCAACGGCCTAGGCGGGTTTTGCGCAATAATCCCGCAGCATGGCTGCGGTGACCGGGCCGCCTATTTCAGCGGAACGATGATCTCGTCGGGATGCGCGACATTGAGATCGCGGCGCACCAGTTCGCTCACCAGATCGGGGTCGACCGCGCGCGGATCGAGCAGCTTCACCCGGTTGCGCAGCGCGTCGCGCTGGTCGCGCAGGCGGGCAAGCTCCACCTTCTGCACCTCGAGCCGCTGGCGATAATCGCCCCAGGCGAGCACGCCCGTCGGCCCGAGCAGCGCATACCCCGCGATCACCAGCAAGGCGACGAGCGAGATGCCCGGCGCAATGGCCTGCTTTGCTGGTTTGATGACGGGTTTACGTTGCGGCATTAACCCTATGAATCACAATTGATTCGGGCTGACAAGCCGAAACCGCCTTCCCGAATCAAATATGCGATCAATAGAAGTCAAGATCAGCGAAAGATCGCTGCCCCGGCATAATGGGCGCTAGCGCCCAGCTCTTCTTCGATGCGGATCAGCTGGTTGTACTTGGCAAGCCGGTCCGAGCGGGCAAGCGAGCCGGTCTTGATCTGGCCGCAGTTGGTCGCGACCGCCAGATCGGCGATCGTCGCGTCCTCGGTCTCGCCCGAACGGTGCGACATCACCGCGGTATAGCCCGCACGGTGCGCCATGCTGACGGCTTCGAGCGTCTCGGTGAGCGTGCCGATCTGGTTGACCTTGACCAGCAGGCTGTTGGCCAGGCCCTTTTCGATGCCCATCGCCAGCCGCTCGGGGTTGGTGACGAACAGATCGTCGCCGACCAGCTGGACCTTGTTGCCCAGCAGTTCTGTAACCGCGAGCCAGCCTTCGAAATCATCCTCGCTCATGCCGTCCTCGATCGAGCGGATCGGATATTCGTCGCACAGCTTGCCGAGATAGTCCGCCATTTCGGTGGGGCTGAGCGAAAGGCCTTCGCCGCTGATCTCGTACTTGCCGTTGCGGAAAAATTCGGTTGCGGCGCAATCGAGCGCCAGCACGACGTTCTCGCCCGGCTTGAAGCCGGCCTTTTCGACCGACGCCATGATGAAGTCGAGCGCGGCGCGGGTCGAGGCGAGGTTGGGGGCAAAGCCGCCTTCGTCGCCGACCGCAGTCGCCAGACCCTTCTCGTGCAGCCCCTTCTTGAGCGTGTGGAAGATTTCCGATCCCCAGCGCACGGCCTCGGCCAGGCTATCCGCGCCGACCGGCATGATCATGAATTCCTGAAAATCGATCGGGTTGTCGGCATGCTCGCCGCCATTGATGATGTTCATCATCGGCACCGGCAGCACATGCGCCGAGACGCCGCCGACATAGCTGTACAGCGGCAGGCCGCGTGCATCGGCTGCGGCCTTGGCGACCGCGAGGCTGACACCCAGGATCGCGTTGGCGCCCAGCCGCGACTTGTTTTCGGTGCCATCCAGGCCGATCATCGCCATGTCGATGTCACGCTGGTCTTCTGCGTCGAGCCCGACGATCGCCTCGAAGATCTCGCTGTTGACCATGTCGACCGCCTGGGTGACACCCTTGCCCAGATACATCGCCATGTCGCCATCGCGCTTCTCGACTGCCTCATAGGCTCCGGTCGACGCGCCCGAGGGCACCCCTGCCCGGCCAAAGCTGCCGTCTTCGAGCAGCACATCGACTTCGACCGTGGGGTTGCCGCGGCTGTCGAGAATCTGGCGGGCGTGGATATCCATGATCGCGGTCATAAGCGGCACTCTTTCGGGTCTGGCAGGTGGATGGAATGGCGCACCCTCTAGGGCTTGGAGGGCCCGTTGGCAACCATCCGGACGCACGTTGGCGCGTCCATGCTGCAAACGCGAAAACGCTTGAAAATGTGCACGGACTGGCCAGAATAGTGCAAGGGCAAGCGGAACCGCGGCAACGCCTCATGCGTCTGCTGCAAAGCTTGAGGAGGAATATATGTCCGAAGAAGAAATCAAGGCCGCTGCCCCGACCGAGGCTGCGCCCAAAAAGCCGCGCACCAAAAAGGCAACCAGCCCCATAGATGGCTCCGCCACGACCGCTGCACCCAAGCGCAAGACGACGGCCACGCCAACCGAGGCCATCGCTCCTGCCGTGGCGACCGGAACCGCGCTTGCGGTCACGACCGCGCCCGAAACCGCTTCGTCCGACACCAGCGCGCTGGGCGCCGCTGCAGCCAAGGTGAATGCCATGATCCCCGACAACATGACCGACAAGGCCCGCGAAGTGGCGACCGACGTCAAGGACAAGGCCAGCGACGCCGTGCATGGCCTGGCCCGCATCATCAGCGACAGCGCCGGGGCGATCGACGACAATATCGGCCCCAAATATGGCGATTATGCGCGCACTGCGGCGCAATCGGTCAGCGAAGCTGCCGATCGTCTGCGCGCCAAGCCTGTGGATGAGATCGCCGAGGATACGCGCGAATTCGTGCGGACCAAGCCTGCGGCCGCTCTGGGCATCGCGGCGGTGGTCGGCCTGATGCTCGCCAAGCTTGTCGGATCGGTCTTTGGCGGCAAGAAGCTCTGACCGCAGGTCCGGCGCCGATTGCACCCAAATTGATGACCACCATTCCCAATCCCGCGCCTGGGTCCAGTGCGCCTGCATCTGCTGTCGCTCCGGACACAGGTGCAGGTGATGACACTGCCGCCCGGGACGCGAGCGAACCCACTGTCAAACCCGGAATGATCGACCAGTTGCGCGGCCTGTACGCCGATGGCCGCGAGATGATTGATGCCGAAATCGGCTTTCAGAAAGCGCGGATGTCGGCAGCCGGCCGGCAGATCCGCACCATGGCGCTGCTTGGCGTCGTCGGCCTGATCCTGATCAGCTGCGCGCTCATTGCGCTGGTGGTGGGGACGATGATCGCACTCATCCCGATCCTGGGCGCATGGGGTGCGATGGGCGCCACCGTTGCAGGCAGTCTGGTGCTGGCGGCATTGTGCTTCTGGCTGGCGGCGGGCCGCGTCGGCAAGGTCAGCGCATTGTTCGCGGCTGATCCCGAAGCCGAAACCACCGCCACCGCTGCGGAGGGTCACGCATGACAGAGCAGATGCAGGCCGCGCAAAGCCCTGACGAGCATGAACCCAGCCTTGCGGAAGTTGCCGCACGCAGGGTCGCCGCGCGCACCCAGTGGCAAAAGGCGCTCGCCCGCGCCAAGGAGCGCTTCACGCCGGCGAATGTTGCCGACGAAGCGATAGACACCGCCGCCAACACCATCGGCGGCGCTGCGGACAAGGCGGCGGGATTCGCCTGGGCGCATCGCGGCAAGCTGGCACTGGCGGGACTTCTGGGCGGGCTGTTTTACGGCCGCAAGCCCATCGCCAAGGCTACCGGGCCGCTGGTCGGCAAGGCCAGGGCGTCGATCGGCAAGGCGCGCGAGACGTTGCTCAGCCGCAAGAAGCCCTGATCGCAGCTACGCGCGTCAGGGCTGGAAAATCGTTCCAGATGCGACTAAGGCGCACCGCTATCACGCGGTGGCCGCCAAGGCCCCGGTGAAGGAGAGGATGCCGCCCGGCATCCAGTTCATCGGTCATGGGACGCACAATTCAATGAGCAAACTTCATCTCGTCATGGGCGGACGCGTCAGCGATCCGCAAACCCTCGATTTCTGCGAACTCGACAACATGGATCTTGTCGGCGTCTATCCCGATTATGCCAGCGCCGAAGAAGCCTGGCGCAGCAACGCTCAGCGCACGGTCGATGACGCCGAGATGCGCTATGTCATCGTGCACCTGCACCGGCTGCTCGATCCCGAAACCCCCGAACAGGCCTGATCGCCCGTCGTTTAGCCCCCGCACTCGCCGTGTTACGGAATGTCGTGACGCGGCCTGCGCGGGCGATGGCTCTGCGCCAGAGGCACGGCCAGTGCCAGACCGGCGGCAAACCCGCCGATATGCGCCCAAATGGCGATGCCGAGAGCGGTTCCTGCAAAGGCGAGCTGGCTGAGCAGGTTGATGCCGATCCACGCGGCTGCCAGCCACGCAATGTGCACGACCAGGCCCGGCACCGGTCCGATGGCCTTTGGCTTGCGCCGGGCGAACAGCAGGAAATAGGCGGCGAGCAGCGCTGAGATCGCTCCGCTTGCGCCCACCACCGGCGTTGTCGAGAGCGGATCGACGGCGTAGTGCATCGCCGCCGCCCCGACGATCCCTGCGGCATAGAGCAGCACGAACCGACCTGTGCCGAGCGCCACCTCGATCATGCGGCCGACCACCACCAGCACCAGCATGTTCATCGCCAGGTGGAAAAGCCCGGCGTGCAGGAATGCAGAGGTCACCGGGGTCAGCCACACGGGGACGACCCAGGGGTAATCCAGCGGCAGCGCGCTCGTATGGCCGTGCAGGCTGTCGGAAAGCCGCGCCGCCCAGAACCCGCCTTCAACCTGAAAGCGTTCGGTCCAGCCGGTCAGAAAGCCTGCAAGCCAAACCAGCACATTGGCAATCACCAGCGCGTTGGTCGCCGCGCCGCGCGGCAGATTGGGCATGTGTCAGATGAACTCGATCTTCGACACGACATAGAACTTGTCGCCCGAAGGCACGCTGACCTCGACCTCGTCGTCGAGCAGGCGGCCGATCAGCGCGCGGCCCAGCGGGCTGGAATAGCTGATCTTGCCTTTGCGCGCGTCGGCTTCTGCTTCGCCGACGATCTGGTATTTCACCGGCTTGTCGTCTTCGTCGAGCAGCGTCACGGTCGCGCCGAACACGACCTTGTTGCCCGAAAGCGTGGTCGGATCGATGATCTGTGCGCGGCTCAATTTGCCTTCCAGGTCGGCGATGGTCGCCTCGACCTGGCCCTGACGCTCCTTGGCGGCATGATATTCGGCGTTCTCGGAAAGATCGCCATGCGCGCGCGCTTCCTCGATCGCCTCGACGATCAGGGGGCGCTCTTCCTTGAGCAACTTCAGCTCGCGCGAAAGCTTTTCATATCCTTCTGCCAGCATGGGCAGCTTATCGACGGTTGCCATTCGGCATATCCCTTCTTCTGTGGCCGAGCCTGGCCCATCACCCGACAAATAAAGCTCTTCGCGGCCCCGCAACGGGACCACACAAGGTTAACGACTTGTCGGGGGGCTCAAGCGTCAGGCCGTATATAATAAGCCTGAAGCGGCTTTACTTCAAGGCTGCTCTTGGCGAGCGAGGCCATCGCCCGCACCGCTGCGACGCTGGCCGCGGCGGTGGTGAAGTACGGAATCTTGCCGCTGAGTGCGCTCGCGCGGATCGATTGCGAATCCTTCAGGCTCTGCCAGCCTTCGGTGGTGTTGAAGATCAGCGCAATCTGGCCGTCCTTGATCCGGTCGACGATGTGCGGACGTCCCTGCGCCACCTTGTTGACCTCGGTTACCGCCACGGCGTTGTCCTTAAGATAACGCGCGGTGCCGCCGGTGGCGACCACGTCCATGCCCAGAGCGATCAGGCCGCGCGCGGCCTCGAGGATCACCGGCTTGTCGCCATCCTTGACCGAAATGAACACGGTGCCGTTGGTCGGCAGCGTCAGACCCGCGCCGATCTGCGCCTTGGCAAAGGCGGTGGCAAAGTCCTTGTCGATGCCCATCACCTCGCCGGTCGACTTCATCTCGGGGCTCAGCACCGGATCGACCCCGGCAAAGCGCGCCCAGGGGAACACCGCTTCCTTGACCGCCATGTGGTCGATGTTGCGATCGATCACCGGCAGGTCGGCCAGCATCTCGCCCGCCATCACCCGCGCGGCATATTTGGCCACCGGCTGGCCGATCGCCTTGGCGACGAAGGGTACTGTGCGGCTGGCACGCGGATTGACCTCGATCAGATAGACCTGGCCTTCCTTGACCGCGAACTGGATGTTCATCAGCCCGCGGACCTTGAGGCCCTCGGCCAGCGCACGGGTCTGACGTTCCATTTCGGCGATGAGGTCATCGGACAGACTGTAGGGGGGAAGCGAGCAAGCGCTGTCGCCCGAATGCACGCCTGCTTCCTCGATATGCTGCATGATCCCGGCGATCGCGACATCGCGGCCGTCGCAGATCGCATCGACATCGACCTCGATCGCATCGCGCAGATACTGGTCGATCAGCACCGGACTGTCGCCGGACACCTGCACGGCCGTCGCGATATAGGATTCGAGCTGCGCCTGACCGTCGACGATCTCCATCGCCCGGCCGCCCAGCACGTAGGATGGCCGGATCAGCACCGGATAGCCGATGCGGCTCGCCACTGCGATCGCCTCTTCGCGGCTGCGCGCAATGCCGTTCATCGGCTGCTTCAGGCCAAGCTTGTCGACCAATTTGGCAAAGCGCTCGCGGTCTTCGGCAAGGTCGATCGCGTCGGGCGATGTGCCGAGGATCGGGATGCCCGCATCCTCGAGCGCCTGCGCCAGCTTGAGCGGGGTCTGCCCGCCGAACTGGACAATGACGCCGACGAGTTCGCCGTTCGAGCGTTCGACGTCGAGGATCTCGAGCACGTCCTCTGCGGTCAGCGGCTCGAAATACAGCCGGTCCGAGGTATCGTAATCGGTACTCACCGTTTCCGGATTGCAGTTGATCATGATCGTCTCATAGCCCGCGTCGCCCAGCGCGAAGCACGCGTGGCAGCAGCAGTAATCGAACTCGATCCCCTGGCCGATGCGGTTGGGCCCGCCACCCAGGATCACGATCTTGCGGCGATTGGTCGGCTGGCTCTCGCACTCGGGCTCGCCAAAGCTGGGCGCCTCATAGGTTGAATACATATACGGCGTCTTCGCCTCGAACTCCGCCGCGCAGGTGTCGATCCGCTTGAACACGGGGCGCACGCCGAGCTTGTGGCGCAAGGCGCGCACTTCCTCTTCGGTGACGCCGCCGGTCATCGCGACCACGGCATCGCGCACCAGGCCCGATCCGCGCGCGATGGCGTGGCTCATGCCGGGCCGCAGATGCGCCGACTTGAGCGCCAGATAGGCGAGACGCTTGTCCGAAAAGCCCATCGACTTCAGCCGCCGCATGCCCACCGCATCGCGCGGCAGGCCATCTGCGAGCACTTCGTTCTCGGCATCGACGATCTGCTTGATCTGCTCAAGGAACCAGGGGTCGTATTTCGCGACCGCGTGGACCTGCTCGACGGTCATGCCCTCGCGCAGCGCCTGCGCCGCGATCAGCAGCCGGTCGGGGGTCGCCTGGCTCAGTTCCGCAACGATATCGTCGTGCGGCGCGCCGACGAGGTGGTCGACCATGTTGAAGCCGCTCAGGCCCGTTTCCAGCCCGCGCAGCGCCTTCTGCACCGATTCCTGGAAGTTGCGGCCGATCGCCATCACCTCGCCCACCGATTTCATCGCGGTGCCGAGCAGCGGGCTTGCACCCTTGAACTTCTCGAACGCGAACCGGGGGATCTTGGTGACGACATAGTCGATCGTCGGCTCGAAGCTGGCGGGCGTCGCACCGGTGATGTCGTTGGTGATCTCGTCGAGCGTGTAGCCCACCGCGAGCTTGGCCGCGACCTTGGCGATCGGGAAGCCGGTGGCCTTCGACGCAAGCGCCGACGAGCGCGACACGCGCGGGTTCATCTCGATGACGATCAGGCGGCCGTCCTTGGGGTTGACCGCGAACTGCACGTTCGACCCGCCCGTTTCCACGCCGATCTCGCGCAGCACCGCAATGCTGGCTGAGCGCATGATCTGATATTCCTTGTCGGTCAGCGTCAGCGCGGGCGCCACAGTGATGCTGTCACCGGTGTGCACGCCCATCGGATCGACATTCTCGATCGAGCAGATGATGATGGCGTTGTCGTTCTTGTCGCGCACAACCTCCATCTCGTACTCTTTCCAGCCGAGCAGAGATTCCTCGATCAGCACTTCGGTGGTTGGCGAGGCATCGAGCCCGCCGGTGACGATCTGGACGAACTCGTCGCGGTTGTAGGCGATGCCGCCGCCGGTGCCGCCCATGGTGAAGCTGGGGCGGATGATCGAGGGAAGGCCTGTGCGTTCGAGCACGGCGAGGGCTTCGTCGATCGTGTGCGCAATGCCCGAGCGCGCTGATTCCAGCCCGATCTTGTCCATCGCGTCGCGGAACTTCAGCCGATCCTCGGCCTTGTCGATCGCTTCGGCCTTGGCGCCGATCAACTCGACGTCGTATTTCTCGAGCGTGCCATCCGCGTCGAGCGCCAGCGCGGTGTTGAGCGCGGTCTGCCCGCCCATCGTCGGCAGCACCACCAGCTTCTCGTTCGGGCGCTCGGCGCGCTCCTTGGCGATAATCTTGGCGACGATCTCGGGCGTGATCGGCTCGACATAGGTCGCATCGGCCATGTCGGGATCGGTCATGATCGTTGCGGGGTTGGAATTGACCAGAATGATCCGGTAGCCTTCCTCCTTCAACGCCTTGCACGCCTGCGTGCCCGAATAATCGAACTCGCACGCCTGGCCGATGATGATCGGGCCTGCGCCGATGATCAGGATGCTGTTAATATCGGTGCGCTTGGGCATTGTTGTTGTGCTCTCTTTAAAGGCTTTGTTTCATCTGGGGGAGGCGGCGACCGGACGTTTCTTCAGTGCATCGTGCCGGACTGCGCTTCGCAGCCCCAACCGTCATATTCGACATCGAACAGCATCTCGATCTGCAGACAGGTGCGGGTCAGGTCCTTGATCGACTGCGCATCGACCGCCTGGAACCGCTCGAAGAACAGATACGGCTCGCCGCCTTCTGCATCCTCCTCGCGGTCGAGCTCGGTAAGCCCGAAAGTGTTCGCGGCCTCGGAAAGGCGCTGCAGGTTTTCCTCCGAGCCCCGGAAGCTCACATCGACCGCGCGCTTGACGCTCGCCTGGTCACCATTGGCCGCCAGATTGCGCAGCACGTCCTGATCGGCCACCCACTCCTGCTCCATGCGCGCAGGATCGACCTTGGGGAGTTTCATGCTCATGCCACACCTGCGGGGGACTTGAGGCCGCCAACGAACTTCTCGAACAAATAGAAGCTGTCCTGCGGCCCGGGCGAGGCTTCGGGGTGATACTGCACGCCGAACGCGCGCTTGTCGGTGAACGCGATGCCGCAGTTGCTGCCGTCGAACAGCGAGACATGGGTTTCGATGACGTTGGCGGGCAAGGTCGCTGCATCGACCGCAAAGCCGTGGTTCATGCTGGTGATCTCGACCACACCGGTTTCGAGCCTTTTGACCGGATGGTTCGCGCCGCGATGGCCCTGGTGCATCTTCATCGTGCGCGCACCAGCGGCTAGGCCCAGCAGCTGATGGCCGAGGCAGATGCCGAAGATCGGCACGTCGCGCTCGAGCAGCGCCTGGATCACTGGAACGGCATACACGCCGGTCGCCGCCGGATCGCCCGGGCCGTTGGAGAGGAACACGCCATCGGGCTGAAGTGCGGTGATTGCATCGACCGGCGTCTGCGCAGGCACGATGGTGACGCGCGCGCCAGCCTGCACCAGCGATCGGAAGATGTTGTGCTTGGCACCGTAATCGATCGCGACGACATGCGGGCGGTCGCCCTCGCCGGCGCCGGCATAGCCCTGCCCCAAAGTCCAGATGCCGCCCTGCCAGTCGCGGGTGTCGGCACCGGTGACCTCGATCGCCAGATCCATGCCCTCGAGCCCTGCCCAGCCCTGCGCCTGTGCGAGTAGCGCGGGCATGTCGAACACGCCGTCGGGCGCGTGCGCGATAACCGCATTGGGCGCGCCTGCCTCACGGATGCGGCGGGTGAGCGCGCGAGTGTCGATGCCTGAAATGCCGATCTGGCCGTTCGCCTCAAGCCACCGCGTGAAATGCTGGGCGGAACGGAAGCTGCTGGGATTGGTCACGTCCTCGCGCACGATGCAGCCTAGCGCGCGGGGCACGTCGGCTTCGACATCTTCTGCATTCGCGCCGACATTGCCGATATGCGGGAAGGTGAAGGTGATGATCTGCCCGGCATAGCTCGGGTCGGTCAGGATTTCCTGATAGCCGGTGATCGAGGTGTTGAAGCAGACCTCGCCTGCCTTGGCTCCGGCGGCACCAAAGCCCCTGCCCCAGATCGCCGTACCATCGGCCAGAAGCAGCAATCCGGTCGCGCCTTGGGGCTGAGCGGAGGTGGTGGCGTGCGCCATGGATCGTTTTCCTTGTGTTGCGTTGAGTCGCAAATGGGCCGGGCCGCAGACTATTGCAGGTTCGGGCGGGGCCAAAGCCCCGTTCACGCCCCCTGCCGGAAAGCGGCCAAATTGGCGGGTCACTAGGCTTAGCGGGCTTGTACGGTCAATCTATGAAAAACATTTTTATGCGGCTAGGCTGGTCGCTTGTTCCAAAATTCACCGGAAAGGATGCGCTCGCATGATTCGCGATTCGCTTAAGGCTGCGCAGGTTGCGGCAATGAAGGGGGGCGACAAGCCCCGCACCGCGGCGGTCCGCCTGATCCTCGCCAAGATCAAGGACCGCGATATCGAGCTGCGTACTTCGTCGGCGACCATCGATGACGACGCGATGGTCACCGAGGTGCTGCAGAAGATGATCAAGCAGCGCCGCGAATCGATTGCGATGTACGAACAGGGTGGCCGCGCCGAGCTCGCTGCGCAGGAAGCATCCGAGGTCGCGATCATCGAGGAGTTCCTCCCCGCGCAGCTGGACGAGGCCGCCGCCCGCGCCGCGATCGCTGCCGTGGTTGCCGAAACCGGTGCATCGAGCTTGAAGGACATGGGCAAGGTGATGGCCGAAGTGAAGGCCCGCCACGCCAGCGAGATCGACATGAGCAAGGCCAGCGGCTGGGTGAAGGAAGCTCTGGCGGGCTAACCGGAACGCACATGACCCTCACCCCGCAATGGCTGGACGAGTTGCGCTCGCGCATCACGCTGTCGACCCTGATCGGGCGGCACGTGAAGGTCCAGCGCGCGGGGCGGGAGTACAAGGCGTGCTGTCCGTTCCACAACGAGAAGACCCCCAGCTTCACGATCAACGACGACAAGGGCTTCTATCATTGCTTTGGTTGCGGAGCCCATGGCGATGCGATCCGGTTCATGACCGATCATCAGGGGCTGGGCTTCATGGATGCGGTCAAGGAGCTCGCCTCCGAGGCCGGGATGACCATCCCCGCCCCCGATCCGCGCGCGGCGCAGGCGGCAGTTGCCCGGGCGTCGCTGCACGATGTCTGCCAGGCGGCGCAGGACTGGTTCGCAGCCCAGCTTGGCAGCGCTTTGGGCGAGCAGGCGCGGGCCTATCTGAAAGCGCGCGGGCTGACCGCAGAGACGATCCAGCGCTTCGGCATCGGCTTTGCGCCAGACAGCCGCACCGGGATCAAGTCCGCGCTGGGATCGATCGACGAGGATCTGCTGATCGAGGCCGGGCTGCTGATCAAGGTCGACGACAAGCCGAGCTATGATCGCTTTCGGGGACGGATCATGATCCCGATCCGCGATCCACGCGGGCGGGTGATCGCGTTCGGGGGGCGCATCCTCGGCCAGGGCGAACCCAAATACCTCAACTCTCCCGACACGCCGTTGTTCGACAAGGGGCGCACGCTCTACAACCTGCACCTGGCCGCGCCCGCCTCGCGCCAGAGCGGACGCGTGGTGGTGGTCGAGGGCTATATGGACGTGATCGCGCTGGCCCAGGCCGGCTTTGGCGAGTGCGTCGCGCCGCTCGGCACCGCGCTCACCGAACACCAGATCGAGCGGCTGTGGAAGATGGTCGACCGGCCCCTGCTGTGCTTCGATGGCGACGGTGCGGGGCAGAAGGCGGCGATGCGTGCTGCCTCGCGTGCGCTGCCGCTGCTCAAGCCCGGGCTCTCGCTCGGTTTCGTCTCGCTGCCTGCGGGCCAGGACCCGGACGATCTGGTGCGCGCATCGGGTCCGGGCGCCTTCACCGCCTGCATCGATCGCGCAACCGGGCTGCTCGATCACCTGTGGACGCATGAACTGAACGCCGCGCCGCTGACCAGCCCCGAGGCACGCGCGGGGCTCAAGGCACGGCTCAACGCGCATGCCGACACGATCGCGGATGGCGACATCAAGGCGCTGTACCGCCGCGAGATCGGTCAGCGCTTTTCGGACATGTTCTTTGGCGCGCGCCAACCCCAGACGCCCGGCCCTGCCTTCCGCCCCGGCGCCAAGGGCCAGAAGGGCTGGCAGCGCCGCGATGAACCCGTACCGCCCAGCGAGGAACTGCGCGAATTCAGCCGCCAGCCGATGAGCGACCTGATCCTGCGCGGCGTCCTGCACGGCGTGCTCCATCGCCCGGCGCTGCTGGTGCGTCACTCCGAGGCGCTGAGCGAGTTTGTCGGACTTGCAGAAGGCTGGGCCGATCTGCTCGACGCGATGCTCGATGCAAGCCACGCGCATTCCATTCAGCCCGATGACGCGGCGGAAACTCTTGATACGGCACGCCTTATGACCATATTGCAGGACAAGGGCATGGCAGACACGATCGACAGGCTGAAATCGGGTGGCAGGCCGCCATTTTCGTTCTGCACTGCGGTGCAGGCGGAGAAAGACGAGGCGCGCGAAATCCGCATCGCGGGAGATTTTGCAGAAGCGATCGAAGTGATGACCACGCGCCCCCGGCTGGTGGCGGCCTTGAGTGAGGTAACCCGGCGGTTCGAAGCCGATCTGGCGGAAAATGATTCGGGTGATGGATTGTTTTTGGAGCAGCAACAGCTAAGGGCAAGAAAGCAGCAGTTTGACCAGCGCCTGATAGAATTAACGGAACGGAGTGCATAACCGGCGATACAGTCGTCCACACTCCGGGTGATACAGGGCCGCTTGAGCTCAGACGCAAAACATTTGTATCGGCCAATCGCGGCCTGATATGACGCAAATTATCTCCGCAGCCGCTCGCAGGCCGCGGCGACACAGGTGACAGGAATTACGGAATTGGCAAGCAAGGCACCGAAAGACAGCAAAGCCGACACCACGGATGCACCGCTGATCGATCTGAACGAAGCCTCGGTCAAGAAGCTGCTCTCGCGCGCCAAGAAGCGCGGCTACATCACCTATGACGAGCTGAACGAGGCGCTGCCGCAGGACCAGATGTCGTCCGAGCAGATCGAGGACGTGATGTCCGCGATCTCGGAGATGGGCGTCAACATCGTCGAGAACGACGAGGAAGCGGGCGAAGAACAGCCGGCGGACGATAACGACACAGCCGACGACGGTTCGGAACAGCTCAACATCTCTCCTGAAAAGAAGAAGGAGACGATGGACCGCACCGATGACCCGGTGCGCATGTACCTGCGCGAAATGGGCGCGGTGGAGCTGCTCAGCCGCGAGGGCGAAATCGCCATCGCCAAGCGCATCGAGGCCGGCCGCGACACGATGATCCTGGGGCTGTGCGAAAGCCCGATTACCTTCCACGCCATCATCGAATGGTCGACCGCGCTCAACGACGGCGAAATGCAGCTGCGCGAGATTCTCGATCTCGATGCGATGCTGTCGAAGGAGCCCGCGCCCGAAAGCCTGTCCGAGGACGGCGAGGACGATGGCGAGATCAGCGAGAAGACCGCGGGCCCCAGCTTCAAGGAAGAGGACGATGTCGAGGAGGTCGCCGAGACCAACGACGACGAAGACGATCTGACCGAGCGCCGCACCCGCCGTCCCGATGACGACGAGGAAGAGGACAACACGCTCAGCCTCGCGCAGATGGAAGCGCAGCTGAAGCCCGCCGCGCTCGAGAAGTTCGCGCTGATCACCTCGCTGTTCCGCAAGTTCGAGAAAATCCAGCGCGATCGCCTCAACGCGCTCAGCATCGGCGACGATTTCCCGTCGGCGAAGGAAAAGAGCTATCAGAAGCTGCGCGAGGACCTGACCGCCGAGGTTGAGTCGGTGCAGTTCCATGCCAACAAGATCGAATATCTGGTTGACCAGCTCTATGCCTTCAACCGCCGCCTGACCGCATTGGGCGGCCAGATGCTGCGCCTTGCCGAGCGCCACAAGGTGCCGCGCAAGGACTTCCTCGACCGCTATCTCGGCCACGAGATGGACGAGGCGTGGCTGGAAACCATGGCGGGCGTCGACAAGAAATGGGCGGCCTTCGTCAGCAACGAAGCAGGCGCGGTTGACCGCATCCGCGCGGAAATCAGCGACATCGCTGCCGCCACCGGCATGAGTCTCAACGAGTTCCGCCGCATCGTCAACATGGTGCAGAAGGGCGAGCGCGAGGCGCGGATCGCCAAGAAGGAAATGGTCGAGGCGAACCTGCGTCTCGTGATCTCGATCGCCAAGAAATACACCAATCGCGGCCTGCAGTTCCTCGACCTCATCCAGGAAGGCAATATCGGCCTGATGAAGGCGGTGGACAAGTTCGAGTATCGCCGCGGCTACAAGTTCTCGACCTATGCCACATGGTGGATCCGTCAGGCGATCACCCGTTCGATCGCGGATCAGGCGCGCACCATCCGCATCCCCGTGCACATGATCGAGACGATCAACAAGCTGGTGCGCACCAGCCGCCAGTTCCTGCACGAGCAGGGCCGCGAACCCACGCCTGAAGAAATGGCCGAGCGCCTCTCTATGCCGCTCGAAAAGGTCCGCAAGGTGATGAAGATCGCCAAGGAGCCGATCTCCCTCGAAACGCCGATCGGTGATGAGGAAGACAGCCACCTGGGCGATTTCATCGAGGACAAGAATGCGATCATCCCGGTGGATGCCGCGATCCAGGCGAACCTCAAGGAAACCGTCACGCGGGTTCTTGCGAGCCTGACCCCGCGCGAGGAACGCGTGCTGCGCATGCGCTTCGGCATCGGCATGAACACCGATCACACGCTTGAAGAGGTCGGCCAGCAGTTCTCGGTCACCCGCGAACGTATCCGTCAGATCGAGGCGAAGGCGCTGCGCAAGCTGAAGCACCCGAGCCGTTCGCGGAAGATGCGGTCGTTCCTGGATCAGTAAGCCCCAACCCAGGGCGCGCGTCGCGGCAATGGGTTTTACCCGGTTTCGGCTCGGTCATCGAGGGCCTAGGATGTCTGCCTCCCGCGTTTGAGCGCCAATGGTTTGGGTAATTGGCACGGCGTTACGTGTGGAACCCGGATAGCCTAGTTCTGCAAGCCATAGCTCAGAAGCGCGTTCTTCGCGTTGGCATAATTGGGGTCGAGGGCCAGCGAGCGGCGGAAATAGGACACTGCTTCGCTGTAGCTCGGATCGGTCCCCTCGCCATTGGCGTACATCACCCCGACATTGTAGCAGGCTGATGCGCGCCCGAGTTCGCACGATCTGGTGAACAGTGCCTTGGCCTTGACCATGTCTGTCGGCAGAATCTTCTTCTTCGAATAGAACAACGCGAGATCGTGGCAGCCGCTCGGCTCTCCACCCGTGCACGCCTTGTCGTAAAGCGCCGCCGCTTTCTGGAAATCCTGCGGCAGAAGGTCGCCTTCGACGTGGAGCCGGGCGAAATTGTAGCATGACTTCATATGGCCGGCGTCGCAGCCCTTGGTGTACAGCGCCTCCACGCTCTTCGCATCCCGTTCGAACACGGTGCCTTCGGTGTGCATAACGGCAAGATCGAAGCATCCTCTGGGCTGATCGATGGTACATGCCCTGTCAAGCAACCGCTTGCCCTGCGCGACATCTGGCTCGACGCCGTCTCCGTCGACATAGATGCGTCCAGCATGGTAGCAGCCCGAGCCGATGTCGCCGTCGCAGGCCTTCGCAAAGAATGCGGCAGCCTTTACCCTGTCCTCCTTGACCATTTCGCCATTGTCATACGCAGTAGCGGCGTTGTGGCAGGAAACGGCATCGCCTTGGTCACAGTGCGTGATCCACGCGAGCAATTCTTCCGGTTCCTTCATACTGGCACCTTGTTCGTCTTGCACTTCCGGTGCGGATACAAGAGATACTGCAATGATCGCTTGCCAAAGTCCGGCCAGCACTGGTTGAATCATGGCATGTACTCCTTGGCATCAGTGGCTTTTCGTTACAGCGTAGATTGCCACATTTGTGCAAGCGAAGATTTTCGTTCCGCCAACCAATCCGGCCTATGCCGCATCTGTCCAGGACATACCTACGGCTATAGGACAACATCGGGCTGCCAGGCGGCGGCCCGGGCATCACATCACCCCCGCAACGGCCACACCAGTTGCCGCACATAGCCTTCCGGCACCTCCAGCCCTTCCACGCCATAGCCGCTCGGCCAGCGGTCCTTGGGCATGTGTTCGGTGCCGAACCAGCGGTCGATCATCGGCAGATGGACCGCAAAGTTGGTGTCGCGCGCCTCGGGCTCGATCGCGTGGTGCCAGTGGTGAAAGCGCGGCATCGCGATCCAGAGTTCGAGCCACGGGCTACGCGGCGCAAAGTTGGCGTGGATAAAGACCGCGTGCAGCGACACGAAGCCGAGATAGGCGTAGACCGCGACTTGGTCGAACCCCAGCGTCACGATCGGCAGCAGAACCAGGGCGCGCGTCGCGACGACATCGACCAGATGCAGCCGCGATCCGGCGATCCAGTCCATCGTCGTCACCGAGTGGTGCACGCGGTGGAAGCGCCACAGCAAAGGCACGGCGTGGAACGCGCGGTGGACGGCATATTGCGCAAGGTCCGCGACCAGCACGACGGCCAGAAACTGCACCACCAAGGGAGCCATCTGGACCCATGCCTGCACCGGGGCGATCGCCAGCGCCTGGCCGACCTGGGTCGCGGGGATCAGCACCAGCAGCGACATCAGTTGCACCAGCGCGTGGCTCATGAAGAAGTAGCTCGCGTCGGTCAGCCAGCCGCGCCGGAACGGCCCCTGCTCGCGCCTCAGCGCAAACGCGCGCTCGAGCGGCACAAACACCGCCGCAGTGGTCAACACGCCGAGAACGAACCAGTCGAGCCCAACATAGACCGGGCTCGCAGGCGCTTCAGGGATTGCGACCCCGCCCGCTCCCAGCGCCAGTGCAATCCCAGCAAGTGCAAGGCCGGCAAGCCCCAACGCCTTGCGCCGCCGCAACAGCATCGACAGCGCGGCGAGCAGCAGCGTTGCGAAGATCCCCGCATCGATCGCGGTGCGCACCAACCCCAGCGGGTATCGGCCGCGCAGTTCGGGCAGTGTCAGCCAGTGCGGGAAATGCAGGCACAGCACCGCCGCGATGCTTAGCAAACCCAGCACGATGCCCAGCACACCGCTCACCCATCCGCTACCGAAACGGCGCGGGGCCTGGTCTGCAAAGATGCGGGTCAGCCATTGCTCTGCGGTCATGGGTGCGGAGGATGGCAACGATTGGCGAAGATATGGTTGATGACGCAAAAACCGGGGGCTGTCGCCTCTGCAGCCCAAGCAGCGGTCAGGCCACTCTGGATTGCGGTTCCCCTGAATGCGCGTCCGCCCCCGCCTCATCGTCGCCAGCTGCCATCAGCCAGGCTTCGGCTTTATCGGGATCGGTGAAATATTGCGCGTCGCGGCTGGAAGTGGCGCGCAACAATTGCATTCGCGCCAGCGACAGCGCGACAACGAAGGCAAGCTTGCGCGATCGATGGCGCGAATCAGCCAACACACCGCCAAATGCCTTCACGATGTCCTGCTGCTGGATCTTCATGTCGCGCACATCAACCAAAGTGACATGCTCGTTTGGGCCGCACGTCAACTTGTCATGGGCTGCATTGCGTGCAGCGATATACGCCTCGACATCCGTCGGCTCGAAGAAGCCCGCGAGATAGTGTCGAACGATATTGCCTACCGGATCGACTTCGACTTTGTAGATCGCATCCATGCCGCGACGTTAATCGGGACGAGTGAAAAATTGGTAAGCGCGCTCAATACAGCCGGAACGCCGACACCGCGTCCCACGCCGCTTCGTCCGGCGCGGTGAGCGCGTCCAGATGATCCGGCGGCGCGCTCGCATCATCAACCCATTCGCGCAACGCCGGGCCGCCGTTGATGACATCGATCGCAAGTTTGCCCAGCTCGTATTCGTACGGGAAGTCGCGCCACAGCGGGTAGTCGGGATAGAGGCTGCGGATGGCCTTGAAGGCGAGCGCCTGGACGCGCCAGGGGCGGAAGCTGGCGTGGTCGTAGAACGCGCCCTCGGCGTGGATGTGCACGCCGTGGCACAGCTGGCCGACATGCTTGTGGAAGGTTGGCTCGAACCAGATTTCGCGCAGGGCGCAGCCGGTGAGCCAGTGCGGGGCGATGGCGCGCATCCTGTCGATGACCGCGCGCGCGTCGATATCGGGCGCGCCGAAGATCTCGAGCGGGCGGGTGGTCCCCCTGCCCTCGCTCAATGTCGTGCCCTCCAGCATCACCGTGCCCGCGTAGGTGCGCGCCATGTTGACGTTGGGCGCATTGGGGCTGGGGTTGATCCAGATGCGGCTGTCTGGCCAGCCGAAGCCTGGCGCGGCATCGGGCTGCCAGCCGGTCATTTCGATCACGCGGTAATCGACATCAAGGCCATAATGACGGATAAACCAGTGGCCCATCTCGCCCAGCGTGAGACCATGCCGCATCGGCATCGGCCCTGCGCCGACAAAGCTCTCCCAGCCCTCGCGCAGGGTCAGCCCCTCGACCGGGCGCCCGGCAGGGTTGGGCCGATCGAGCACCCAGACCGATTTGCCCTCTTTCGCCGCGGCTTCGAGCATGTAGAGCAAGGTCGTGACGAAGGTGTAGATCCGGCAGCCCAGGTCCTGCAGGTCGATCAGCACGACATCGAAGGTGCCCATCATCTGCCCCGTCGGGCGACGGACCTCGCCATAGAGGCTGAACACCGAAATGCCGTGCACCGGATCGGTAAAGTCCGGGCTTTCCACCATATTGTCCTGCTTGTCGCCGCGCAGCCCGTGCTGCGGGCCGAACGCGGCGGTCAGGCGGATATCGTCGAGCCCGGCCAGCGCGTCGAGCGAATGCGTCAGGTCCGCGGTAACCGACGCAGGATGCGCGACCAAAGCAACACGCTTGCCGTGCAGCGGTTTGCGCAAGTCTGGTTCAGCCAGAAGACGATCGATACCGAAGAGCATGGGGCCTCGCGCGCTGCTTGAATTGGGTGCGGGTTCTTTAGCCCAGCCGCGCGGCAAAACAATCCGCGTGGTGAAAATCGGGTTTTCCGGGAGGGTGCGCGAGCGACCAGTAAGATTTGCTGCCGTCCTTCGCCTCGATCACCGCAGTGATCGCCAGCCGCCAGGGCGCAGGGCCGAGCAGCGCTTCGAGCCCGGTAAGGTCGAGCGTGGCCTGCCAGTGTTTGGAGGCGGTGCGCGCGATCTGCGGCGGCGCAGTCAGATCAAGGTCGCGCATACCGATGCGATAGTCGTCGAACCCATAGGCTGCCCAGGCACCCGAGGGCGAGAGGTTGAACTCGGCATAACCGCTTCCGGTGCCCGACCCGATGAACGCCTCGAAGCAGCTGGTCTGCCAGAGGTCATCCGCGCGGCCGACCGCAGGCGCGGGCCACAGGATCGTGTGGAAGGGATCGGAGACACGGACTTCGAGCGTCAGCAGCTCGACATCGAGCGTCCAGCCGATGGCGACCTCGACGCTGTCAGGGGGCGGACAATCGGGATGGGGGACAAGGATGGGCGACTTCATGGCCCCAACTTCGCGGACATTGCCCGTTTATTCAAGAACCATCCCCGTCATTCCCGTCATTCCCGTCATTCCCGCGTGCGCGGGGGTGACGAAAGAGGGCATGGCTTGGCGACATGCGCATATGCTGGTAGACTGACGCAAACGTAAAGTTCGCGCGCCAGCCCATGGCGCAGGAGATGGATCGCAATGGCCCTGGTGAAAGCCGCCAACCCCGCGCAGATATTCGGCCGCGACAGCTTTCGCGAGCTCACCGCCGTGTCGCGCTGGAAGGGGCTCGCATTGGTCGCGCATGCTTGGGGCGTGATCATCGCGCTCGCCTGGGGGGCTGCGTATCTGGGCACATGGTGGGCGTGGATGATCGCGGTGCTACTGATCGGTGGTCGGCAGCTGGGCCTCGCCATCCTGATGCACGAGGGCGCGCACGGCCTGCTGCACCCCAACCGCGCGATCAACAACTGGGTCGGCCAGTGGATCACCGGGGTGCCGATGGGCACCGATCTGCACGCCTATCGCACCTATCACCTGACCCATCATCGCTATACGCAGCAGCCCGAGGACCCAGACCTGTCACTGTCAGCGCCCTTCCCCACCACCCGCGCCAGCATGCTGCGCAAGGTGTTTCGCGATCTGACAGGGCAGACGTTCCTGAAACAGCGCAGCGCGCAGGTGATGATGGCGCTGAAGGGGTTTGGCCCGGGCGCAAAAGAGCAGAATTTGTTCGTGGGCAAGGTGGTGCTGCGCTTCCTCGGCGCGCAGGTGGTGCTGCTGGCGCTGTCGTTCGCGACTGGCCTGGGCGTAACGCCTTATCTGGTGTGGCTGATCGCGCTGGCGACCACGTTCCAGCTTTACCTCCGCATCCGCAACATTGCCGAGCACGCCTGCACGGCCACAGGCAGCGAGGACCCGTTCACGCATGCGCGGACGACGCACGCCAACTGGCTGGAGCGCGCGACGGTGGCACCATATTGGGTGAACTTCCACAGCGAGCACCACCTGTTCATGGGAGTGCCCTGCTATAACCTGCCGCGCGCGCACCGCATGCTGGTCGAGGGCGGCCATGCCGGCCGGATGACCATAGCGCCAGGCTATATCGAGGTCATGCGGCAGGTGATCATTCCATCACCTGCCGCACAAGCTCATTGATCAGACAAGTTGATCAGACGGTTTCGGACTGCGCTTCAGCAGCCGCCTTGACCGCCATCGCGATCGCCGCATTGAAGGCCGGAAGGTCATCGGGGTTGCGGCTGGTGATCAGGTTGCCGTCGATAGCGACTTCCTGATCGACGACATTCGCACCGGCGTTCTTGAGATCGGTGCGGATCGAACCGTAGCTGGTCATGGTCTTGCCCTTGGCGAGGCCCGCCTCGATCAGCAGCCAAGGTGCATGGCAGACGGCGGCGATCGGCTTGCCGGCATCTGCAAATTCCTTGATCAGCGCCATCGCGGTCTCGTTGGCGCGCAGCAGATCGGGGTTGATCTGGCCGCCCGGCAGGACCAGCGCGTGATAGTCGGCTGCCTTGGCACCATCGAGCGGCGCATCGACCGAGACGCTCTTGCCCCAGTCGTCACCCTTCCAGCCGCGAATCTCACCGCTTTCGGGCGAGACGACATGGACGGTGGCTCCCGCGCCGCGCAGGGCGTCACGCGGTTCGATCAGCTCGGACTGTTCAAAGCCGTGGGTCGAAAGGATGCAGATCGTGCGGCCGGTAAGATCGGGAAGCGACATGGGGTATTCTCCGTTGTTGGGGGTATGTCACCCCTACGGATCACCCGGCGTGCGCGTTCCATGGCGGCGGCGTCCGGTCGCGCATTACAGCCACTTCGCCCGTTTGAAGCGGACATACAGCGTCAGGCAGATCATTGTCATCACGCCGAGAATTGCGAAATAGCCATAGCGCCAGCGCAGTTCGGGCATGATATCGAAGTTCATGCCATAGATCCCCGCGATCGCGGTCGGCACCGCCAGGATCGCCGCCCAGGCGGCAAGCTGGCGGGTGATCGCTCCCTGGCGTTGCTGCTCGAGCAGGCCGCTGGTCTCGATTACCGATGTCAGCGTGTCGCGCAGCCCCGCCACGCGATAGTCGGCGCGCCGCACATGGTCGTGCAGATCGCGGAAATAGGGCACCATGTCGCCATCGATCTGCGGCAGGCTGAGGTTCATGCAGCGCGCGGCGACATCCTGCATCGGGCCCAGCACACGCTGCAGCCGGAACAGGTCGCGGCGCAGAGAAAAGACCGCGCTCGTCTGCTCGCGATCAAGAAACGCGTCGAGCGCGCGATCCTCCATCGCCAGCACACGGTCCTCGAGCACGTCGATGACATCAAGATAGCTGTCGACGATGAAATCGACGATGGCGTGCAGCACGAAATCGGCGCCATGCGCCAGCATCCAGGGTGTTGCCTCAAGCTGGGTACGGACCGGGCTATGGTCGCGCATCGACCCGTGCCGCACGGTGACGATGAAATGCTTCCCCATGAAGATCGCGGTGTTGCCGTAGGTGATGCGGGTCTTGGCGGCCTCGTCCTCGTCAAGATGCACGGTGCGCGCCACCGCGAACAGATGATCGCCGAACGCCTCGATCTTGGGGAGATGCCGGTGGTCAAGGGCATCCTCGACCGCCAGCGGATGCAGCTTCAGCTGCTCCTCGATTGGCGCCAGTTCATCCTCGGTCGGTTCGTGCAGGCCGATCCACAGCAATTCGCCCGCTGCGGGAACAGGCAGTGGCTGCGCCAGATCGACATCGGTCAGCTTGACACCATCGCGGTACAGGCGCGCCGCAATGACGGTCATCCGGCGACGACCTTGACCCATTGAGACTTGATCCAGCCCGATTTGCAAGGCCCGGCATAGACCCTGTCCGCGCTTACCGGAGAGCCGACCTTGCAATCCGCATCGGGCTCGCGGGTATAGATGATGCCGATCGCGTCGCTGGCATCATCGCTGTCGCACATCCACACCTGCTCGCCATCGGACAGAAAATCGATCGCGTCGGGCGAGGTGTCATCGGCGGGGAACACCATGATCGCTCCCTCGCCTGCACCTGTTATCTCGCCCAGCGCGCAGGGGTCCAGCCCGTCATCGGCCTTGAGCATCACCGGGCGGTTTGCCCCGACGAACGGCGGCTGGGCCAGCGATCCTGTTTGCGGCTGGGCAGGGAACTGGGCCTGAGCCAGCGACCCGGTAACCAGCGCAAGCAGAGCAGCACCCGCAATCATCGCCTTCATGTCGTTTCCCCTAAGCAACGCTATCCAGCGCCTGCGCGATCAGCGTGCGGGTGTTGGCGATGCCGTACAGCGCGATGAAGCTGCCCATACGCGGGCCCTGCTCGCTGCCCAGCAGCGTCTCGTACAGCGCCTTGAACCAGTCGCGAAGATTGCCGAAACCGTACGCCTCGTCCTTGCCGATGGCGTAGACGATGTTCTGGATGTCCTCGGCGGTCGCATCTTCGGACAGCGCGGCCAGCTCTGCATCGAGCGTCCTGAGCGCATCGACCTCCGCGCCCACCGGCGCGCGGCGCTTGAGGGTCGGCGCGACGAAATCGCGGCCATAGTTCACCGCGTTGTCGATGAGGCTGTCGAGCTCGGGATGCGTCTGGGGCGACACGCCGGGCGCGTACTTCTGCACGAAGCCCCAGACCAGATCCTTGTCGTCCATGCCCGGAAGGCTGACGACATTGAGCAGCAGCCCGAAGCTGACCGGCGGACTGCCCTCGGGCACCTCGCCTGCATGGATGTGGTGCGCGGGATTGCCCAGGCGCTTGTCGGCGTCCTGGTTGTGCCAGCTGTCACGGAACTGGAAATATTCGTCCACCGCGCGAGGAACAACAGAGAGCGACAGCTGCTTGGCCGCCTTGGGCTCGCGATAGATATAGAACGCCAGGCTGTTCTCGCTGCCATAGCGCAGCCACTCGTCGATCGACAGGCCGTTGCCCTTGGACTTGGAGATCTTCTCGCCCTTCTCGTCGAGGAACATCTCGTAGATCATGCCCTCGGGCTTCTGGCCGCCCAGCACGCGTGCGATCTTGCCCGACTGCACGCCGCTGTCGGTCAGGTCCTTGCCGTACATCTCGTAATCGACGCCCAGTGCCACCCAGCGCATCGCCCAGTCGACCTTCCACTGCAGCTTGGCGCCGCCGCTCAGGATCGACTGCTCGATGGTCTCGCCCTCGTCGACGAAGCGCACGATCCCGGCTTCGGCATCGACCACCTCGACCGGCACCTGCAGCACCACGCCCGACTTGGCGCTGATCGGCATTACCGGCGAATAGGTCGCCGCACGCTCAGCGCGCAAGGTCGGCAGCATGATGTCGAGGATCGCCTGATAGTTGCGCAGCACCCCGCGCAGAGCCTCGTCGAAATGCCCTCCCTGATAGCGCTCGGTCGACGACACGAACTCGTAATCGAACCCGAACTGGTCGAGGAATGCGCGCAGCATCGCGTTGTTGTGATGCGCGAAGCTTTCGAACTTGCCGAACGGATCGGGGATCTGGGTGAGCGGCTTGCCCAAGTGCTCGCGCAGCATGTCCGGATTGGGCACGTTGTCGGGCACCTTGCGCAGGCCGTCCATGTCATCGCTGAACGCCACAAGACGCGTCGGCGCGCCGCCCGTCAGGGTTTCGTAAGCCCGGCGGACGAGCGTGGTGCGGAACACCTCCTGGAACGTGCCGATATGCGGCAGGCCCGAGGGGCCGTAGCCGGTTTCGAACAGCACCGGGCCCGCGCTCTCCGGCTTGCCGTCGCGATAGCGTTTGATCAGCTTGCGCGCTTCCTCGAACGGCCATGCCTTGGATCGCAGTGCTGCCTCGTGATACGCGCTCACGTGTGTTTCCTTTTCGTTCCGATGCCGCCATAAGGGCGGGTGATGACCGCTTCCCTAAACTTTCCAGCCCTGCATGCAAGCCATAGCGCGATCTGGTTCGCAGCTCCCGGCAAGCCTGCGGTGCGCATTTCCAAGGGCGAGGCAATCGGCCGCGCCGCCGAGACCCCGCTGATCATGCTGAACGCGCCTTTGGTGGCGCAGCGGCTGGGGTACCCCGAGCTCTCCGGGCTCGACCTGCTCGAGCTGTTCGCGTTTGTGCATCCGGCGCAGTTCATGGTGCCCACGCCGATGGGTCTGGCTCGGGCGCTCAAACTGCCTCTCCCGACACTTGCCCCGGTCCCCCGCGAAGGCGGGGGCCCATCTCCTGAATTTTCGGGATTGCTGGGGGGTGGTGACGTAGGGCGCGCAGACGCAAACCTGTTCGATCCCAGTACCGACCGCTCCAACCGCAATCCTTCCGAGATGGACCCCCGCCTTCGCGGGGGACCAATAAATGCTGATGGCGACGACTCCATCGCTGACTCCGCGATCCCCGCCCTCCTCCACGCCGCGACGGCCGCCCTGTTCGCCACGCTGGAGCGCAGTGACTGGCCGCAGCGTGAAGGCGCATGGTCATCGCTGCAGGCGCTGGCCAAATTGCGCTGGCCATGGGCGGGGGCGGCCGCAAAGCATCTGAAAGCTCCCGAAAAGGCCGAGCGCTGGCTGTTCAGCCGGTTGCCCGAATGGGAAGAACAGCCGCCCCGCGCGCAGCCCCGGCAGGTGAGCTTGAGCGAGGACGCGGTCGAGGCGCAGCTTGAGGGGCTCACCGGCACCGGGGCCGAGCGGCGCGAGGGGCAGCGACAGTTCGCGCGGACCGCCGCGCACATCTTCGCGCCGCGCGAACGCAAGTCGGAGCCGCACATGCTGCTGGCGGAGGCCGGCACCGGGATCGGCAAGACCTTGGGCTATCTCGCCCCCGCCTCGCTCTGGTCGCAAGCCGCGGGCGGCACGGTGTGGATATCGACCTACACCAAGGCGCTGCAACGCCAGCTGTCGCGCGAGACCGAGCGCATCTACGGCAACGAGGCCGCGTTCCGCAAACGCGTGGTCATCCGCAAGGGCCGCGAGAATTACCTGTGCCTGCTCAACCTCGAAGATGCGCTGCAGGGCGGCTTCCAGGGCCGTGCGGCGGTGCTCGCACAACTGGTCGCGCGCTGGGCCGCGTACAGCCGCGATGGCGACATGATCGGCGGAGATCTGCCCGGCTGGCTGGTCACATTGTTCCGCCGCGCAGGAGTCACCGCGCTCACCGACCGGCGCGGCGAGTGCGTCTATGCCGGCTGTCCGCACTACCGCAAATGCTTCATTGAGCACGCCGCGCGCGCCAGCCAGCATGCCGATCTGGTCATCGCCAACCACGCGCTGGTGATGGTCAACGCCGCGCGGGCGCGCGAGCAGCAGGGTCGCCCGACGCGGATCATCTTCGACGAAGGCCATCATCTCCACGATGCCGCAGATTCGATGTTCGCGGTCGCGCTGACGGGCCAGGAAACGGTCGAGATGCGGCGCTGGATCATGGGCCCCGAAGGCAAGTCGCGCGGGCGCAGGCGGGGCCTGGCCGCGAGGCTCTCCGACGTTGCCTCCTATGACGATCTCGGCGGTCGCGCGATCGAGGCGGCGCGGATCGCAGCCGAGGCACTCCCCGGCGAAGGCTGGCTGGCACGCATCCGCGAGGGCGCAGCCTCGGGCGAGATCGAGCTGCTGCTCGCCGCCATTCGGGGCACGGTTTACGCGCGAGACGAAAGTGGCGGCGAGGATGCGGGCTATGGGCTGGAGACCGAACTTGCAGAGCTCGACGGGCCGCTGATCGCCGCCGCGCTGGAGGCGGCGCGCGCGATCGATGCGCTGCACAATCCGCTGGTGGCGCTGGGGCGGCGGCTCGAGGCGCTGATCGAGGACGGCCCCGACTGGCTCGACGGCCCGGCGCGCGCGCGGATCGAGGGGGCGCTGGCATCGCTCGGCTGGCGGATCGACCTGCTCGCGGCATGGGCGTCATTGCTCGGGCGCATCGGCGGGCCTGCCGACCCCGATTTCGTCGACTGGCTGGCACTCGACCGGTTCGAGGGTCGCGAATACGACATGGGGCTGCACCGCCGCTGGCTGGACCCCGGCAAGCCGCTCGCCGAGGCGGTGATCAAGCCCTCGCACGGCGTGCTGGTGACGTCTGCGACGCTCAAGGCCGGGGACGACTGGACGCCTGCCCTCACCCGATCGGGCGCGGTGCATCTGGAAAAACCGCCCGAGATGTTCGAGGCGCGCAGCCCGTTCGATTATGCCAACCAGGCCGAGGTGCTGATCGTTACCGATGTGCGGCGCGGCGACATGGCAGCGCTGGCGGGAGCCTATGGGCGGCTGATCGAGGCGGCGGGTGGCGGCGCGCTGGGGCTGTTTACCGCGATCCGGCGGCTGCGCAGCGTCCACGGGCGTATCGCCGACCGGCTCGCGCAATCGGGTCTGCCGCTGTATGCGCAGCATGTCGATCCGATGGAGACGGGCACGCTGGTCGATATCTTCCGCGACGATCCGCGCGCATCGCTGCTGGGCACCGACAGTCTGCGCGATGGCGTCGATGTGCCGGGCCATTCGCTGCGGCTGGTGATCATGGAAGGCGTGCCCTGGCCCAAGCCCGACATCCTGCACCGCGCGCGCAAGGCGGCGGGCGGCGGCACGCAATATGACGACATGATCATCCGGGCACGGCTTGCCCAGGCGTTCGGGCGGCTGATCCGGCGGGCGGACGATCGCGGGCGCTTCGTGATGCTGTCCTCGGCCTTCCCCTCGCGCCTGCTCAGCGCGTTTCCCGCCGGCACGCCGGTGCGACGGGTAACGCTTTCGGAAGCTTTACAAGCGGTGCAATCTGGCGTTTCTGCGCAACCGATGTCGGGCGCACGAATCGATCCCGTGACGGGATCCGGGGGAGAGACGCGATGAAGAAGCTGACCTTGCTGAGGCACGCGAAATCCGACTGGCTGGACCGGTCTTTGCGCGATTTCGACCGCCCGTTGAACGCCCGCGGCCTGCGCGGAGCCCGGGCGATGGGGCTATACGCCGCGGAGAAGGGCATGGTGTTCGACGCGGTTGTCGCCTCGCCCGCGGTGCGGGTCACCGAGACGATCGATCATTTCGAGACCGCTTATGGCCACACGCTCAACCCCGATTGGGACCGGCGCATCTATCTCGCTTCTTCGGTGACGCTGATCGACGTCTTGCGCGGCGTGCCCGATACCGCCGGCCATGTGCTGATGGTCGGCCACAACCCGGGGCTCGAGGACCTGGTGTTCGATCTGGTCGCAGATGACGGTTCGAGCCCGCTGCGCGATGTGGTCGAGGAGAAGTTCCCGACGGCAGCGCTGGCGGTGATGGATATCGCCATCGATCGCTGGTCCGATCTCGACAACCGCTCGGCAAAGCTGGTGGAAGTCACCCGGCCGCGCGATCTTGATCCCGATCTTGGTCCACAGGACGACGATTGACCACTCTGCCGTGACGACTGCGACCCTGCCCGAAACGATCCTGCGCCGCGCCGCGCCGCAAGACGCGCCCAAGCTGGCGCTGCTCGGTGCCACAACGTTTCTCACTGCCTTTGCCGCCGATCATCCGGGCCAGGCGCTGGTCGATCATTGTGCGCATGAGCACTCGGTGAAGCGGTATGCCGATTGGCTCGCAAATCCCGATTATGCCTTCTGGATGATCGAAACCCCTCTGGGAGCGCCGCTTGGCTATGCCATGCTGTGCCCGCCCGAGATCGACATCACGCCCGATCCGGGCGCACTCGAACTCAAGCGCATCTACACGCTGCCGGGCTGGCAGGGCGCAGGCATGGGGCGCAGGCTGATCGAGGCGGTGATTGCCGAGGCGAAGGCGCGCGGTGCACCGTCGCTGTATCTGTGCGTCTACACGGTCAACGTGGCCGCGCAGCGTTTCTATGCGCGGTTCGGTTTCGAGAAGGTCGGGCAGCAGAAGTTCATGACCGGCGACGTGCCGTTCACAGACTGGATCCTGCGCAAGCCGCTAGGCTGATGCTCAGGCGGCTTCCAGCGCGGCGGCAAGCCGGTCGCGTATGGTGCGCAGCGCGGACAGATCGATCGATGGCTGCGGCGCAGGCGTAGCGGGTTCGCTGGCCGAGGCCACGGTCTTGTCTCCAGCCTCCGCCGCCAGCAGCTGCCGCGCACCGCGCACCGTGAACCCCTCATGGTTGAGCAGCTGGTCGATGCGGCGCAGCATGACAACATCCTGCGCGCGGTAATATCGCCGTCCGCCGGCGCGCTTCAAAGGTTTGAGAACATCGAACTGCGCTTCCCAATAGCGCAGGATATGCGGCTTCACGCCCAGTTCGGCCGAAACCTCGCCGATGGTGCGCATCGCGCCATCGGCCTTGGCCACGGCTTCAGTCACTGGACATGATCCTTTCCTTCATGATCTGGCTGGCGCGGAAGGTGAGAACACGGCGCGGGGTGATCGGCACTTCGACGCCGGTTTTGGGATTACGCCCCACGCGCTCGCCCTTGTCGCGGAGCAGAAAGGTGCCGAAACCGGAGATCTTGACGTTCTCGCCGCGCTCGAGCGCATCGGTCATGTGGTTGAGAACGGATTCGACCATCTGCGCGGCATCGGCGCGCGAAAGACCGATCTGGTGGTTGATCGTGTCGGCCAGATCAGCCCTGGTCAGAGTACCAATCGATCGCATACCGCATTCTCCTCACCCGCATATGGGGGGAAGATAACGCAACTGCATTAACAAGGCAAACCGGCCCATCCCTAAAACAACGTAAATTGAGCCAATTGGGAGCAAAATATGACGCGAGGTTAATAACGGATCACCGCAGCGCCCCAAGTCAGCCCGCCACCCATGGCTTCGAGCACCATCAGGTCGCCGCGCCGGATGCGGCCGTCGCGCACCGCAGTGTCGAGCGCCAGCGGGACCGAGGCGGCGGAGGTGTTGGCGTGCTGGTCGACGGTGATCACCACCTTTTCGGGCGGCAGGCCCAGCTTGCGGGCGGTGGCATCGAGGATGCGGGCATTGGCCTGGTGCGGCACCACCCAGTCGATATCGGCGCTGGTGAGGCCCAACGGCTTCATCACCTGCTCCATTACCTCGGCCAGATTGACCACGGCGTGGCGGAACACTTCGCGTCCGCGCATCCGCACCTTGCCGACGGTGCCGGTGGTGGAAGGTCCGCCATCGACATACAGCAGATCATGATGGCGGCCATCGGAATGCAATTGCGTGGCCAGAATGCCGCGCGGAGCGGTATCGCCCTCGGCGGCGGTTTCCAGCCCCAGCACCACGGCGCCCGCGCCATCGCCGAACAGCACGCAGGTGCCGCGGTCTTCCCAGTCGAGAATGCGACTGAAGGTTTCCGCGCCAATCACCAGCGCGCGGCGCGCCATGCCGGTGCGCAGCATGCTGTCGGCGACGCTTAGGGCATAGAGGAAGCCCGAACAGACCGCCGCGACATCGAAGGCGATACCGCCAACCATGCCGATTGCCGCCTGGACCTTGGTCGCGGTGGCGGGAAAGGTGTGGTCGGGCGTCGCGGTGGCCAGCACGATGAGGTCGACATCCGAGCCCTGCAGACCGGCAGCATCGAGCGCAGCGCGCGCGGCGCCGATCGCCAGCGTCGAGGTGGTCTCGTCCGGCCCTGCCAGATAGCGGAACTTGATCCCGGTACGCTCGGTGATCCAGTCGTCCGAGGTGTCGACGGTCTCGGCCAGTTCGGCATTTGATACCCGCCGCGCAGGCAGCTGAGATCCCGTGCCCAGGATGACACAGTGTTCGGCCGGGGTCTGTTGGGTCATTTCGGTGATTCGCCCGATCCGTTGGTGCTTGCGCCGTTGCTGGCGATCGCACTGGTGTCGAAGTCCTTCAGGACATCGCCAATCCGCTGGGTGATGTTGTCTTCCACCAGCCGCGCCGCGACTTCCACCGCATTGGCCACGCCCTTGATGCTGGCTGAGCCATGGCTTTTGACCACCACGCCGTTGAGCCCCAGAAAGACCGCGCCGTTGTGGTTGTTGGGATCGAGGTGATGCCGCAGCAGATCGGTAGCGGGGCGCGAGATCAGGAAACCGATCTTCGAGCGCAGCGACGACTGGAAGCTGCGCTTGAGCAGGTCGGTCACAAAGCGCGCGGTACCCTCGAGCGACTTGAGCGCGATGTTACCCGAAAAGCCATCGGTTACCAGCACATCGATATCGCCGCGCGAGATCTTGTCCGCTTCGGTGAAGCCCTGGAAATCCATCGGCAGGTGTGTGGCGGTGCGCAGCGCGGCAGCGGCATCGCGCAGCGCATCGGTGCCCTTGGAATCCTCGGTGCCGATGTTGAGCAGCCGGGTGCGCGGCTTTTCGAAGCCGAAGATGATCTGCGAATAGACCGCGCCCATGACCGCGAACTGGACCAGATTGCGGGCATCGCAATCGGTGTTGGCACCCAGATCCAGCATCACCAGATCTGTGTCTTCCAGCGTGGGCAGCAAGGCGGCGAGCGCGGGCCGGTCGATCCCCGGCATGGTGCGCAGGGCAAGCTTGGCCATCGCCATCAGCGCGCCGGTGTTGCCGGCGCTGACCGCAGCGCCGACCTCGCCCGACTTCACGGCCTGGATCGCCAGGCCCATGGATGAATTCTTGGATTTCCGCAGCGCCTGGCTCGGCTTGTCCTCACCCCGCACGACCTCGTCGGTGTGCAGGATTTCGGACGCAGCGCGCAAATTGGGGTGGTTGTCCAGCCCCGCCTTGATCTGCTTTTCATCCCCGACCAGCAAGAAGGTGAAGCGCTCGTGCCTATGGCGTGCCTCTGCAGCACCTCCCAGCATCACGCGCACGCCTTCATCACCGCCCATCGCATCAATCGCGATCCGCGGCTTCATTGGCACCGGTTAATCCCCCTGAAAAAGTGCAAAGGCCGTCTGATCTGGATCAGGCGACTGCAAGCACCTCACGGCCGTTATAATGGCCGCATGCGCCGCAAACATGGTGCGGGCGCTTCAGTTCACCACAGTTCGAGCATTCGCTGAACGCATCGACGGTCAGCGAATCGTGGCTGCGACGCATGCCGCGCTTGGAGGGTGAGGTTTTTCTTTTAGGAACAGCCATGGCAGGATCTGCTTACCTTATCTGCTTGTCTATCAATGCGATAATGCCATGTTTTCCGAAGCAGGCGCGTCTAGCGCAGTCTGCCGGTGGAGCAACAAAGCCCATTCGCGTGCGAAGGCGGGGCTATAGCGAAAATCTCGTGCGTTGCAAGCATTGTCACGCTAGGCCCGCCGCACAATTTGCCGCGCTTTCCTTGCGGCGAGACTTGAGGGGAGCCTATCACATGAACCTGCCGCTGACACTGACCATGGCCGCTGCCGCCGGACTGATCAACATCTGGCTCGCCATCCGCATCGGTCAGGTGCGCACCAGCCAGAAGGTGAGCGTGGGCGATGGCGGCAACGAATTCGTGATCCGCCGCATGCGCGCGCAGGCCAATTTCGTCGAGTTCACCCCCTTCGTGCTGATCCTGATCGCCGGCCTCGAAGCCTCGGGCTTTGCCGCGACCTGGATGTGGGTGGTAGGCGTTATCTACATGATCGGACGGCTTGCGCACGGCCTGGGCATGGATGGCGGCGCGTTCAAGCTGGGCCGCATGATCGGCACGCTGACCACGTTGCTGACGCTGCTCGGGCTGTCGGGCTATGCGGTTTATGTGGCGAGCGTGCTGCCGGTGGCGTGACGCCAAGAACTCTCCCCAACCGCTTGCGGGAGGGGCAGGTTCAGCTTGCTGAACCGGGGTGGGCCTGAAATTTGCGGTGTTGCAGGCCCACCCCGGCCTGCGGCCACCCCTCCCGCAGGCGGGAGGGGAGATATTCAAGCCAGCACGTGATCCGCAACGAACCCGTTGCGCTGGCGCTCGAAGCCAAAGTTGCTGGTCGGGCCGTGCCCCGGAACGAACACCGTCTCGTTGCCCAGCGGCCACAGCTTCTGCGTGATCGAATCGATCAGGTCCTGGTGGTTGCCGCGCGGAAAGTCGGTGCGGCCGATCGATCCCTGGAAGATCACGTCGCCGACGATCGCCAGCTTCGATGGCGCGTGGTGGAAGACAATGTGCCCCGGCGTGTGCCCCGGGCAATGGATGACATCGAGCACCAGATTGCCGACCGTGACGGTATCGCCATCCTTGAGCCAGCGATCAGGCTCGAACACCGCGCCTGCGATCCCGTAATTGCGGCCGTCATCGTCCAACCGCGAGATCCAGAACCGGTCTTCCTCGTGCGGCCCCTCGATGGTCAGGCCTAGCTCCTTCGCCAGCGTGCCGGTCTCGCCGCAATGGTCGATATGGCCATGCGTCACCAGCAGCTTTTCCAGCGTCACCCCGGCCTGCGCGACAGCCGCCTTGAGCTTGGGCAGATCGCCACCCGGATCGATCAGCGCGCCCTTCATCGTCTGCGTGCACCACATCAGAGTACAGTTCTGCTGCAGCGGCGTCACGGGGATGATCGCGGCGCGAAGCGGCGGCTGGGCGGAGTTTGCAGAGGCGTCGGTCATACAAGGCTATGTGGCAAGGATGCGGGGCACGTGCAAGCTTGGTCAAACCCGCCGCCCGGCCCAGATCACTCTCCCGACAATGCTTACGCCGTCCGGCGCGACGTCCGGATAGCTGGGGTAGAGCGCATTGTCCGACGTCACCGACAACCGCCCATCCGGACGGAATGCCAGCCGCTTGACGATCAGCGCGTCGTCCATGCGCAGCACATGGATGCCATCGCGGCGGCGCGGGGCAGCGCCCTGATGCGTTGCGACGAGGATGTCGTCGCCATCGCTGAGCGTCGGCGCCATCGAGTCACCTTCGACCTGGATCATCGTTACCGCATCCGATCCCGCGCCCAGCCGCCGGAGCCAGGCCTCGTCGAACGCGATCTCCGCGAGAGGGGCTTCGTTGTCCGGCAAGGCCCCTGCCCCCGCCGAGGCGCCGACCGCCAGGCGGGGGATCAGCCGCATCCGTGATGGCAGACCGCGCGCGGCGCCTGTGCGTTGCAGACCCTGACGGACGGGAAGCCCGCCGCGGCGCGGCACGGGCATCGCATCATCGGGCGCGCCCAATTGCTGTTCGGACACGCCGAAGAACTGCGCCAGCAGCCGCCGGTCGCGTTCGTCGAGGCGCTTGGGACTGCCCCGGCGGATGAACTGCTGGACGTAGGACGGGTTCTTGCCGAGCAGCTGCGAGACGCCGGCAAAGCTCAGCCCCCGCGCCTCGATCAGCGCCTCCAGCGTCCGGCGAACGTCGTCTGTGTCCATAACGGATATATAGCATAGGAGATTTCCTTTTCAAGGATATTTCCTACACATGGCGAATCGCCTATAGGAATAATCCTACCGCATTGCGGGCCGGATCGTCGGTCGTCGAAAGGAGAATGCTGATGCCGCTGCTGCGCCTGATCGAAATCTTCCTGCGCGAAACCGGAATGCCGCGCACCCGCTTCGGCCGCCTGTGCGCAGGCGACCCCCGGCTGGTCGATGATCTGCGCAATGGCCGCGAGCCACGGGAGGCCTTGCGCAAACGGGTAGAACATTTCATGAACATATACCGTCAGGAGCACGCATGATTCACCATACCATCCGTCACGACCCCGCCACCGCGCTGATCCGCGCGGTGCTGTCGCTGGCAAGGGGGGATGCCGAACTGGAGGAGCATCGCGGCACCAGCTGGGTCAGCGCAACCTTCACCGGGATGCGGCATGTCATGCGGCTGAGGTTCAACGGCGATCAGGCTGTGCAGACCGCGCAATGGCTTGCCCGCATGCTGCCCGAGCACGAGTTCGCCTTTTCCGGACACCTGGTCGCGGATATCGCGATTACCGACACCCACCGTCGCAACGAAGGCATGCCGATCATGACGCTCGTGATCGAGGCACTGACCGTGGAGGCGGACTGATCCGCCTCCGCCGCCCGAGGCGCGCGGGCACCCCTTCCGCTGCCGCCTAGTTTCCTCTGGCGGCCAGCATCGCAGGGCGCGGCCCCATCCAGTCGGCCATCGTGACGGTATCGCTGACCTTGTAGGGCTTGCCGCTTCTGTTCAGGAAAAGCTTCTCCATCTCGGACCGGGTGAAGGGTCGCGAGCCCAGCCTTCCGAAGATCGCCATCTGACCGCCCGATTCGTCCACGCCGCGGTCGCGATCGAGCCCCTTGGCGACGGCGATCGCCGGGGTCGGCGTTCCGGTCCAGGCGATAAGGTCGGGCCTCGGGTCGGGCGAGAAGCCATAGAAGTTGGGCTGGCTCGATGGCGATGTCAGCTGCAGCACTTTCATCCCGTTACGTCCATCGGCGACATAAGCGAACAGCGTCGCGTTGGTGGAGCCCACGATCACGTCCTCGGCATCATTGAGCTGACCGCCTGCGTTGTAGCGCATGTACTCGCGCGGCGCTTCCGGGTTGGTCATGTCGATAATGACGAGCCCGTCCTGCTTGGCTGCGACATAGGCGAATGTGCGCGCAAGATAGAGCTTGCGTGCATCCGCCAGCCGGACCGTGCCCGAGGGCACCGCAACAGGTGTTTCCAACCGGGTGATGTCGAACAGCTTGATACCCTCGGCATCCGTCACCCACAGATAACGGAACTGCACCGCGCTCGCGCGCGCATCCTGGAGCGGCAGCACCGCCATCAGTTGCGGGTTGAGCTTGCTATAGTCGAAGTCACGCGGCGCGTTTGCGGGCGGCTCGTCCGCCAACCGGACGACGACCAACCCGGCATCGGCGGTGATATAGGCAAAGTCACCGGCCAGCGTGATGTGGCGTGCACCTTTCAGCACATTGTCCGGGTTCCACGTCAGCGTCCGCTTGAAGAAGTTGTTGCGGAACTCGCCATCGGCCAGCGTATCGATGTTGACCGCGATCAGGCCCTCGACGCTGTCGGTGACGAAGGCGTAGTGATAGACCGCGCGGAACGGCTGTTCCTGGTTGGCCTCGCGCATCGCCGGCGTGTTGCGGCTGGGTGCAATCGGCTGGGTGGTGGCGATCGCCATGCAGGTGGCGTTGGTGGTCTTCACATGCGTGTCATGCCCCAGCGACGAGAACGGCGCGCGGATGATGCGTTCGGAAAAGCCCTTGTTGCCGATCGAGGCGATGTCATAGGCGCGGAAACCGCCCCTGCCCTCGGCCACGAACATGTATTCGCCGCGGTTCTGCAGGCAGTTCACCCGGCCGTCGGTGCCCTGCACGACATTGGCGAACTCCTCGCGCGCATAGGTTTCGCCCGAGAACTTGTCGTCGAAGATCGGACCCCGGGTCCAGTTCTTGAGCTCTCGGCCGTTCTTCTCGACGTGCAATTTGTAGTAATCGGGATAGGCGTAGCGGTGGAGATACGATCCGATCACCGCCTGCGGCTCGTCCCATTCGGTGACGCGCACCGCCTCGAAGCCGCCTTCGAGCCCGAACCAGCTGTTGAGCCCCACGAAGTTGACGAAGTTGGTGCCGAGCAGCAGCAGCTGCGACATCACGGCGTTGTTGTCGTTCGCCTCGCTCAGATGGCAGTCCGAGCACTGCTTGGTCTCGGTCTTGCGCACCGTGTGCGGGAAGTGCGGCGCAAACGCCTGTGACGAGAAGCCGGGCGCCGAGATCGGCGGCTGCTGCACATAGATGCGTTCGCGGTTGATGTTGGTCGACGACAGGATCAGCGCCGAGGTCGAGCGGATCGGCGCGATGATGTTGCCCTTGCTGGTCTGGTGGCGACCGATCTGGAACATCTCGTCACGCGCGACCTGCGGATTGTAGGTCGCATAATTGCGCGTCTCGTCTTCCTCGTATTTGTGGACCTTGGCCTTCCAGTTGGCCTCGATCGGCAGGTGGCAGCCACCGCACGATGTCGTCCAGCTGAGGTGGCAGGTAAAGCACGCCATCTCTTCGGTGTTGTGCGCGCGGTCGGCCTTGGCGACCTGTGGACCGAAGCTGTACTTGCCGGTGTCCGCACCCTGCTTGGCCATCAGCTTCGAGCGCGCGGCCTTGGGGTTGAAATCGGGGCTGGCGGGGTCGACCGCATCCTTGACCAGGCTCACCTGCCAGGACAGTTCCGGATCGAGCACCGAGCGCTGGATCAGAACGCGCTTGCCGGTCGCGTCCTTCATCCATTCGAAGCGGCGCTGGCCATCGGGATTGCGGATCAGCGACAGATTGTTGCCCTTGGGCCGCGCGGCGAGGTTCGAGGTGAACAGCGTCGGGTAGGCATCGGGGGTGCCGTGGCAGTCCTTGCAGCCGATTTCGACCGCATTGGCGACCTCGCCATAGATCAGGCCGTTGCCGTGCCCGTCCTGGCTGAAGTGGCAATCGACGCACTGCATGCCAAGCTCGGCATGGATGTCCATCATGTGGACCGCCTTGCCGGGGTTGGTGCCGACGGGGACGAACTTGCCCTCGCCCGCCTTGCGGAATTTCTCGGGATCGTCGGGCGACACCATGTTGGCGGTGTCGGTGCCCCAAGTCGCCATATTGCCTTCCGCATCGAGCAGATTGCCCTTGCGGTCGCGCTTCAGGATCGCGCGGAAGTTCCAGCCATGACCGTGATAGTCGGCAAACTGGGTGTCCTTGGCCTCGGTGTTGAGATCGTAGACATTGCGGACGAAATCGATGTCCGACCACAGGCCGCGCGCCGAGGCGCCTTCGGGATTGCGGTCCAGCGTCGCGCGCACTTCCTTGGCGGTGGGATAATGCTGGCGCTTGTAGACGCGCTGATACTCTTCTTCCGACATGCCCTCGGGCTTGGGCGCACGGTTCTCCGGCCCCGGCCACATCAATGGCGCGTCCGATTCATAATCCCACATCGTGTAGCCAAGATAGCTGTTCAGGAAGATGTTGGGCTGGTGCATGTGGCAGTTCATGCACTGCGCGGTCGGGATCGCGCGGGTGAAAGCATGCTTGAGCGGATGGCCCTTTTCCTTGAACGCGGCTTTCTGGGCGTGCGTATCCTTGGCGGCATGGCCATCACCATGCGACGCGCCGTGCTCGCCCGCGCCTTCGGCCAAGGTGGTGCCATGGTCGCCGCCATGACCGCCTGCGCCGCCATGCTCTTCGTGATGCTCGGCGGCGTCATAGTCGCCATAGCGACCGGGGCGCTTCTGCCCCTCGGTCAGCGCGTTGATCGTCGGATCGTCGGTGATCGTCTGGCCGTCGCGGCCATATTTTGCATAGATCAGGCTGTGCCGCGGTTCGCGGTCGTTGGCATAGACGACGTGGCACGCCGCGCAGCCCGATGCGCGATAGTCGCCCGGCTGGTCGTTGGTGCCCATCTGCCACAGGAACGGATCGTTGAGGCGGGTCTTGTGGATGTTGATTACCGGCACCGCGACACGCAGGCCGGTGCCGGGTCCGCGGTTCGACTGCTTGAGATCGGGGCGGCCTGGCTCTTCCAGACGCTGGATGATGCCGCCGGTGTTGGGCAGGCCGATTTCCGGGAATTGCGAGTTGATGTTGCGTCCGCCACGCTCGAACACGCGGAAGATGTCGCCCGGCGGCAGGATGTGCCAAGTCGGCAGTGGGTACATCACCGGCAGCGCACCGCGCGCCTTTTCCGCCGCAGTCACCGAGCCATGCGCCGCGCCCGGCTCGGTCGCCGCCGACTTGATCATCGCAGGCTTGCCGTCGCGGGTGAACGCCTCGCCGAACATGTAGTTCTTGAACGGCACGATTCCGTTGTTGTACGCCGCCCCGCCCCACAGCATCGCGCCCGTCGCCATCAGCGAGCGCTCGGATGCCTCGATGATCTCGATATGACAGGCACCGCACGATTCGCGCACCACGCGGTAATCGGACGGGTTGACGAAGCGGATAAACTCGGGCGCTTCCTTGGCGAGCAAAGCGTAGGAGCGCTGGGGATTGGCCGAGGATGGCCATTTCCACGCCACCGGATATTTGGGCAGGACGTGGCTCTTCAGCAGCGCGTCCTGATAGGGCAGGCTGTCGCGGCCCCAATTGTTGTCGCCCATGATGGTCGCATCGCCGCCATGGCAATCGGTGCAGCCCAGCACGACCGCAGGCGATGCGTGCATCGTCTTGTGGTCGCTGGCGGTGTGGCAAGACTGGCAGCCTGCGCTCTTGGCGTCGGCCTCGGCCCATTCCTGGTTCTCGGGCGCGGGCGCGGTGAAGGTGTATTTGACCTTCTGCGCCTTTTCCTTGCCTGAGGCGAGCAACTGATCAGCGGGCAGCGCAGCGAAGGTGATGAGCAGCAGGCTCGCCAGCAGCAGCTTCCAGTTGAAGGCCCCCAAATTGAAGGCCAGCGCGTTGCCGCGCGCCCGATCAGTACGCCAGAATTGCATTGAACAGCACCGAATAAAAGAGGTCTGACTTGCCGGATTGGGTGAACAGGTCGCGGAAACCCTTGGACGGATCGAACACCGCTCCCGAAAGGCGGAAGACAAGGTTCTGGTTGGCGTTGGGCCGCCAGATCAACGCAGCAGAAACATCGGTCCCGATCGAGCTGGGCACCGTGCCTTCCTGGCGCAACGCCTCGATCGTGTCGGTCTTGTGGAACCACAGATGGTTGAGGTTCGCCGACAGCCGGGTGGTCGAGCTGAGGTCGAAATCAGCACCCGCGCCCAGCAGAACCGTGCCGGGGTTGTTGAAGTTCGACTGGCCCTGCTCCTTGGACGAGCGCAGGTTGTTGAGGATGCCGTTGCGGGTGTTGACGCCCACCGCACGACCGCCACCGGCAAACGGGATGACCTGCCGGATCCAATAGCTGGTGTCGGCACCGGCAAAGATCGGGTTCTCGAAGATCGCATCGAACCCGGCCTCGGTGTCGTTGTAAGGATCGCCATCGCCGCTGGCGAACAGGCCCTGCAGCCGGAAACGCGCCCAGTCGTAATCATAACTGACCTCGGCGGCGCCGAAATAGGAGCGGATATCGGCCTTGCGGCTGGTGAAGAAGCTGTTGCGGTCCTCGCCGAACGCCCCGTACAGCTGGCCGGTCAGGTTGATCCGGCCGATACGGCCATCGACCGCATAGCCCAGATACACCACGTCATATTCGCGGCTGCGCAGATCGCCCAGCAGCGCCGGACGCACCGGGAAGCCGTTGTCGTCGATCTTGAGCTCGCGCCCGCCCTCGCGGTTCATGTTGTAGGTGACCGAGACCTGGCTGGTCAGGCCGACAACCGGAAAGTCCTGCCGATAGGCGTTGGCGAAGAACACCCAGTCGTCGCGCGGGCTATCAACCACGCTGTTCAAGCCCGAATTGGTGTCCTTCTCCAGCCGCCAGAACGCGCCGATGTTGAACTGGAAGCGGTTGTTGTCGCGGTTGCCGAACAGGCGGATGCCCAGCTGGTTGTCCTGGAACAGGAAGCCGCGGAAGTCCGCCTGCATCGGCTGGATCCCTGCGCGCAGCGAAATGAAATCATAGCGCGACGTATCATAGGCGCCGAGGTGATAGTCGATGAACGCTTCCTGTATACCGACGAAATGGTCGGTGCGCTGCGTCGGCCTGGAAGGCTCGACGAACAGGATGCGGCGTTCGTTGACATCGACATGGTTGACCTGCGCCGCCAGCGTCAAACGGTACTCGATCGCCGGCGGCTTGTAGGTGGTCTCCCCCTTGATCAGCGCCACCCCTGCGATGATCGTCTGTGCGAGCACAAGCGAGTCCGCGCGGCCGAACACGTCGAGGCTGTCGGGCCGCGAAGTCGTCTGCACGCCCACCGGGGTCGGAAAGCTGCGCGGCTCGACCACGGTATCCGAGATCACATTGGCCACGAAGAACCAGTCGTCTTCCTTGAGGAAGCCCGGGCGTTTGCCCTCGGGCAGCGGCCGGTCACCCTTCAGGATGTTCTGGTGATAGGGGTCGAGCTTCGAGCGGCAGACGTTCGAGAGGTTCGGATAGAGGCTGTAGATCGACTTGTCGCCATTCTTGGTCGGGCACAGAGAGGTGACGATGCGCCAGCGATCGGGCACCGGAAACTCGTCAGTCGGGAACGCCTCGGGCGCAGGCGCGCGCACCGCGCCGGGGTTGTCCTGCGTCACCCGGTCGGGTAGCTTCTTCTCGATCCCCGGACGGCGGCGGTCATCGATCAGCGCCTCGTCGGCATCGATCGCATCGGCATCTGCCGCGGGATCTGCGGTGGGCAGCGTCGGCGGCACGGCACCTGCGGCAGGCGGCGCCTCCTGCGCGGCGGTGAGCAGAAGCTCGTCCTGCACCCAGCCATAGGCGCCATCGTCCAGCGTTCCGACCGGCGAGCTCAGCCGATAAGGTGCCGGGGCAACCGCCCTGCGGACCGAAACAGCCTTTGCGGCCCGATCCGCGATAACCGGGGCAGCCATGGAGGGCGCCTCGTCATGCGCCAGCGCGATGCGGGTGAGCGCAAGGCTGCGCCCCAGATCGGCGGCCGCCAGCGCAGAGGTCGCGGTCTGCGGCCCGTGCCGCATCAGGGGTCCGGTGGACGCGTCGCCTGCCACGTCGCCAGTCCCGGCGAACGCCATGATCGGGATAAGGGCGACGAGCGACGCAGTCATCTACAGACCCTCGCAAACGTTCTGGGCGTTGGTATCGAGGAACGGCGCAAACGGGCAGCTGACATAGCGCAGCCGGACCTGTGCGCTGCCGACATTGACCACGATACGGTCCGCGCGCCGATCCTTGGGCGCATTGCCGATGCCGCCCACCCGCGCGCCGCCGTTGTTCAGCCCGAGGAAGCTGACCATGTCGTCCTGATCGATGCCGTCACCTGACACCCCGATGCCGCCGACCAGCTGGCTGCCACGATAGATCGGGACCGATCCGGGGAAGATCTGGATGCCGTTTTCGAGCCGGTTCTGTCCCTGCGCGGTATCGGGCAGCGCGGTGCAGCGCTGAGCGGTGTCGGTGGGCGATGCGCCCGAGACGAACTGTGCATGCTGGATGATGTTGGCGGCGACCAGCTGGACCTGCAGCCCCACCGCGAAGGGATTGAAATCCTCGATCGGGCGCGACAGCGGGCCTGGCGGACGCCCGAGCTCGCCATCGGGAAAATAGGGCCGCGCGAGATTGCCGACGCTGCGGTTGCCATAGGCAAAATTTCCGGTGAGCGAGCTGGTATCGCCGAGGAAGGTGCGCATCGCCTGAACGAACGGGGCGACTCCCCCACCTGCCGACATCAGGTTGGAAGCCGCCTGGGCGTTGGAGAAGAACATCGCGGTGCGCGCCTTTTGCAGCGACACATCGATGCCGAAGATCGGCGCATCGGGAGAGCGGACGATGCCGAGCACCTCGCCATGCGTATCGACGACCGAGATCGACGCCTGCATCCGGCTGTCTAGCGGGCGGCGGATCTGCGCGCGCGCGCGGGTGAGCACGGTGAACGCCTCTTCCAGCACGGCGCGGACCTCCGCCGCTGTCAGCGGTTGCGAATTGCTCGCGCTGTCGGTACCGGCGCGGATCGGATAGCGGTTGTTGCCCGCCCCATCGGTCAGGATGAACGCATCGGAATTGTTGAACTCGGCAGCGCGCGCCGCGCGGATGCCCGAAGCCTCGGTGCCATAGGGCGTGCCAGCGATGATCGCGGCGGTGCTGTAACCGCGCACCGCGACAAGGCTGCCGGCAGTGCCGTTGATCGCCGCAAAATTGCCCGACACCGAGCCGATGTCGCTGCCGGTGATATCGCTGAACCTGAGGCTGGTGCCATCCACCGTGATACGGTCCGCGCGGATGGCGTCGGCCGCGGCAAAGCCCTGGGTTCCGGCAAAGGCGATCGCCTCTTCGGGGTCGATATCGCGGTCGAGGATGTTGGGATCGAAGCCGTAATCGCCATCGCCCATCACGCCGATCGCGCCGACGACCACGCCGTTCTTGTAGAGCGGCAAACCGCCGGGATCAGCTGCAAGGCCTAGCGGCGCGCGCTTGGGCCCAATCAGCGCCGAGGTGCCGCCTGCCGACTGGAACCGCGCCGCAAGGTCCGAACAGGGCAACTGGCTGAACTGCACCCCGAACAGCGGGCCGCTCTCCAGCCCGCGCGTCGAGGGCGCAGGCGGAAAGTGCTGCTGAACGATCTGGCTGGCCGTGCGGCTGGAGAAGGCGTTGCCGCCGCTCGACAGGTACGCACCGGTCACCGCCTTGGAGATCGCAGCCATTTCGGCGGGCACATCAAGCCCCTGCGCATCGACCAGCGGGCTGTTCAGCCCCGCCTCGGTCATCGCGCTGGTGCGCGCCTGCGCCCGCGCGCCGTTCATGCGGAACACGCCCAGCACATTGCCGACCCGGTCGACCACCGCGATCACCGATGGCAGGTTGCGGCGCTGCGCCTCGCTCACCGCCTGGGCGATGATCGTCTGAACCTCGCCCACGCTGAGCGATTCCTGCGCCGGCGCGACGAAATTGCCGCCGCTGGGCGGCGGCGCCGGATTGGGTGTCGGGGTCGGGCTTGGCGCAGGCGTGGTACCGCTGCTGTTGCCGCCCCCGCAGGAGCTGAGCACGAGCGCCAGCACCGCCAGCGACGCCGTAACCTTGCCAATCCGCATCATGCCGCAATACTCCGCACATCTGCGACCCTGACCGACTTCACCCCAACAGACACCCCGGAACGTCCCACTTTGGTCATCTCCCTGCCACCCGGATCACTGCAGCGCCCGGATGGTGCGCACGGCCCCGCCCAGCGCCCGGCGGAATTCCAGCGGCTTGTAGGAATTGGGCTCGGCCACTGCGGCATAAGCCTGGTTGATCTGCGCGCGCAGCGATGTCGCCGCCCCGCCCGAGACCTGACCCTGGGTCACCAGACCGCTGAGCAGCGTGTCGACCGCCATCACCGCCTGCACCGAGCCTTCGTAATCGGTGAAGCGCGGGGAAATCGCCTCGCTCGCGATCGATTCCATGATCGAGAAGGTCTGCGCGCGGGTGAAGTCGCTGCGGCTGAACCGGTCGGCGAGCGCCATCGCGGTCTGCCGTAGCCGGTTGGCCGCTTCTACCGCAGGCCCCCTGCCCTGCGCCATCGCGGCGTGGAAGGCGCGCGTCTGCCCCTCATATTGCTGGGCCAGCTCGGGCGCGGCGACCCGCACCGCCGCCGAGAGCATGATCATGTTCTCGTCGTTATAGGGCGGCATGCCGGTGGGGATCGGACGGCCGGGATTGGAGATCTTCGACGGGCGGGCATCTTCCTCGTCATAGATGCGGCGATGGCAGCTGTGGCAATCGAAGAAATAGAATTCGGGGAACACGCCTTCCGTGCCCAGCCCTGGCTTGCCGAACAGGCTGAGCGAGCGTTCGAGCGCGATCGCCTGACCCACCGCCCACATCCGCATGGAATTGGTCTTGCCCTTGCGCTGGCGATAGTCGGCGTCCTCGTCATGGTGCTGTGTCAGCGTGGAGAACAGGTCGAGCTCGAACGCGATGCGCGGATGCCCCGCCGCCATGATGCGGTGGTTGACGAACTGGCCCGGCGCATCGTTGCCCAGATGGCAGTCGAGGCACACACCCGCACGCGCCTGCGCATTTTCCAGCGGGACGAGCCCTTGCGACACGTTGCGCGCATGGCTGGTGCCGGTGGCATAATGGCTCGCCAGCCAGCCCGATGCCGCGCCATGGCAGGCCTCGCAGCTTACGCCGTCGCTCGCCTGGTAGCGCGGGCCCTTGGCGGCAGCAGGCGTGGAATGGCAGCCCAGGCACATCGCGGCAGAGCGCGGATCACCGATCCCCAGCTTCTTGCCGATCGCGAGGCTGCGCGGTTCGCCGAGCACGCGGAACGCACGGGCATGCGCGCCGCCGGGTGTCGATTCTTCCTGCCAGCGCCACAGCTCGTCCTGACGCACGACTTCGCCATCGGCCTCGTTGCGGCCGTGGCAGGTCGATCCGGCGCAGCTGCCGACGCCCATATGGGTGCCCGATGCGGCGCGCGAGGCCTGTGCCTCGAGCCGCTCGGCCCCGGCAAAATTCGCGATGAAGAAAGCGCCGATGGCAAGGGCAAGGCACCCGAGCGCTGCAAACACAGCCCGAACACCACCCACCCGCGATACGGCCGAAAGCCCTGAATTGTGCATCGTCGCTTTTACCCCCGGCTCCATGAGAAGCCGGCCCCCGATAGACTAACGATGCGACCCTTTAGTCTTGTCTTATGGCGCCTTATCGCTGGTTCGCCCTTCACTTTCAAGGCAATCCTGCCCGGGCCTTCGCAAAAACATCCCCGGCTCGCCGCACCGCCCCTGTGGCTTTCATCCACCGCTTGCCGCAGCCCGGCGCATTTGCCATGCTCTGCGCGATTTCAGGAGTTGACGACATGCCGCTTGGACTGGGATTTGCCGAAGGTGCCTGGCTTGGGCATCTCACCTTCCTGATACTCGCGGTCGCGCTGATCGCCCCGCCGATGCCGTGGATGCGACTCGGGATCGTCGCAGCATCGCTCGCTGGGCTCGGCTTTGCGCTGGGTTTCGCCAAGGACCTCGGCCTTGCCTTCTGGTTCTTCGTGCTGCTCGTCATCAGCGCATCGATGCTGGCGCGCTATCTGATGGCCGAGCGCAACTCGCGATTCTCGGCAGAGGAGGAGGCGCTGCGCTCGAGCTTCATGGGCGAGATGACCCGCGCCGGAGCGCGCCATCTGATGGACCAGGGCAACTGGATTACCGGACGCAGCGGCGAGGTGCTGATCAACGAGGGAGAGGCAATCAGCCACCTGTTCTATCTGCACGATGGCGCGGCGGAGATCACGCTGCACGGCAATCCTGTCGGTGCGGTTTCAGGCGGGGACCTGATCGGCGATGCGACCGCGCTGAGCGGCGAGCCTGCCACCGGCACCGTGCGGCTGACCACCGACAGCCGCTTCTGGTGCGTGTCCGCGCCAAAACTGCGCCAGTACCTCGATCTTCACCCGGATGCGCGCACGGTGATAGAGCGCCAGATCAACAGCGCGCTCGACCGCAAGCTCCGCGCGGCCAACGCCGCGCTGGCGGGGGATTGAGGACTAAATCCGCGTCCCTATCCTCGTTATCCCCGCGCACGCGGGGGTAACGCTTCTGCGCCAATACCAGCAAAATAGCGGGATTCCCGCCTTCGCGGGATTGAAGAAAGAAGACCGGTGAAAAGCCGAAGTCTGCAGCCTTAAAGCTGCGGGCCGAGCACCTGATCGATGCCGTGCACCACGCCATTGCTCGCCGCCAGATCGGGCAGCGCGATCGAGGCGACGTTGCCGCTGGCGTCGGACAGGCGAATTTGGTCGAGCTCGACCGAAGCGTTAAGCCTTTCGCCCTGCAGCGTCACGATCTCGACGCTGCCGCCGCTGTCGCCGATGCGCTTGCGCAGATCGGCGGCGGTCAGCCGTCCGGGGATGACGTGATATTTCAGGACGGTCGCCAGCCGCTCCTTGTTGGCGGGCAGCAGCAGCTCGGCGAGCGCATCGACCCCGACCTTGTCGAAGGCACCATTGTCGGGCGCGAACAGCGTCATCGGTGTGTCGGCGCCCAGTGCCTCAGCCAGACCGGCTGCCTTGATCGCGCGCGCCAGCGTCGACAGATCGGGGTTGCGCAGCACCACCTCATCGACGCGCAAGATGGCATCGGGCTCGACCTCGCCGCTGGCCTCGGCCACCTCCAGGCTCTTGGGATCGATCCGCTTGACCGGATCGCCGCCGCCATCCTGGCTGCCACAGGCCGCGACGGTGAGGGTCAGACCCAGCAGGGCAGCAACGGCTTGTGAACGCATGGTAATCTCCAATATTTCGGGCTGATGGGGTTAGCCCCCTGTTCGGCCCTACGGGCTCAGGCCTCTTCCTGCTTGTCCAGGAAAACAAAGTCCCGATCCAGGCTGAGCATATGGGCACCGCCATCGACGAAAAGCAACTGGCCGGTGATCGCCGGCTCGTCTGCAAGGTAGCGCACCGCACGTGCAATGTCTTGCGGCGTGGACAACCGCCCCAGCGGCATCCGCGCGGCGAGCCGTGCCATTTGCGCGTCGTCATAGTCGCTGGTCGCCAGCGTCAGCCCGGGCGCGACGCCGTTGACCCGCGCGCTGGGCCCGAAGGCGCGCGCGAGCGTGCGGATCGATTCGGCCAGCGCCTGTTTGGAAAGGGTGTAAGACAGCTGGTCGCCATTGGGGTTGCGAACCCGCTGGTCGATGATCTGGACGATCGCAGGCTGCGCCCCCTCTCCTGCTGCTGCCACCAGATCGCGCGCCAGCAGCACCGGCGCGAAGGTGTTGACCGCAAAATGATCGGTCAGCATCTGCGGCGTCAGGCTGGCAAGGTCGTCATAATCGAACAGCGAGGCGTTGTTGACCAGCAGATCGGGCGCGCGGCCGAAATGCGCGATCACCGCAGCGATCAGCTCCGCAGGCGCCGAAGCCTGCCCCAGATCGGCGGTAAAGCCGTGCCAGTGCGTTTCGCGCTCCGCAAGAACCTCTGCCAGTTCGGCATCGGGCACCGCATCGCTGCGTCCGTGCAGCGCCAGCGCCCAGCCCGATCGGGCCAGTTCGGCAGCAATGGCAGCACCGACCCGGCGGCATCCGCCCGTGACGAGCGCCAGTCGCGCGCTGCCCGCCGCGCTCACCGGCGCGTCCGGGTCAACGTGATGCCGATCGATTCGCCCTGCTCGGCGATCGCCAGCTTGATGATCTTGATCGTCAACCGGCGGATGCGGGGGTCCTGCAGGAAAAGCGTCTCGATGACATGATCCGCGACCGCCTCGATCAGCGTGAAATGCACGCCCTGCGGCAGCGCGGTCGAGGCTGCGTGCTTGAGATCCATATAGTTCTTGGATGCCGCCAGCGGCGTATCGGGCCCGTAATGATCCTCAGCCAGCATCTCCGCCTGGATGGTGAAGCGCAGCGGCTGGGGCAGCTTGGTCTCTTCCGAATAGATGCCGGTGAGAACGTTGACATCGAAATCGGCGACCTCGAGGATCAGGCTGTCGGGTTTGGTATCGGTCAAAGTGGGTAGCCTGTTCTGCATCAAGAGCGTCGCTTGCCGGAGTATGCCGCAAGTCGTCAATGTGCGCTGCGCGTTCGCAAATTGCGCGCGGCAACGCAAGCGTTCAGCTGTTCGACCAGCGCGCGAAGATGGCTGTGGGAAGCAATCGTCCCCCCGCCTGCTCGCGCACCGCAAGCTCGCCGACCTCGATCTTCCCGGGCAGATCGGCGAAATGCGCCGCGAGCAGTTCGCCCAGCGCCAGCGCGGACATCCTTACGGCATAAACTGTAAGGAACAGGCAGCGCGAGCGGTCATCGAGCAGCCGGCGGCAATCGGCGATAAGGCCGGGCAGATGCTCCTCGAGCTTCCACACCTCGCCCTCGGGTCCGCGCCCGAACTTGGGCGGATCGAGCAGGATCGCGTCATAGCGCTTGCCCCTGCGCACCTCGCGCGCGGCGAACTTGACGCAATCATCGACCAGCCAGCGGATCGGCAGCGACTCCATGCCCGACAATGCGGCGTTGACCCGCGCTGCCGCCACCGACTTCTTCGAGGCATCGACATGGGTGAGTTCGGCGCCCGCAGCCGCCATTGCCAGCGTGCCGACCCCGGTATAGCCGAACAGGTTGAGCGCCTTGGCGGGCTCATCGCCCTGATGCTCGCCGATCTGCCCGCGCAGCCAGCGCCACACCGGATCCATATCGGGGAAGAAGCCAAGATGCCTGAAGGGTGTGTTGAGCGCGGTCAGCCGCACCTCCTCCCACGCCAAAGGCCAGCCATCGCGCGGCACGTTGGGCTCGAGCTGCCATTTGCCGCCGCCATCCTCGTCCGATCCAGGGATGAAGGCGCCATCGGCGTCCCAATCGGCAAGCGTGGTGGGCCACATCGCCTGCGGCTCGGGGCGGACGAAGCGGTAGGGGCCGTAAGCTTCGAACTTGCGCCCGCCACCGCTGTCGATCAGCGTGTAATCCTCACGCGGTTCGCCGATCATCAGCACCGGTTGCGGATCGAGAGCGGCCATAATTGAGCGTCAGCCCCTGGCAGGGACGGCGCGCGCGGCGATGTAATCGCGCACGGTGTGGTAATCGCCCGCCAGCTTGTCGAACCGCTCGGCGCGCTCGAACAGGTCGCCGACCCGGGTGGGCAGACGCGGGCGCAGGCCCGTGGCGCGTTCGACCGCATCGCGGAACTTGGAGGGATGCGCGGTGGCCAGCGTGACGCACGGGATCGCGCGATCGAGCGTGCCTTCATCCTGCAGCCGGTGCGCCGCGCCAAGGCCGATCGCGGTGTGCGGATCGAGCACCTGGCCCGCATCATCCCATGCCCGGCGCATCGCGATACCCATCTCTTCCGGGTCGATCCGCGCGCTGGCGAAGATGCCGTTGGCCCCCTCGCGCATTGCGGGCGTCAGCTGCATCGCCTTGCTCGCCTCGAAGCCCTGCATCCGCGCCGCAGTCAACGCGCCATCGCGGCCTTCCAGATCGAACAGCAGCCGCTCGAAGTTCGAGCTGACCTGGATGTCCATCGATGGCGCCGCGGTCGGCGTGACGCTGCCGGCGGAGTAATCACCCGCGCTCAATGCGCGGTGGAGGATGTCGTTGACGTTGGTCGCGACCACCAGCCGCGCGATCGGAAGTCCCATCTGGCTGGCGACATAGCCTGCGAACACGTCGCCGAAATTGCCCGTGGGCACCGAGAACGCGACCGGACGGTGCGGCGCGCCCAGCTGTAGCGCGGCGGCGAAATAATAGACGATCTGCGCCATCAGCCGCGCCCAGTTGATCGAGTTGACAGCCGACAGCGTGAACTTGCCGGCAAAATCCGGATCGCCGAACATCCGCTTCACCATCGCCTGAGCATCGTCGAAGCTTCCGTCGATCGCGATGTTGTGGACGTTGGGGGCAAGCACTGTGGTCATCTGCCGCCGCTGGACGTCGGAGACGCGGCCATCGGGATGGAGCATGAAGATATCGACCTTCTCGCGCCCCGCGACCGCGTCGATCGCCGCCGATCCGGTATCGCCCGAGGTCGCGCCGACGATAGTCAGATGGGCGTCGCGGTTCGACAGGAAGCGCTCGAACAGATGCCCGAGCAATTGCAGCGCGACATCCTTGAACGCCAGCGTCGGCCCGTGGAACAGTTCGAGCAGCCAGTTGCTCTGGTCCAATTGCACCAGCGGCGTTACCGCCTTGTGCGAGAATCGCCCATAAGCCGCTTCGCACAGCTCGTGCAGCTCGTGCTCGGTCAGGCTGCCCGCCACATACGGCGCCATGATCTTCACCGCGAGATCGACATAGGACAGGCCCGCCATCGCCGCGATCTCGGCTTGCGTGAACGTCGGCCAGCTGCGCGGAACGTAAAGCCCGCCATCGCTTGCCAAACCTGCCAGCGTCACGCCCTCGAAATCGAGCGCCGCTGCTTTCCCCCTGGTGCTGATATAGTCCATGGGTTGGACCCGTTAGCGGGCCTGCATGCCGCATGCAACCTGCGCGTCAGTCTTCCGGGTTTTCGTAGAACATCAGCACGGCGGGACCCTCCGGCGTCTCGATCTCGCCATGTTCGACAAAGCCTGCGCGAATATAGGCGCTGCGTGCGCGCTGGTTGTGCGGATCGGGATCGATGCACAGCACGCGAACCCCTTGCGCGGCAAGCTGCTTGGCGAGCATCGCCAGCAGCTTGGCACCATGGCCCTTGCCGATCAGCGAGGGGATGCCGATGAAGCAATCGACCGCCCGCGCACCCTGTGGCAGATCCTGCAGATGCTTCTGCGGCCAGGCATGCACCTCGAAATGCTGGATATAGGCGATCGGGCGGCCATCGAGCATCCCGATCAGCTGGACCATGTCGGGATTGTCCATGTCCTCCTCGATCAGCGCGAGTTCATGGCGCGGGTCACCCCACCATTTCTGCACCTCGGGCGTTTCCAGCCAGGCCTCCAGCATCGGCAGGTCGGAATGCGAGACCCTGTGAAACCCGTAATAATGTCCGCCCTGCATCATCTCTCCTCAGGCGTCATGCGGACGATCAGGATCGCGTCCGCCGTGCGACTGCCACACCGTATATAACGGCAGCGATCGCTGCGAATAAAAACCATTGTATCGCATAGGCCCAATGATTGTTCGGAATGTCCTCCGGCGAAGGCGGCTGCACGGCGTCAAGCCCCGCCACGGGAGGCGCCGCGACCAGCCGGATCAGATGCGTGCTGTCGGGTGCGATGATGCCGCCGACCTGCCCGCCGGACCAGACCGGATCGTCGGGCCGCGAGGACCACCCGGCCACCACCTGCGCGCCGGGGCCTTCCGCGCCGGTCGAACACGAAGCGATATGCACCCACCCCGCCTGTCCTCGCCCGCTGCGGCCGCTGGACGACCGCCAGCCGGTGACGGTGAGGCAGTTGACCGACGATTTGCGATACAGCGGCAGCGACCCGGCATCGGGCACTGCCGGCCAGGCGATCGCGGGCTGATCGGACGCCGAGGCGTATTCCTTCAGCAGCGCATCCTTCCACGCCATGCGCTGGAGCTGCCAAACGCCCAGCCCGATCATGATCGCGATGGCGATACCGACCACCAGGGTCGGCAACAGGGGCGGGCGTTTCATGGGTCTAGCCTCGTGTCATCTGCGATCTTGCCTTCGCGCACTTCGGCGCGAGCCTCGTGGATCAGCATGGCCGCCTTGGAGACCCTCAGCGACAGCAGCACCAGCGCGCTGGTGATCGGCACCCAGAGCAGGATGTGCACCCAGAACGGCGGGCTCATCCTGACCTGAAGCACCAGCGCAAAGGCGCACACCAGCGCCCCGATCACCAGGATCAGGAACGCGGCAGGCCCATCGCCGACATTGTAGCTGGAAAAATCATGCCCGCACGCGCGGCAGCGGGTCGCAAAGCGTACCCAGCCGGCAAACAGCGTGCGCGATCCGCACGCGGGGCATTCGCCGAAAAGGGCAGCCTGGACCAGACCAGACTGCCCTTTTTGGATTTGCGGATCATCCATGATGACCGCGCCGGTTCATCGGCTGGATATCAATGCGTCACCGCACCCCAACCACCCCAGACATAGATGACGAGGAAGAGGAACAGCCACACCACGTCGACGAAGTGCCAGTACCATGCAGCGGCTTCGAAGCCGAAATGCTGCTTGGGGGTGAAGTGGCCCTTATAGGAGCGCACCAGGCAGACGATCAGGAAGATCGTGCCGACCAGCACGTGGAAGCCGTGGAAACCGGTCGCCATATAGAAGGCCGAACCATAGTTCAGGTCCTTGAACGGGAAAGGCGCGACCGAATATTCATAGGCCTGCACGCAGCTGAACACGATGCCCAGGATGATCGTGAGCCACAGGCCCTTGATCAGGCCATCGCGGTCGCCGTTGATCAGCGAGTGGTGCGCCCAGGTGACGGTGGTGCCCGAGCACAGCAGGATCAGCGTGTTGAGCAGCGGCAGTTCGAAGGCGTTGAGCACTTCGACACCCTTGGGCGGCCAGGTTCCGCCGATCACGTCCGCGGTGGACGGGAACAGCGAGAAATCGAACCATGCCCAGAACCAGCCGACGAAGAACATGACTTCCGAAGCGATGAACAGGATCATCCCGTAGCGCAGGTGCAGCTGCACCACCGGGGTATGATCACCCGCATGCGCTTCCTTGATGACCTGCGCCCACCAGAAATAGAAGGTAGCTGCCACGGCAGCGACACCGGCGTAGAAAACTATGCCCGAGGGATCGACACTGTGCATCCACAGGATCGCGCCTACGGCCATGAGCAGCGCCGACATCGATCCCGCGAACGGAATGATGCTGGGCGGCAAAATATGATAATCGTGGTTCTTTGTTCCGGCCATCGGTCTGGTCCCTGTCGTCCCTAAAGCGTCTTCAAACTAAGCCCTTAACTGCCCTTTTTCGCCTGGTCCAGCGGGTAAAAGGTATAGCTGAGGGTTATCTCTTCGATATCCTTGGTGTCCGGATCGGTGAGGATCGCCGGGTCCACATAATAGATCACCGGCATCCGCACCTTCTCGCCCGGCTGCAGCGTCTGCTCGGTGAAGCAGAAGCACTGGACCTTGGCGAAATAGCGACCGGCCTGCACGGGCGTGACATTGAACGTCGCGGTTCCGGTCACCGGCTTGCTCGAAAGATTCTCCGCCACGAACGCGGCCATGTCGCGCGCACCGATGGTAATCTTCTCGGTCGGGTTTTCCGGCTTGAAGCGCCACGGCAGCGCCGAGGACACGTTCGAATCGAACCGCACCACGATCTGCTTGTCCGTCACCGCGATTGCCGAAGCGGTCTCTTCGCTGACCTTCATCGTGGTTCCGCCAAAGCCGGTTGCCTCGCAGAAGATGCGGTACAGCGGCACCGCGGCATAGCCCATGCCGAGCATTCCGCCCGCAAAGCACAAAGCGAGGAGAGCAGCCTTGCGGTTGCGGCGCGAAACATCGGGAGAAAGCGTCGCGGCGTTCATCCCCATACCCCGATCTTCACGATGGTGATAACATAGAACATCACGCACAAGGCGATGAGAATCGCGGCCATGAACAGCGCGCGGCTGCGCTGGCGCGCGCGCAACTGGGCAAGGACCTCCGGATCGTTGAAATCGGGGGCCTGCGGGGTCGATGTGGGCTGTTCGGTCATGCCGCGATGGCCGGCAGCACCGCCCGGTCGATGACCACCGCGGTGAAGATCATGAACAGATACAGGATCGAATAGGCAAACAGCTGCTTTTCGGGCTTGAGCGCATCGCCCTCGCCCGCGACGCGGAAGCCGACGCGGGCGGCCAGCAGCACGAACACGCCCGAGAGCACCAGCGCACTTGCGCCATAGGTCCAGCCAGCAAGGCCGAGCGCAAACGGCGCCATGGCGGTCGCGAGCAGCACCAGCGAATAACCGAACACCTGACGGCGCGTGGATTTCTCGCCCGCGACGTTGGGCATCATGGGAATGCCGACGCGCGCATAATCCATCTTCACGAACAGTGCGAGCGCCCAGAAGTGAGGCGGGGTCCAGAAGAAAATGATCGAGAACAGCAGGATCGGCAGCATGGTGACATCACCGGTCACCGCAGCCCAGCCGATCACCGGCGGGAACGCCCCAGCCCCGCCACCGATGACGATGTTCTGCGGCGTATTGGGCTTGAGCCAGACCGTGTAGATCACGGCGTAATAGAAGATCGAGAATGCCAGGATCGCAGCCGACAGCCAGTTGACCGCCAGCCCCATGATCACCACCGAAAAGCCCGACAGCGCCAGGCCGAACTGCAGCGCGGCCTCGCGGTCCATGCGGCCTGCGGGGATCGGGCGGTTGGCGGTGCGCTTCATCAGCGCGTCGAGATCGGATTCGTGATACTGGTTGAGCGCTGCGGCACCGCCCGCGCCCATCGCGATGCACAGGATCGCAACGAAGCCGATGACCGGGTGAATGGTCCCGGGCGCAACCAGAAGCCCGCACAGGCCGGTAAACACCACCAGGCGGATCACGCCGGGTTTGGTCAATGCCCAGAAGTCCCGCCAGTGTGCGGGCATGAGCGCGCCATGCGGGGCCGGAACGGCGCCTGCCTGACGATCCAACTGCTGAACGGCTTCGGTCATGTCACTCATTACCCATATGGCAAACCCCTCCCTTTCGGGGAGGGGCTGCGGGCCGACCTGGAAACATCCGTGTCGGCCCGTCAATCTGCCCGAACTCTGCCTGCCTTACTTGATGACGGGCAGCGTTTCGAACTGGTGGAACGGCGGCGGGCTGGACAGGGTCCATTCCAGCGTCGTGGCACCCTCGCCCCAGTAATTACCTTCGGCACGACGTCCGGCAACCATGGCATAGGCGATGTTCACGAAGAAGATCAGCATGCCGGCAGCCATGATCGCATAGCCGAGCGAGGCGATCTCGTTCCAGTAGGCGAACGCCTCGGGATAATCGGGATAGCGACGCGGCATGCCCTGACGGCCCAGGAAGTGCATCGGGAAGAACAGGATGTTCACGCCGATGAAGAACACCCAGAAGTGCAGGTGGCCCAGCAGCTCGTTGTAGTGACGGCCGCTCATCTTGGGGAACCAGTAGTAGAACCCTGCGAAGATCGAGAACACCGCGCCCAGCGAGAGCACATAGTGGAAGTGGGCGACCACGTAGTACGTGTCGTGCAGGTTGTCGTCGACGCCGCCATTGGCGAGCACGACACCGGTCACGCCACCCACGGTGAACATGAAGATGAAGCCGAGCGCCCAGACCATCGGGGTCTTGAAAGTGAGCGAACCGCCCCACATCGTCGCGATCCACGAGAAGATCTTGATGCCCGTGGGCACCGCGATCACCATGGTTGCTGCGGTGAAGTACATCTTCATGTTGACCGACAGACCGACGGTGAACATGTGGTGCGCCCACACCACGAAACCGACGACGCCGATTGCGACCATGGCATAGGCCATGCCGAGATAGCCGAACACGGGCTTCTTGGAGAAGGTTGCGATGATGTGGCTGATCATGCCGAAACCGGGCAGGATCATGATGTACACTTCGGGGTGGCCGAAGAACCAGAACAGGTGCTGATACAGAACGGGGTCACCACCGCCTGCGGCGTTGAAGAAGGCCGAACCGAAGTTGCGGTCGGTCAGCAGCATGGTGATGGCTGCGGCCAGAACCGGCAGCGAGAGGAGGAGCAGGAACGCGGTGACCAGCATCGACCACACGAACAGCGGCATCTTGTTGAGCGTCATGCCCGGAGCGCGCATGTTGAAGATGGTGGTGATGAAGTTGATAGCACCGAGGATCGACGATGCACCGGCAAGGTGCAGCGACAGGATGGCAAGATCGACGGCAGGTCCGACCGAACCGCTGGTCGACAGCGGAGCGTAGACCGTCCAACCGGTGCCGGCACCCAAGCCCGAACCGCCGGGCACGAAGGTCGAGCCGAGCAGGAGGGCAAAGGCGGGGATCAGCAGCCAGAACGAGATGTTGTTCATCCGCGGGAAGGCCATGTCCGGCGCACCGATCATGATCGGAACGAACCAGTTGCCGAAGCCGCCGACCATCGCTGGCATGACCATGAAGAACACCATGATCAGGCCGTGCGCGGTGATGAGCACGTTCCACATGTGATAGGCCTGGTCGAGCGTGGCTTCGCTGCCCTGCATCATCGAGGCCCAGCCCTGCAGATACTGGACGCCGGGCTCAGCCAGCTCCATGCGCATCAGGCCGGAAATGGCACCGCCGATGATCCCCGCGACGATCGCGAAGATCAGGTACAGCGTACCGATGTCCTTGTGGTTGGTCGACATGAACCAGCGCTGGAAAAACGCGGGCTTGTGGTCGTCATGTGCATGATCATGGTCATGCAGATCGGCCGGGTTGGCAGCAATCGTGGTCATGGTCTTGCCCTGTCCTTACTGAGCGGCTGCAGGAGCGGCGGCGGCAGTGCCTGCGCCTTCTGCTGCGGGAGTGGTGGTGGCGGCTGCAGGTGCAGCGGCGGGAGTTGCGGCGGCGGCGACTTCATCGCCCTTGACGGTGCCGCCCTGCGAGCGGACCCAAGCGTCGAACTTGGCGCGAGGCAGCGCCTCGACCGCGATCGGCATGAAGCCGTGGCGTGCGCCACACAGTTCGGAGCACTGGCCGTAATAGACGCCGGGCTCCTTGATCACGAGCATCTTCTCGTTCGATCGGCCCGGGACGGCGTCCATCTTGAACCAGAGCGAAGGCACCGAGAAGCTGTGGATCACGTCCGAAGCGGTGGTGATGATGCGGATCGGCTCACCGGCGGGGACGACCATGCGGTTGTCGACGGCCAGCTGGTACGGTTCGCCACTCTTGATGGCGGCCTCTTCGGTCAGCATGTTCGAGACGACCTCAAAATCGCCGTTGTCGGGATAGCTGTAGCCCCAGTACCACTGATAGCCGGTCACCTTGACGGTCACGGCCGAGGCAGGTGCGGGCTTGTACTGCTTGGCGAGCAGGTCGATCGACGGGACCGCAACACCCACCAGGATCAGCACCGGAACCAAAGTCCAGATAACTTCGATGGTGGTATTGTGCGTGACGCGCGATGCGACCGGGTTGGCGGCGGCGCGATAGCGGATGACAATCCACATCAGCAGGCCGAGCACCAGCAGCGAGATCGCCACGATGATAGGCAGCAGGACGATGGTGTCGAGCCAATAGGCATATTCACCAAGCTCGGAATACTGGTCCTGGAAGTCGATGCCCTTGTCGACCGGCATGCCCTTGCCCGGGGTCGGCGCCATCGGGGTGTAGCTCGAATCGAGCGCGCCTGCAGCAGCGGCATCTGCCGGAGCGGCTTCGGCGGTGGCGGCGGGAGCAGCAGCGGCAGGCGCTGCGGCTTCAGGTGCAACCTGCGTGCTGGGGGCGGGAGCAGCGACCGGCGGAGCCGGCGGCGTCTGTGCCAGCGCCAGCGGCGCGGTTACGAGAACAAGGGCTGCGAAACCGATAGATTTCGTCCAAGATGCGAACGCCATTCGTAGAATGTCCCTGTATGGGCAGGGCATCCGTCCACGTCCCGTAGTGCCGGATCACTGCCGTGTTTGCGTCATAGCTAATCGTGCCTATACGCAGGCTTGCCGCCAGTCTCAAGCCAATCTAGGGATATTTTTTGCACCCATCCCCAAGCCCCCCTCCGGGGGGTGCCGAGACGCTACGTAAAAGGCTAAATACAATGCAGGACGAAGAAATTCTGGCTGAGTTTCGGGCGAGTCAGGCACTGCTCGAAGGGCATTTCATCCTCTCCTCGGGGCTGCACAGCGCGCATTATCTGCAATGCGCCCGTGTGCTGATGGACCCGATGCGCGCCTCGCGCCTCGCCAGCGCGCTCGCCGCCCGCATGCCGCGCGATGTCCGCAGCCAGATCGACCTCGTCATCTCGCCCGCGATGGGCGGCCTCATCATCGGCCATGAGATGGGCCGCGCGCTGGGCGTCGAGGCGATGTTCGTCGAGCGCCCCACGGGAACCTTCGAGCTGCGTCGCGGCTTTGCGATCAAGCCGGGCCAGAAGGTGCTGCTGATGGAAGACGTCGTCACCACAGGACTGTCTTCGCGCGAAGCGATCGCAGCGGTGAACGCAGCGGGCGGCAATGTGATAGCTGCCGGCGCGCTGGTCGACCGCACCGCTGGCGAGGTGTCGCTGGGCGTTCCGTTCTTCCCGCTGATCTCGCTCAACTTCCCGACTTTCGCCGAAGACGCCCTGCCCCCTGAGCTCGCTGCGACTCCCGGCGTCAAACCGGGAAGCCGCAAGGAACCAGAAGCGGCATGATCCGCTGGCTGTTCGCTCCGCTCGCAGCGCTGCTGCTGGGCGCTGGCGCACCGCCGCCTGCCATTGACGAGGCTGCCGTGGCAGCCGCG